>NZ_JAGXJL010000006.1:0-358767 GCF_019091475.1 Streptomyces sp. GbtcB6 | reverse complement strand
ATGTAGCGGGCGAGCACCACGAAGTCGACGTTGTCCTTGAGCAGCCGCAGATGCTCGGCCTCGGCCGCCGACTTGTCCGGGCCCATCGACGGCACGTGGAAGAAGGGGATTCCGAACGAGCGGACCTCCTCGGCGACATCGGGGTGGTTGGAGATCACCATCGGGATGCTGACCGGGAGTTGGCCCTGCCGGTGGCGCCACAGCAGGTCGAGAAGGCAGTGGTCGGACCTGCTGGCGAAGATCGCCATCCGCTTCGGGACGGACAGGTCGCGCAGCGTGCAGGTGAGGCCGTACCGCTTGACGAGGTGTTCGTCGAGGTCCGCTCTCAGCGCGGGCAGGGCCGCCTGAAGGACGTCCATGGTGAAGACGGTGCGCTGGAAGAAGGCGCCGCCCTGCGGGTTGTCGGAATACTGCTCCAGGGACACGATGTTGGCGCCGTGGCCGCTGAGGACCGAGGCCAGAGCGGAGACGATCCCGGTGGAGTCGGCGCCCTGGACGATCAGCGCGGCCTGGTGACCGGGCGTCCTGGTATTCCTTGCCGAGGGGGACGCCTTGTCCTGGGCGAGCGTCATGCCTCGATCTCCTTCCTGAACCGGGCGGCCCATTCAGTGGAGGCCCGCAGTCCGCCGAACGTGTAGAAGTGGACCTTCACCTCGCCATGGCGGGCGGGGTCGTAGCCCTCGGCGAGCGCCCGCAGGAACCGGTCCGGGCCGGCGGTGCCCATGAGGTTGGTCAGGGACAGGCCGTACTTCTTGGCGATGGTGGCGCTGGTGCCGACGCCGAAGCGGGCCGCGTAGGACATCAGGCGCCGTACCCCGGCCGGTCCGGGAACACCGATCCGGACCGGGAGCGCGATGTCCATGCCGCGCACCCGCTCGATCCAGGCGAGCACGGGATCCACGTCGAAGCCGAACTGGGTGATGACACTGCCGTCCAGGCCCTGCGCCGCCAGCGCCGCGCTCTTGTCCCGCAGCGCCGACCACAGCACGTCCTCGGCGATGGCGGGATGGCCCTCCGGGTAGCCGCTGATGCCGACGTGCCGGACACCGAACTCGTTGAGCAGGCCCGATTCGATCAGGGAGAGCGAGTCCTCGTACGGGCCCTCCGGGCGGGCGGGGTCGACACCGAGGGCCTGGCGCCGGTGCCGGGTCGGGTTGTGGTCCGCGAGTCGGTCTGACGGCCGGATGGCCGCCGCCGGCTCGACACCCCCGCGAAGCCACCACGGCGAACGGCACCGGCTGCCCGACCTCGACGGCGACCGGCGGGAGCTCCGCGTCACCCGGATGGCGCAGTCGCCCGGCGTGTCCGGACGGGCGGGCGGCACCGTAGAGGCATCGGGGCGAGGGGCGCGCGGGCGCACGGGCGACGACTGAGGCGGTTCGCGTGGCGGACGAGACGGCCGGGACGACGACGAACGTGAACGGAACCGCCGCCACGGGTCCGAGGACCTGTCTGGTGACCGGTGCCAGTGGTTACATCGGCGGGCGGCTGGTGCCGGAGCTGCTGGACGCCGGGTACCGGGTGCGCTGCCTGGTGCGCACGCCCCGCAAGCTGCGCGACCAGCCGTGGGCCGGGCGGGTGGAGGTCGTACCGGGCGACGTCACCGACGCGGGCTCGGTGGCGGCGGCGATGGCGGGCGTCGACGTCGCCTACTACCTGGTGCACGCGCTCGGCGCCGGCCGCGACTTCGAGCGCACCGACCGGCAGGCGGCCCATGTCTTCGGCGAGCAGGCCCGCAGGGCCGGCGTCGGCCGCCTGATCTACCTGGGCGGGCTGACCCCGGCCGGCGTGCCCGAGCGGGAACTGTCGCCGCACCTGCGCTCCCGCGCCGAAGTGGGCCGTATCCTCCTCGACTCGGGCGTGCCGACGGCCGTGCTGCGGGCCGCCGTCATCATCGGTTCCGGCTCGGCCAGCTTCGAGATGCTGCGCTACCTGACCGAGCGGCTGCCGGTGATGGTCACGCCGCGCTGGGTGCGCACCCGCATCCAGCCGATCGCCGTGCGGGACGTGCTGCGCGTCCTGGTGGGGTGCGCCGGCCTGCCGCCCGACGTCAGCCGCGCCTTCGACATCGGTGGCCCCGAGGTGCTCACCTACCTGGAGATGATGCGGAGGTACGCCGCTGTCGCCGGGCTGCCCCGGCGGTTCATCGTGCCCGTGCCGGTGCTCACACCCGGCCTGTCCAGTCACTGGGTCGGCCTGGTGACCCCCGTGCCGGCCGCCATCGCCCGCCCGCTGACGGAGTCGCTGCGCCACGAAGTGGTGTGCCGGGAACGGGACATCGAGCAGTACGTACCCAGCCCGCCGGGCCACCCGGTCGGTTTCGACCGTGCCGTCTCCCTCGCGCTGCAGCGCGTGCGGGACGCCCAGGTCGTCACCCGATGGTCCTCCGCCTCCGTGCCGGGTGCTCCCAGCGACCCGTTGCCCACCGACCCGGAGTGGGCCGGCGGCAGCCTCTACACCGACCTACGCGAACGCCACGCCGATGCGGCTCCCGATGCGCTGTGGGAGGTGGTCGAGGGCATCGGCGGCGAGAACGGCTGGTACTCCTTCCCGCTGGCCTGGGCGGTGCGCGGCTGGCTCGACCGCCTCGTCGGCGGGGTGGGCCTGCGCCGGGGACGACGTGACGCGCGGCGGCTGCGGGTCGGTGACTCGCTGGACTTCTGGCGGGTGGAGGAGATCGAACGCGGGCGGCTGCTGCGGCTGCGCGCCGAGATGCGGCTGCCCGGCCTGGCCTGGCTGGAGATGTACGTCGACGCGGAGGGTGCCGGCGGTGCCCGCTACCGGCAGCGGGCCCTGTTCCACCCGCACGGACTGCTCGGCCAGCTCTACTGGTGGAGCGTGTCGCCCTTTCACGCGGTCGTCTTCGGCGGCATGGCCCGCAACATCGTCCGCGCCGCCGAACGCGCGCAGAAGCGGGGCGCCGCCCCCCGACCGAGCGAGGCGCCAGCCCGTCCACCGTGATGGCCGCCGGGATCCGGGAGTCGACTGCCCGGAAGTTTCGGCTGGAGTGCGACGAGGCTGCGGTGGGCACACGGCACCGGGCTCACGCTCGCCCATCGGCCGACGACAACCCGCAGAACTCAGTAACCCTCAGCTCCTCGCGAGTTGCGGGACGTCCCGGCAGCCTGAATCGGCGAGGGCCCACCATGCGAGGGCACGCAGGCGGTCGGGCCGTGAGCGCACCGCTTGACAAAGGCACAGGATGCGAACCGCCCGCATCGGTGGAACGCTCGAAATCATGGACAAAACGCGACTGGTCCCCCTCCGAGGCAGTAAGCGCACCGCGCATGCGCATGCGCGCTCGACCGGAGCGGTGAGCGATTCAGAACGCATCGAGGTCACTCTGGTCCTGCGCCGGCGCGCCGAGATCCCGGATGATCTCGTCGAAGGACCTGAGACGATCACGCGTGAGGACCTGGCGGCGCGTTACGGCGCCGACCCGGCCGACATCGACATGGTGAAGCGGACGGCAGAGCAGCACGGGCTGACGGTGACGCTGGTGGATCCGGCCTCACGCCGGGTCAAGATCTCCGGAACGGTCGGTCAGCTGCGGTCCGTGGTGAAGCCCGACTCGCTGACCATGGTCACGACCCCCGACCCGGCGGACGAAGGACGGATGGTAGAGCACCGGCAGCGGTCCGGCGACCTGCGCATCCTGCCCGAGTGGGACGGCGTGGTGATCGGCGTGACGGGTCTGGACAACCGGCCGCAGGCCCGCCCGCACATCCAGCGCATGGAGGCCCACGCCGCCCTCTCGTCGTACTCGCCCGTCGACCTCGGCAAGATCTACCGCTTCCCCCAGGGAACGGACGGCAGCGGTCACACGATCGGCGTCGTCGAACTCGGCGGCGGGATACCGGAAGGCGACCTGGACGCGTACTTCGCCGAACTGGGCATCCCCGCACCGCTCGTGGACGTTGTCGAGGTGGGCAACGGCAGTAACAGCCCGGGTGACCCCGCCGACGGGGAGGTGATGCTCGACGTGGAGGTGATCGGCGCGCTGGCGCCCGGCGCGCGCCAAGTCGTGTACTTCGCGGAGAACAGCGCGCAGGGCTTCGCCGACGCCATCAGCACCGCGGTGTTCGCCGATCCCACCCCCACGGCGGTGAGCATCAGTTGGGGCCAGCGCGAGGACCTGTGGACCGCCCAGGGCCGCGCGACCCTCGACGCCACGCTGGCCGACGCCGCCGCCATGGGCGTCACCGTCTGCGTGGCCGCCGGTGACAACGGCAGCAGCGACGGCGATAAGACGGGCAAGCCGCACACCGACTTCCCCGCTTCGAGCCCTCGCGCTCTCGCCTGCGGCGGTACGCGCCTGGACGCCGACCCGGTCAGCGGCACCGTCACGTCCGAGACCGTGTGGAACGACGGCAACGGGTCCGCCTCCGGCGGCGGTGTCAGCCGCACGTTCAAGCAGCCCAGCTGGCAGGCGAACGTCGGCGTACCCAGCGGCAACGGGCAGGGCCGCCGGCGCGGCGTGCCCGATGTGGCCGCTGACGCCGACCCGCGGACCGGATACAAGGTACTCATCCACGGCCAGGACGAGATCTTCGGCGGCACCAGCGCCGTGGCGCCGCTCTGGGCCGCGCTGACCGTCCGTCTCGCCGAGGCGCTCGGCCACCCGCTCGGCATGCTCCAGCCCGTGCTGTACGACGGCGCGGCACCCGGGGTGAGCCCGGCCGGTTTCCGTGACATCACCCTGGGAGACATCGGCGACTTCGCGGCCACGCCCGGCTGGGATGCCTGCACCGGGCTCGGTGTCCCGGACGGCCAGGCGCTGCTGGCCCGCCTCGTCTCGGCCTGACAGCCACACGCCGGCTGTGCCGCCCACCAGGAAGCCTCTGGTGGGCGGCACGGTGATGACGGCAAGGCCGCGAAACGTGCGCACCTGCTCAGTTCGGCGGATCCGGTTGCCGTTCCAGCCGGTACCCGTGCCCCCGCAACGTGGTGATCCGGGGCAGCCGGGCCTGCCGCCCGTCCGCCTGTGCCGCCTCGGTCAGTCTGCGGCGCAGGCCCGCCAACGTCACGTCGAGGGTCTTGGTGGAGCCGAACCAGTTCTCGTCCCACACCTCGGCCATCAGCGTCTCGCGCGAGACCGCCTCGCCGGCCCGCTCGGCCAGCACCGTCAGCAGGTCGAACTCCTTGGCCCGCAGCGGGACTTCGACACCGAGCAAGGCGCAGCGCCGGGCCGTCACGTCGACGACCAGATCGCCCAGCCGCACCGGCTCCCGGGCCGGCGCGGCCGCCGCGTGCCGCCTGAGATGAGCCCGCAGCCGGGCGAGCAGCACGGTCAGGCTGAACGGCTTGACCAGGTAGTCGTCGGCGCCGGCGTCCAGCCCGGCGATGATGTCGATGTCGTCGGTCCGTGCCGTCAGGACGACGATCAGCAGGTCGGGGAGGCGGGCGCGCAGCTGCCGGGCGACGTCCAGGCCGTCCATGTCAGGCAGCCCCAGGTCCAGCAGCAGTACCTCGTACGGTGCCCGCCCGGCCTCCGCCAGTGCGCCCGCTCCGGTGCGGCACCACGTCGGCGCGTAGTCGTGGCCGCGCAGGCCGGTTTCCAGGTGGCGGCCGATGGTGTCGTCGTCCTCGACGACGAGGACGCGCAGTCGGCTGCGGTCCGGTGTGGCAGGCGTGCGCATGGTCGACAGCCTAGGAGCGGCCGGGGTGCGGGGCTCGTCGTCGATGGACGCCGTGTTCACAGGTCGCGGAGCTCCTCCACGGCGGGGCGGTGGCTGCCGCGGATGCCGTTGAGGGCCGCGGCCAGGACGGCGGCGACGGCGGTGGCCCCGGTGAGTGCCAGGTAGGCGCCGGGGACCGAGAGGACCGCGGGTGGCGGATCGAAGACGCCGGTCAGTACCTTGACCAGCATCTCCGACAGGGCCCAGCCGATGAGGGCGCCTCCGGCCAGGCCGCCGACGGCCAGCAACAGGGCCTCGGAGAGGACCATGCCGCGCAGGTGCCGCGGCTGCGCGCCGAGGACGGTGGCGATGGCGAACGTGCGGCGGCGTTCGGCGAGTCCGAGGGCGAGGACCAGGCCGCCGGCCCCGGCGGCGAGCAGGACGGCGAAGGCGAGCTCGATGCGGGTGAGGCCGGCCAGGTCGACGGAGGTCAGGCTGGTGCCGACGGTGCCGCGGGTCTGGGTGAGGTCGGTGACGGTGGCCCGGGTACCGAGCTGCCGGCGCAGCCGGTCGGCGATCCGCTGCTGGTTCGTGCCACCGGTGTCGAGGAGGAAGGCGCCGGTCGAGTCGTCGCCGGTGGCCCTGGCGATGTAGGAGGCGTTGGCGACGAAGAAGCTGTCCTTGGGGGCGGTGGGGAACTCCTTGGCGATGCCGGCGTAGTGGAAGGGGACCGTGCGCAGGGACTTGGTGCGGGCGTCCTGGATGCGCAGGTTGACGGTGTCGCCGGGGGAGAGCTGGAAGTCGTTCACGGTCTCGACGCTGACGAGGAGGTTGTCCGGGCGCTGGGCGAGGCGGCGCATGAGCTGGTCGGCGGTGCCGCCCGCGAAGTAGGCGTCCTGGAGCGAGGTGGCCCTGGCGACGCTGTCCGGTCGGACGCCGTAGAGGTCCTGCAGGTCGGAGCCGACGTAGGCGAAGCGGTGCTGGAGGGGTTCGACGTGCCGTACGCCGGAGATCTTCAGCGCTGCCCCGGCGGTGGGCGGGACCTGGGCGCCGGGTGGTTCGGTGACGGTGACGTCGGCGCCGTTGGTCAGCCGGGCGTCGATCTCGGCCTGCTGGTGGTAGGTGGCGTTGAAGACGGCGGTGGAGATCGCGAAGGAGACGGCGAGGGCGAGCAGGACCACCGACCGGGCGAACGGGCGGCGGCGCCGGGCCAGGACGGCGGCGGTGGTCCCGGCCAGGGTCGAGGTCAGCGGCCGGACCAGCCGGGCCAGGGCGGGGCGGCCGTGGGCGAGGGCGAGCAGGCTGAGGCGCCACAGCAGCAGGGCCGCGCCGATCCACAGCAGGGCGGGGCCGAGGAAGGCCCAGTACGACACGGAGATGCTGGGGACGCCCTCGGGCGCGAGGACGAGTGCGTACTGGTTGCCGGAGGAGGCGCGGAAGACGAGCCACGAGCCGGTCAGGAGGGCGAAGTCCAGGCCGTACCGCATCCACCAGGGCGACCGGGACGGGCGTACGTCCTCCTGCCTGCGGGTGTCGGCCACGGTGACCGTGTGCAGGTCCCGCAGGGCGGGGACGAGGACGGCGCACGCGGCCACCGCGGCTCCGAGTACGAAGGCGACGGCGTACCAGACGGACCAGGTCGCCGTGCTCGCGCCGAAGGAGGCCGTGCCGAAGGCGAGACGGCCGGTGAGGGCGGCGATGCCCAGCCCGGCCAGCCCTCCCGCGAGGCCGATCAGGGCGGCCTCCAGACCGGCGAGTGCGGCGATCTGACGGGGTCGCAGGCCACGCAGCCGCAGCAGCCCCTGTTCCTGGCGGCGCCGTTCGCCGCCGGCCGAGGCGACCGCAGCCGTCAGCGCGGCGGCCAGCACCGCGCCCGGCACACCGAGGAAGAGGAAGAGGATCTGGGCGTACAGGGCGTCCTGGCGGGCCGAGTCGAGAGCCGCGCCGACGTTGTTGCCGACCAGGGCGGTGCCCGAGGCGCGGGCTTCCAGGTTGTGGGCGGCGCCGGTGACGGCGGAGTAGGCCGAGGCCGGGTCGGAGGGCAGCCGGGCGGTGTCGCGAGCGGCGTGGATCTGGGTGGTGACACCGGTGGCGCCGCGGGTGAGGGCGGCGAAGCCGGCGGCGGGCAGCAGGACGACGTTGTCCGGGGGCGCGGTCGGCTGGGACTGGCCGGGGGCGCCGACGGTCTGGAAGAGGGAGTCGGCCTGGGGCAGGTCGACCACGCCGTCCACCTTCACCTGGCGCAGACCGGCACCGGGGAGCTGGATGCCGATGGTGTCGCCGGGGGCCGCGTGCAGGTTGGAGGCGGTCTGCTGGGCCAGCAGGACACCGGTGGACGCGCCGGAGAGCGTGCGGACGGCGTCGGGGAAGCGGGCGCGGTAGCCGTCGGGCAGGCCGAGGGCCATGCCGGGGCCGGTGGTCTGGGTGCTTCCCCGCACGCGAGCGGTGAAGCCGCTGGTGTGCGCGAAGCCGACGGGCAGGGCGGTGCGGGTGCCCGGGGCCCCGGCCACCAGGGACAGGACCGTGTGCGGGTCGGCCCCGGGCTGCACCTGGACCTGCCAGTCCACGGCGACCGAGCGCACGGCGCGCTGGGTCATGGTCGCCTTCGACGCGGTGAGGAAGGAGCCGAGCGCGGCGACCAGGGCGACCGCGAGCGCGATGCCGGTCAGGGCGGCCAGGAGCCGTCCGGTGCGTTGGCGGGCCAGCCCGCGGGCCCAGGTGGCGATCATGGCATCTCCTCGGCGGCCGGCGGGGTTCCGGTGCGGTGCCGGTGCGGTTCCTGAGCCCGGGCGGTGGTCACGGAACCTCCTCGGGTGCGAGCAGCCGCCCGTCGCGCATGCCGCGGCGGACGGTGAGCCGGGCGGCGACGGCCGGGTCGTGGGTGGTGACGACGAGTGCCGCGCCGGTGTGGTCGGCGGCCGTCAGCAGGGCGTCCAGGACACGGGCGCCGGTGGCGTGGTCGAGGCGGCCGGTGGGTTCGTCGGCCAGGATCAGGCGTGGCGCCTGGGCCAGGACCCGGGCGGCGGCCACCCGCTGGGCCTGGCCGCCGGAGATCTCCTCGGGGAGCCGGTCGGCCAGGTCGGCGGCGTCCACGAGGGCGAGTGCCGCGAGCGCGCACAGTCGCGCCTCGCCCTCCGGACGATCGGTGAGGACCAGGGGCAGAGCGGTGTTCTCCGCCACGTCCAGGGCAGGGATCAGGCTGTCGCCCTGGAACACCAGGCCGATGTCGTACGGCCCGAGCGCCCGGGTGACGGTGCCGCTGGTGGGCTGTTCGAGCCCGGCGAGCAGGTGCAGCAGCGAGCTCTTGCCCGACCCCGAGGGGCCGACGACCGCGAGCCGGTCCCCGGCCCGGATCTCCAGGTCGGCCCCGTGCACGGCCACGACCGCCTGAGCTCCCCGGCCGAAGGTCAGGGCCGCGTCCGCACAGCTGACAAGCACCTCATCCGACGGCATCGGGGGCCTCCTCGCGGTCCTGCCGCCGGGCCTCGGCGGCCTTCCCGTCCGTCAGGGTGATCACCCGGTCCGCGATGCGGACCGCTTCCCGGCTGTGCGTGACGATCAGCACCGCGCACCCCTCCGCGGCCCGCTCCCGCAGCATCGACAGGACCAACTGCTCGGTCTCGCCGTCCAGTTCACCGGTCGGTTCGTCGGCGAGCAGGACGGCGGGCGCGTTGGCCAGCGCGACGGCGAGCCCGGCCCGCGCCAGCTCTCCGCCGGACAGCTGGCGCGGCAGTGCGTGCGCCCGGTCGGCCAGCCCCACCCGGGCCAGCAGTTCCCCGGCCGGGACGCGGGCCCTGCGGCCCCGCGCCCGCTGGGGCAGGCGGACGTTGTCCCGCACGCTCAGGTGGGGCAGCAGGTTGCGGGTCTGCAGCAGGACGCCGATGTGCCGGGCCCGCAACCGGGCCCGCTCGGTCTCGGGCCGGTGGCTGATCCGTACGCCGTCGACGCGGACCTCGCCGCCGGAGGGCTCGTCGAGTCCGGCCAGGCACCCCAGCAGCGTCGACTTCCCGGCGCCGGACGGGCCCACGACCGCGACCGTCTCACCGCGCCGCACCCTCAGCGACACCCCGCGCAGCGCGAGTGTCTCCTCGTCCCCGGCCCGGTAGAAGCGGTACAGCTCGCGGGCCGTGAGGACGTCATGGGCGACGCCGCCCGTGTGTGTTCCGTCGGGCATGGTGCGCTCACCGCCAGGCGAAGGAGTCGCTGACGATGCGCCACGGGTCGACGTTGTCGGCCTTGACCGGCCCCGACAGGGTCAGGTCCACCTCGTGCCCCGCGCGGTAGAACGCGTACCGCTCGAAGGCGTCCCGCACCACCTTGCCGGTGACCGGGTCCTTCGCCGAGTCGCCCTGATAGGTCAGCAGGACCACGCGGCCGGCGTGCCGGGTCACCTCACTCACCTTGGGCGAGGCGAACTTCGCTACCTGGGAGCGGAGTTGGGGTACGACCGTGTTGGTGACCGAGCCGACCGTGGGCGCGCCCGAGGCGGAAACCGCGGTGATCCTCACGGTGTTGAGTTTGTCGGTGAACGCGGTGGTGCCGCCCTGGCCGGTACGGGCCCAGCCCTCGGGCACCTTCAGGGTGAAGCCGGTGAAGGAACCGCCGGCCGGCCGGTAGGAGACGTACACCTGGTTGTCGGGGATGTCACCGGGCGGGTTGGACTCGGTGGGCGCCGGCTTGTGCTGTCCGCTGACGGTGGCCGAACCGGACGCCGGGCCACCGGAGCCGGCGTGCGACCCGGAACCGGAACAGCCGGCGGTCACCGCCGCCACGAGGGTCAGCCCGACGACCGCGTACGTCCTTGGGTGTGCTGCCATGGCCACTGCCCTCCAGGGGAGCCTCGGACCGGACGGTCATGGCACCGACGCTAGGAAACGGCCGGTTAACGCCCCGCCCGCCGAGGGTTAGACGACGGCAAAAGCGTGTGGCGCGGCGCATCCGCCCAGGTGAGCGGCGCGCATGATGAGGGCATGAGACAGCGCGTGGTGCGAGTCGCCCTGACCGCCGCTCTGGTCGCCGTCGTCCTCCTCGCCGTCCCGCTGGCCCTGGCGATCAGGTCGTCCCTGTACGCCGACCAGCGCGACACCCTGGAACGGTCGGCGCTGGCCGGGGCCGTACGCGTGAGCCCGGACTTCGTGACCGGCGACCCGGTGGAACTGCCCGCACCCCCGGCCGGCGGGCGTCTGGGCCTGTACGACCCTCAGCTGCGACTGCGCGCGGGCAGCGGCCCACGGCCCGGTGACACCCCGGTCGGCCAGGCACTCGGCGGTGCGGCGGTACGGGGCCGCGCGGGCGCCGACCTGGTGGTGGCCGTGCCCGTCTCGCACGCCGAGAAGGTGATCGGCGTCGTACGGGCCTCGACCCCCGCAGCCGCCGTACGCAACCGGGTCGTCGCGGCCTGGACGCTGCTGCTCGGGGTGGCCGCGCTCGCGCTGACCGTCGCCGTCCTCGTCGCCCGCCGTCAGGCCCGCGCGCTGGCCGCGCCGCTGGAGGACCTCTCCCGCCACTGCCGGGCGGTGGCCGAGGGCGACCTGACCGCACGGGCCGCCCCGAGCAGCGTCGCCGAGATCGACCAGGTCGCCCGCACGCACAACGAGATGCTGCACAGCCTCTCCGAACTCCTGCGCCACGAACGGGACTTCACCGCCAACGCCTCCCACCAGCTGCGCACCCCGCTCACCGGCCTGCAACTCGCCCTGGAAGCGGGACTCGCCCAGGACGACGACGCCCGGCTGCGGCCCGTGCTGGCCGAGGCGCTGGCCACCACCGAGCGCCTGCACCACACGGTGGAGGAGGTGCTGCGCCTGTCCCGCTCCGGAGAGACGGCTCGCCCCGCCGCCGGGACGATCGCCGTAGGACAGCTGCTGCGGGAGACGGAGGAACGGTGGCACGGTCTCTTCGCCCAGGACGGCAGGCGCCTGGAGTGCGCCGGCCAGGACGTGCCGGCCGACGTCCGCGTTCCGGGCGCGTCCGTGTCGGAAGTGCTGGGCGTCCTGCTGGACAACGCCCGGGTGCACGGGCGTGGCACGGTCCGCGTGGCGGTGCGGGACCTGGCGGACGCCCTCGCCTTCGACGTGAGCGACGAGGGCGCCGTGACGGGCGAGCCGTCCCGGCTCTTCGACCGCGGCCGCACCGGCGACGGGGAGGGAACGGGCATCGGCCTGGCCCTCGCCCGTGACCTGGCCGTCTCGCTCGGCGGCAGGCTCTCCCTGACCAGCCGGCACCCGGCCACGTTCACCCTGCTCCTGCCCGTCGGCCAGGACGAGACACCGACTGCGCCGTCCTCTCGCTGAACGGTTTCACGCAAACCGCTTACCGACTACAGCCTTGTAGACGTCAGATGAACTGTAGATGATCGAGCAGGGGCGTCCATTCGTCCCCGCCCTGAACGGTGGATGCGCGCATCCCGTGCCCGGGGCGGTCGGGCGAACCTCCGACTCGGCACATGTGGGTGCCGCCCGACGGAGGCGAGACAGAGGAGGCAGTCCTTGACTGACACCCATCGTGGCGGAATGGGCGTCGAGATCCGCCGTCGCACCGCGACGCACCTGGCGGCACCGCCCCCGACCCGGGCCCCAGCCCTCGCTGCCCCGGATGCCGGGCCCCAGCAGTGGCACCGAGGCATGACCCTGGTGGCCACGATCAGCCTGTTCATCGGCACGCGCGCCGCCTGGACCACCGCGATGGCGTCGAGCCCGCCGGTCGCCGCCGTCATCTCCGTCTGCTACGCCGCCATCCTCGTCTGCGCCGTCCTCAGCCTCCTCGTACGCGGCCGACGGGCGCTGATCAGGGTCGACGCGGCCGTACTGGTCACCGCCGTCGCCCTGGTGATCTGCGGCTACCTGCTCGACCACGCGGGCACGGACGAAGCCGCACTGACCTCCCAGGCCGCGAACCAGATCCTGCACGGCCGTCCGGTCTACGGCCAACCGTGGCCCTGGTTGTTCGCCACGCACGGTGTCGGGATCACCAAGACCATGTCCGGCGGCGCCGACTACACGTACGGCTATCCGCCGCTGACCGCCCTGCTCGCCGCACCGGTGCACGCCGTCCTCCAATCGACGGCAGCCGCCACCCTGATCCCCACCGTCGCGCTGCTGGCCTCCTCGGTCCTGCTGTGGTTCCTGCTGCCGGCGCCCTGGCGATCCGCCGGCACGGCCGTGTGCCTCGGCTTCGGTCTCCTGCCCCACTACGCCTACGCCGGCTATCCGGCCGTCACGGCCCTCGCGCTGCTCATCCCCGTCGTGGTCCGCTGGCCCAGCACGGGCGAGGGCGGCCGCCTCGACTTCGGGGGCGTACTGCGGGCGGCCTGTCTGGGCGCCGCCTGCGCCGCCCAGCAACTCGCCTGGTTCCTCGCCCCGTTCCTCCTGATCGGCCTGTACGCCGTCCGGCGCGGCGAACTCGGCCCCCGGCGCGCCCTGGCGGTCACCGCCCGCTACACGGCCACAGCCGCCCTCACCTGGTCCGCCGTCAACGCGTATTTCGCCGTCGAGGACTTCCCGGCCTGGCTGAACGGAATCCTGCTGCCCCTGGAGCAGAAGGCGATCCTGCACGGTCAGGGCGTGATGGGCATCTCCTACTACTTCACCGACGGCAGCAGCCGCCTCGACTACTACTCCTACGGCAGCCAGCTGCTCCTGCTCGGCCTGCTCGCGGCCACGCTGCTGTTCGTCCGACGGCTGGGCCCGGCCCTCACCGTCCTCCCGTGGGGCGTCTTCTACCTGGCCACGCGTTCCCAGGACGGCTACTTCCTGATGATGACCCCGCTGTGGCTGGCGGCCGCCGCCACCGTCCCGGCCGCCGCGTTCGCCACCGCCTGGCAGCCGCGCCTGCCCCGCCTCACCGGCCGTCGCGCCAAGGCCGTCGTCGCGGCCGGGCTGCTCGCTCCCGCTCTCGCGTGCGTCGTGATCGCCGCCGCGAGCCCGCCGCCTCTGCGCATGAGCCTCGCGCCGCACTTCGCCAGGCACGGGTCCCGTGTCGGTGTCACCACCATCGACGTCCGGGCCGTCAACACCACCGGTACGGCGCTTGAGCCGCACTTCGCGAGCCGTACCGGCCAGGGCGCCTCCAACTGGTGGACGATCGCCTCGGGTCCCACCGTGCTGGCCCCGCACGCCTCCGCGGAGTACCGAGTGGAACCCGAGGGGGGTTTCCGCGCGATGCCCGGTGGCCACGGGCCGGGGAGCTATCTCATCGCCGTCACCGGCACGCCGATGACGATCACCTCCGCCCACATCCCGGCCGCCACTTCCGCCGTCCGGTAAGGCGGTCATGCGTCTCCGCCCGAGACGGTCCCGGTGACCGGCCGGTCGTCTGCCGCGCTGCTGTCGCGCAGTGGTGGCGTCCTGCGATGGGCCGCCGAGTGGGGCCGGGCGCGGGCCGCAGGCACGGGCCGCAGCCTGACGACGGCGTCCAGGCCGCCATCTGACGACGCGTTCAGGGCGACGTCTCCACCGCCGGCCTGGGTGAGCCGCTGGACCATGGAAAGGCCCAGGCCGGTGCCGTCGTGGCGGGCGTCGGCGGCACGCCAGAAGCGGTCGAAGGCCCGTTGCCGGTCGGTTTCGGTCATGCCGGGGCCCTGGTCGATCACATGCAGTTCGACCGTGCAGCCGTCGTCTGCCGTCGCGGTGGCGGTCGCCAGGGTGATCGTGGTGCCGGGCGGGGAGACGCTCAGCGCGTTGGACAGCAGGTTGTCGAGGATCTGTTCGAGTGCGCCCGCGACCGCCCACACCTGCCCGACTTTCGTGCCGGACACCGCAATGCCGACGCGCTGATCGCCGGCGAACGCTGTCCAGATGGCCGCGCGGTCGGCGACGACGGCGTCGAGGTCCACGATCTCCGGGGTGATCGCCGAGTTCTCCAGCCGGGCGAGGGCGAGCAGCCCCTGGACCATGCGGCTGAGACGGGCGACTTCGTCGATCGCGTCGCCGAGACTGTCCTGGGCGCAGGCGGCGAGGTGGGGCTCGAAGTTCTCCAGCCGCAGCCGCAGGGAGGTCAAGGGCGTCTTGAGCTGGTGGGATGCCTCGGAGGTGAAGGCTTGCTGGGCGTGCAGCAGGTGCTGGAGCCGGGTTGCCGTGCGGGTGAACGCGGCCGTCACCCGGCGTAGTTCGGGTGGTCCGCGGTCGGTGGCCGGAGGGTCGGTCAGGCGGCCGTCGGCAAGTTGCGTCGTGGCGCGTTCCAGAGCCCGCAGAGGGCGGGTGATCCAGCGGGCGAGCGCGAAACCGATCAGCGCGACCACCGTCAGCACGCCCAGGCCGACGACGCCGAGTGCGACCCAGGTGGCATGCACCTTCTCGGCGATCGGGGTCAGCGGGTAGAGGGTCCGGACGACGCAGGGGACAGTGTCGCCGGACCCGCCCGGCACGGTTGCGAACAGGACCTTGACGCCCGGGACGAGGTCGTCGCGGATCCCGGTGGCGGGCCGGTCGTGGAGGGCGGTGGCGATGTCCGGCTGGGAGGAGAGGTTCGTGCCCGCGGCGGTGGTGTCGGCGGAGTCGGTGAGGACCGTGCCGCCCCGGTCGGTGATCACCACACTGCTGCCGGTGCGCCGAGCGTAGTCGCGGGCGAATTCCGGCAGGTCCGACGCCCGCCCGTGTTCGAGTTTCTCCTCGCACACGGAGGCGAGCGTGACCGCGCCCAGCTCCGCGGTGTGGGAGAAGCGGTTCAGCTCGTTGCGGGCGTAGACGAAGCCGAAGGGAACTTCCAGGGCCAGCAGGACGAGCGCCATGAGGCTGAGGTAGCTGAGCAGCAGACGGCGCGTCATCGGACGCCGCTGCGGGGCTGATCCGGTGCGGCCGGGGCCGGGCCGGGACCTGCGGGCGGAACAAGACGGAACCCGATGCCGCGGATGTTCTCGATCCAGGAGGGGTCGCCCAGTTTGCGGCGCAGGGCGGCGATGTGCACATCGAGGGTCTTCGTGGGGCCGAAATAGTCCGGCTCCCACACCGTGTCGAGGATCTGCTGGCGGGAGAAGACGGCTCCGGGATCTTCGGCGAGACAGACGAGCAGCGAGAACTCCTTGGGAGCCAGGGCGATCGGCACCCGGCCCACGCGAACCTGACGGGTTCGGCGGTCCACGCTGAGGGGACCGATCTGCTGGGCGCCGGCCGCACCGGCCAGGTCCCGGCCGCCGGCGGCTCCTGTGACCGGATCGCCCGCGTCGCCGGGCACGGCCCGGGTCCGGCGGGCCACGGCCCGGATCCGCGCCACCAGCTCCCGGACACCGAACGGCTTCGACACGTAGTCGTCCGCGCCCAGTTCCAGACCGAGCACCCGGTCGGCCTCGGAATCCCGCGCGGTGATCATGATGATCGGGACCGCGGAGCGGGCTCGTAGCTCCCGGCAGACGTCGATGCCGTCCATGTCGGGGAGCCCCAGGTCCAGGAGCACCATCGCCGGCTCCGCGGCGGACAGGCCGTCGGCACCGGTTCGCGCGTGTTCCACGGTGAACCCGAAACGGCCCAGTCCCTCCAGCAGGGGCTCGGCCACCCGGTCGTCGTCCTCGATCAGCAGCAGATGCATGCCGACAGGCTCACAAACAGCAGCCCTGCCGCGTTGTACAACCGCCGCACTGTTCCCTCGTATCAGTGACCCTCCGGGTTTCTCGTGTGACGGCGGCACGCACGAGGTCGTCGATGGGCGCGCGCGGAATTCAGCCGGATGGCGCATTCGCAGACGAGGGCCGTGCCAGGACATCCAGTGTGTTGCCAGCTCCTGGTTAGGAGATGGTTAAGAAACAGAACACCGGGCTCGCCGTGATTCTGCGGAAGCGTGTGTTGCGGGCAGCCGGAAGTAGCCCATGACCTGTGGCTTGCCGCATGGCAGGCATGACTGCTCCCTGCTGTGGGCCCTGGCTGTGCGGCCGTCACAAGGTCGCGGCAACACTCATGCGCGACCCGGTTTTCCGGCGTCTCCGGGTTTTCGTCGCGGGGTTTTACGGAAACCACCTGTGTTTACGCTTGATTGGCGCTTACACGCCTTCCCGTAGTGTCCGATGGGCGGTCCGGTCCAGGTCCGCCGCGTGCTGGAAAAACCACTCGACTTCCGGGAATTCGCCATGCCCTCAGGTACCCCCGACACGACGATCGACGAACTGCGGCGGGTGCGCCCGGATCTGGCGGAGCCGTTCGCGGCAGCCTTCCCAGGAGCGCGGGCCACCGTCCTGGGGCGGCTGTGGGGCGCCCTCGCGCGGGAGCCGCTGCCCGGCGTGGCCGTCCGGCAGCGCGAGGCGGACACACTCGTCGTAACGCTGCGCAGCGGTGACCGGCTCACGGCGCCTGACGCGTGTGCCCAGCGGTTCGCCCGGACGCCCGAGGACTTCACCGTGTCGGGGCCCGCGGGGCCGGTTCGCGGGCCAGCGCAACTCCTCGCCCGGCTGGGCCTGTCCGGATCGGCCGTAGGCCGGCTCGCCGCCGAGCTGGACAACAGCGTCGTCAACCTCGCGCTGGCCCGCGCCGCGAATCCCGAAAGGCCGGGCACGCTGCGCGATTCGGCCGATGCGGAGCAGGCGGTGGTCGACGGTCACCCGCAGCACCCGTGCTGCCGTACCCGTACCGGCATGTCCGTCTCCGAGGTCCTGGCCTACGGGCCCGAACACCACCCGGTGGTCGAACTGGCCCTGCTGCCCGTCCCGGCCGACCGCTGGCAGAGCGCGGGCACCTGGCCGGCCGAGCTGCGGGACGGCGATACGTTCCTGGTTCCGGTCCACCCCTGGCAGCGGGACCACGTACTGGCGCGCCACCGCGACCTCGCCGTGACGGGGCGGACGATCCCGGCCCGGCCGCTGCTGTCGCTGCGTACGCTCGCACCGGTGGCCGACCTGCCCGGCTGTCACATCAAGACCGCCCTCGACGTGCAGGTCACCAACTATCGGAGGACCATCTCGCCGGCGGAGGTGGCCGACGGACCGGCCCTGTCGGATCTGGTCTCGGCCGTCGTCGACAAAGCCGGGTTCGGTGAGAACCTGCGGGCGCTCCGTGAGCTGGGCGGCGGCGCGGTCCGGGTGGGCGGGCGAGCGTCCGACAGCTTGTCCGCGATGCTCAGGGAGTCCACCGACTCCCACCTCGGCGACGGTGAGATCGCTGTCCCGCTGACGGCGGTGCACGCGACCGGCGCCGCCGTCGTGGCGGGTGATCCGGTGTGCTGGCTGCGGGACTTCGCCACGCTGGTACTGCCGCCCGCGTTGACCCTGCTGTCCATGGGAGTCGCGCTGGAGGCCCACGGCCAGAACACCCTGGTCGTCCTCCGGGACGGGAAGCCGGTACGCGTGCTCTACCGGGACCTGGACGGGGTCCGGGTCAGCCCGCGCAGGCTGGCCGCCTCGGGATTCACTCTGCCACCCCTGGCCGGCACCCGGGCGGGCGACGACATGGACGCGCTGCGCACCAAGCTGTTCGGCGCGCTTCTCAGCGGGGTCTTCAGCGAACTGGTCGACGTCCTCGCCCGCACCCGCGCCATCGACCCCGGGACGCTGTGGGAGACGGTGGCCGAGGCCGGCCGCCGGGCGTACGCCGAACTGCCGGACCACGGGGACCAGGCCGTCTTCTTCGGGGACACCCTGCCGTTGAAGGCCACCATCGCGATGCGCCTGGCCGACGACCCCGGCAAGGCCCTGTGGATTCCCGTCCCCAATCCCCTCACCCGGTACCGCCACTTCTGACGCACTGGAGCCACCCCATGACCACCTCCGCCATCGCGCCCGGCACCACCACCGCGGCACAGACCGATCAGCCGAACGAGACCGCCGACGCCGTCACCGCCCACACCCTGCTCAACTGCCTGGTCCGCGAGGTGTCCGCCCCCGAGCACCAGGTGACCGTCGACCACGACCACCTCCTGCTGCGCCTGCCGCACCGGGACCTTCTGCTGCGGGCCCGACTTCGCCGGGTCTCGATGATCGGCGCCCACCGCTTCCAGGGCCCCGTCCAAAGAGTCCACGACGACGTATGGGCCGCTGTCGACTGGCGGGAACTGGCCGGCTACGTCCAGGAGGAACTGGAACTGCGCACCGGCACGGCCAACGACGAGTTCCTGGACCAGGTCGCCGACAGCCACGAGACCATCCGCACCACCCTGGAACACCGCGCCCGTCCGGCACCGCAACCGGACCTCTACCTCGCTTCGGAGCAGGCGCTGGTGTTCGGACACCGCTTCCACCCCACGCCCAAGGCCCGCACCGGGGACCCCGCGGACTGGCTGGCGTACGGACCGGAGACCGGAGCCCGCATCCGCCTGCACCACCTGGCCGTACGCCGCGAACTGGTGCGGGAGGAAGGCGAGTCGGGCGAGCTGGACAGGCTGTTTCCGCCGGCGGACCCGGACTACGTGACGCTCCCGGTGCATCCCTGGCAGTTCCGGTTGTTGTGCGGTCACGAGGGGCTGCGCGCGGCGATGGCGGACGGCGCCGTCGTGGACGCGGGCGTCAGCGGGCCCGAATGGGTGCCCACCGCGTCGGTGCGTACGCTCTACCAGCCGGACGCGGACACCTTCCTGAAGTTCAGCCTGAACGTTCGTATCACCAACTGCCTGCGCAAGAACGCCAGTTACGAACTGTCGGGTGCCGTTGCCCTGAACCGGCTGGTCCAGCCCGTGATGACCCGGCTCGCCGACCGCTTCCCCGGCTGCGCGCTGCTCGCCGAGCCCGGCTACCGCACAGTCGCCGCCGGCGGCGACACCGACCTGGTCGAGGGTTTCGGCGTCATCGTGCGCTCCGGCCTGCGTCCCCACCTCCGTCCGGGCGTCACGCCGCTGCTCGCCGCCGCGATCGCGGACGAGTACCCCACCAGCCAGGCCCACGTCTCCCACCTGCTGGCCCGAGGGGACGGAGACCTCCTGGCCTGGTGGGAGGCGTATCTCGGGTTGCTGCTGCCACCCGTGCTGGCCGCGTACTTCGAACACGGCATCGTCCTGGAACCCCACCTGCAGAACGTCGTCGTCGGCGTGAGAGCGGACGGCATGCCCGCGCAGATGCTGTTCCGCGACCTGGAGGGCACCAAGCTCCTGCCCCGTCATCACGAGCGGTTTCTGTCCACTCTGCCGGAGGACGTCCGCGGGCCGTTGACCTACGACGCCGAACGCGGCTGGAACCGGGTCGCGTACTGCCTGCTGGTCAACCACGTCGCCGAGGTGCTCGGCGCCCTGGCCGACCTTCGGCCGGCGCTGGAACCCGCGCTGTGGGGCCTGGTCCGTGACCGCATCGACGCGTACGCCCGCAGCGCCGGCGAACCGCCCCGCCTGCGGGCCCTGCTCTCCGGCGTCCCGCTGCCCGCCAAGGCCAACCTCCTGCTGCGCTGGGCCCGCCAGGCCGACCGGCACGCCCACTACGTTCCCCTGCCCAGCCCGCTCGGCGCGGACTTCCCCCGCGAGGTGATGCTGTGAGGCCCGCACTTCTGCACCACGTCGGCCAGTTGGCCGACGACGACCTGCCCGCCTACCTCTACGACCTGCCGGGCCTGCGCGAGCACGTCCGCGCCGTCCGGGCCGCGCTGCCCCGCCGCGTCGAACTGCTGTATGCGGCGAAGGCCAACTCCGACCCCCGTCTGCTGCAGACCCTGGCGGAGCACGTCGACGGGTTCGAGGTCGCGTCCGGCGGCGAGATCCGCCACATCCGCGGCCTCCTTCCCGAAGCCCGGATCGCCTTCGGCGGCCCCGGCAAGACCCCGGTGGAACTGGCCGGGGCCCTGGACGCGGGCGTGGAGCGCCTGCATGTCGAGAGCGAACACGAGCTGCGCACGCTGACGACCGTGCTGGGCGACCGCACGGCCGACGTGCTGCTGCGCGTCAACGTACCCGTGATGCTCCGTTCGGTCTCCCTGGTCATGGGCGGCTGTCCCAGCCCTTTCGGTCTGGACCCCGCTCACCTGGACCGATGCCTGCAGATCATCACGGACGACGGCCGTATCCGGCTGCGCGGGCTGCACTTCCACGTGGCCAGCGGCCTCGACGCACGCGCTCACCTGGCCCTCGTCGCACAGGTCATGGCCTGGGCGGACCGCTGGGCGCACCAACAGGGGATCGCACTCGCCGAGGTCAACATCGGTGGCGGGATGGGCGTCGACTACACCCGTCCCGACGAGGTCTTCGACTGGGCCGCGTTCGGTGTCGGGCTGTGCCGGACGCTGGAGCGCCACCCCGGTGTCACGCTGCGGATCGAACCGGGTCGCTCGGTCACGGCCTACTGCGGCTGGTACGTCACTCAGGTCCTGGACATCAAACGCAGCCGCAGCCAGGCGTTCGCCGTCCTGCGCGGCGGTACCCACCACCTGCGCACACCGGCCGCGAAACAGCACGACCAGCCCTTCGAGGTCATCCCCGACCAGTCCTGGCACCACTCCTGGCACCGCCCGGAGGTCCGCGGCGAGCCGGTGACACTGGTCGGGCAGCTCTGCACACCCAAGGACGTCCTGGCCCGCCGCGTGATGGTCGACCGGCTGCGGATCGGCGACCGGATCGCGTTCGCCATGGCCGGTGCCTACGCGTGGAACATCTCCCACCACGCATTCCTCATGCACCCCCACCCGACCTTCCACCACATCGACGACCTGGACGCGCCCGTCGCGGACGCGTACGCGGGCCGGCCGACATGAGCCTGCAGTGCCGCCCGCCACGCGGAAGGGAGCACGGTTCGGCGCTCGCCGCCCTCACCGTCCGGGCCTTCCGCCGTTACCTGCTCGGCCAGCTGACCTCCAACATCGGCACCTGGATGCAGCGATCCGCCCAGGACCTACTGGTACTGCAGCTGACCGGCAACAGCGGCAGGGCGGTCGGCATCGTGACCGCACTGCAGTTCCTGCCCCAGACCCTGTTCGGCCTCACCGGGGGCGCCCTCGCCGACCGCTACCCCAGACGCCGGCTGCTGCTGATCACCCAGACCACCATGGCGGCGCAGTCACTGCTGCTCGGCGTCCTGACCGTCACCGGCACGGTGAGCCTGGCGTCCGTCTACGTCCTGGCCGCGGCCCTCGGCACCGCCACCGCCGTGGACAGTCCCGCCCGCAACGCCCTCATACCGGAACTGGTCGCCCGCGAGCACATGGCCGCCGCGGTCAGCCTGAACTCCGCCCAGTTCAACGTCGCCCGCATCCTCGGGCCCGCCGCTGCGGGCCTGACCGTGGCCGCCGTCGGTACCGGCCCGGTATTCCTGGTCAACGCGGTCTCCTACCTGGCAGTCCTGTACGGGCTGTCCACCATTCCGTCCGGTGAACTCCGCCACCCCGGCCGACGCCAACCCGGCGACAAGTGCCTGACCGACGCCTTCCGCCACATCGCCACCACTCCGGAACTACTCCTGCCGATCACGCTCATCGCCTTCGTCGGCACCTTCGGACTCAACTTCCAGGTCACCATCTCCCTCTTGGCCATCACCGTCTTCCACTCCGGAGCGGCGGCCTTCGGCTGCCTCTCCGCCGCCTATGCCGCGGGCAGCCTCGTGGGCGCGCTCCTCGCGGCCAACGGGAGGCAACCGCCCACCCCCCGACGTCTGATCACGGCCACGGTCGCCTTCGGCGTACTGGAGGCCGCGCTGGGCCTGATGCCCGGCTACGGCACGTTCATGGCCCTGCTGGTCCCCGTCGGCTTCGCCGCGGTGATCGTCACCACGACCGCCAACGCCCTGACACAGCTGCACGTCGACCCGCACCTGCGCGGGCGTGTTCTGTCCGTCTACTTCCTCGTGCTCCTGGGCGGCACCCCCATCGGCGCCCCCCTCGTCGGTGTCGTCTCCGACGCCTTCGGTCCCCGCTCCGCGCTGGTCCTCGGCGGTGTGATCTCAGCGGCTTCCGCGCTCGCTCTCAGTGCCCGGACCGCCAGGCGGCCCGGACCGGATCGGCGGCGAAAGGCGACAGGCCCGGCCGGCGCACCACTCGCCGAGGCACGCGACATATGGGCCGGCACCGCAGGCGAGACCCTGACCAGCCCGTCCCGGAGCCGAAGCAGCAGCAGCGGGCCGCGGCCAGGGTGAGGGCCACGGCGGGATCGACCGCGTACGAAAACTCCTGTGCACCGGTTCGCACACCTCTGCGATCATCCCCGGATGGCGCACAGTCTCGAATCGCTGGTCATCCGGCACACCCACCGCCTTTCCTCCCCCAAGGGCTCCGCCGGGGAAGGAGCCATCGCCGCACGGCAGTTCGACGCGGCGCTGGCGTCTGTGGGCTTCAAGCTCTCGGCGGAGCTGCTGGAGCGGCTGTCGGGGCTGTCCGAGGCCGCGGTCGTGGACACCGCCAGGCGGACGCTGCGCACCGTGAGCGAGATGGCGGGCGACCACGTCCGGCACAACTCGTACTTCATCGACTTCCCGGCGAACGTGCCGGACACCGAAGAGTTCTGGATGCAGTGCGTGGCGAAGGCGCTCGGCGACGAGAAGTCGCGCGAGAACGTGCTGACGCAGCTGAGGCACGGGGTGCTGAACCTGCTCAGCCTCCCCACCTACGGCCGGTACCAGCACACCTACGAGGACCTGCTCGCGGCGCAGGACGAACTGATCGCCTCGGCGGGCGACCGGGTCACCGTCCTGCATCTCGGCCGCGACCTGGACGACGAACTCACCGACCTGTACCTGGCCCTGGCCGGCAGCACGACCCCGCTGGGCGAGGACGACCTGCGCGACCTCAAGGCCCTCGCCGGGCGGTGCGCGCTCGGCCCCCAGCCGGAGGCGATCCCGGTCCGGGAGAACCGGGCGGTCGTCAACGAGGCCCGGCTCGGCGTCGGGGCGGACCTCCTCCTCGACACCGTCACCGATGTACTGCGACTGGCCTGCGCGCTGTCGGGCGGCGACGTGACGCTGCAGGAGCCGACCCGGTTCCGGGCGCTGTCGCGGCCGCTGCGCCGGGGACTGCTCGCGGGTCTGGACGCCGTGGTCGCGGCGAACCCCGCGAAGCTCGCCGATGTGCACGCGCACCGCGAGCCCTTCAAGCGGCTCGGCGAGCGCCTCCACCCGCACGAGTACCCGCGCTGGCCGCACGCCGCCGACGTGTTCGCGGTCGCGCGGGGCGAGAAGGAGGCACGGTCCTTCGACAGCCGGATCGAGCAGCTGCTCGACGCGTTCGACGTCCTCGGTGCGGTGAAGCTGCTGAAGTCCGCTCCCGGCAAGCTCTTCCGCGCCCTGGACCTCCTGCTGCGCATCGCCGCCGACCAGGAGGAACGGGACGCGGTGGTGGCCGCCGCGGTGCAGGTCGCTCCCGACGTCTCCGGCCGGGTCGTGCTCTCGGTGCGCGAGCATCTCCACAACCGGGCACGTGAGAGCGACGAACTCCGGGTCTTCGTCAACCGCCGGGGCCGCGCCTGGGTGACCCCCGACTTCCGGCCGCCGGTACCGGCCGCCGACCGCGACCGTCTGATCGCCGCCCTCGACGCCGAGATGCGCCGTCGGCTCCCGGTGCCGGACCGGCTGCTGCTCGACCCCGATGTCCTCGACGTGGCGCTTCCGCTCAGCGGCCGGGCAACCGCGGCCGGGCTCGGCGTACTGCCGCGCGGGTCGGTCTCCGCGGTCGACGGCGAACAGCTGCGCTTCTTCGTGTACTGGAAAGAGACCAAGGACCGGACCGACTACGACCTGTCGGCGCTGCTTCTCCACGCCGACTACAGCACCGACTCCTGGCTCTCCTACACGTCCCTCAAGGCCGTCGGGGGCGAGCATTCGGGCGACATCACCGAGGCGCCCGACGGGGCCTCGGAGTTCATCAACCTGTCCCTGGACCGGGTGCGCAGCACATTCGTCGTTCCGCAGGTCAACATCTACGCCGGCGAAGGCTTCGAGGAGGTCGAGGAGTCGTTCTTCGGCTTCATGCTGCGCGACGGTGAGCAGAAGGGCCGGCCGTTCGAGCCGCGCACCGTGCGGATGAAGTCGGAGCTGCGCGGGGTGGGCCGGGTGGCGCTGCCGCTGGTGTTCCAGCGGGGGGACGACGGCCGGTGGCGCGCGAAGTGGCTGCACCTGTACCTGAAGGGCATCTCGGCGGCCAACCGGGTCGAGGAGAACCAGGCGTCCGTGTCGACGGTGGTGCGTGCCATCGTGGAGCGCGAGCAGCTGACGGTGGGGTACCTGATCGACCTGATGTCCGGCGACACGACGACCGTGGACCTGTGGGACGGCGAGCCGGTCCCGGACGAGCCCGTGCTGTACATCGGCCTCGAACGCCCCGAGGGACTGCATCCGGACTCGCGGATCATCACCCCCGAAAATCTGCGCGACCTGATCCCGGGCTGAGTGCTAGCGTTTCCCACGGCGAGGCCATGAAGGGGCTTCCTTCTCACTTCCTGCAAAGAAACAAGTTCCTTCGCTTTCCTCGCCGTTGACCTCGACTGGGAGGCGCCCGCCCGGCGCCTCCCAGTTTTCGTGTGCGCCGGTACGGCGACAGCCGCGTGCTTCCCTCTCGGCAGGACGGGTCCTGACGCCGTCTCCGCCGCGGCATGCCTACGCGGCGCCCTGTGACGCGGAGAGCCAGGCGCGGTAGCGGCGCAGGGCCCGGCGCTGCCTGCGCTGCTCGGAGATGAGGGCGAGCGCCGGGTGGGTGCGGGGCGTGGTGCGGCTTCCGCGGGCGATGCGGCGCATCTGGTGGCGGACCTGTGCCATGCCGGCGGCCGAGGCGAGGGCCTTGTCGGACCACGTCACCGGCCGAAGCCGCGCGTCCGCCTCGCGCCCCTGGCGCCAGCGGTCGGGCAGGTCCGGGGTGACCGCGAGGGCCGTGCCCATCCCGGTGATCGCCACGCCACTGTCGAGGACCTTCTCGGCGGTGGCCCGCCGGGTGATGCCTCCGGTGAGCATCAGCGGCAGTGGGCTGGTCTTGACCAGGTCCTTCGCCAGATCGAGGAAGTACGCCTCGCGGGCCTGGGTACGTGTGTCGGCGGGGCGTCCCGCCATCGCCGGGCTCTCGTAGCTGCCGCCGGACAGTTCGACCAGGTCGACGCCGAGCGGTGCGAGCATCTCGATCACCTGGCGGGCGTCGTCGGCGTCGAACCCGCCACGCTGGAAGTCGGCGGAGTTCAGCTTCACCGCGACCGCGAAGGCCGGGGAGACGGCGGCGCGGACCGCGCGGACGACGTCCAGCAGCATCCGGGCCCGGTTCTCCAGCGATCCGCCCCACTGGTCGGTGCGCTTGTTGACCAGGGGGGACAGGAACTGCGACAGCAGGTAGCCGTGCGCGGCGTGGATCTCCACACCGTCGAAGCCCGCCTGCTCGGCGCGCCGGGCCGTGACCGCGTACCGGGTCACGGTGGCCTGGATCTGCTCGGGCGTCATGGCCACGGGGCGGCCGAAACGGCTGCTGTGCTTGCCCAGGTCGACGGCGACCGCGGACGGGCCCCACACGACGCCGGGCATGTCGGACCCGATCTGGCGGCCGGGGTGGTTGATCTGCATCCAGATCGCCCCGCCGCCGGCCTTGCCGGCCCTGGCCCACTCGATGAAGGGCTCCAGCGGCGCGGCCTCGTCGAGTACCACGCCGGCCGGACCGGTCAGCGCCTCGGCGTGAACCATGACGTTGCCGGTGATCAGCAGCCCGGTGCCGCCGGCGGCCCACCGCCGGTACAGCCCGAACAGCACCTTGTCCGGGAGCTGGCCGTGGCCGGCCATGTTCTCCTCCATGGCCGCCTTCGCGATCCGGTTGTTCAGCATCTGCCCGGAGGGCAGGGACAAGGGCGAGAACAGCTCGCTGGTCATCCGAGTTCCCCTCTCGATCTCGATCTCGATCACTTACGATGTGTGCACCGTTCACATTAGGGCGGCGATGTAAGCGACGTAAACATGGAGGGGTGTGACCTGTGTCGCAGGCGAGCGGCGCACATCACCACGCACCACGGCCATCTACGTGCCGCGCGGGAACTCCCGGAGGAGGGCGGCGGTACCGGGCCGTCCCGGAGGAACGTCTGGCCGGTGATCGAGAGCGGGGTGCAGTGACGCCTCCCCGCCAAGGAGGTGACCCCCGGTCAGTGGGTGCCGGGCTCCTCGTAGGGGATGCGGTTCAGGTGCAGGACCTCGCCCAGGGTGCCCCATTCGTCGGCGCCGAGTTTGGTGAGCGGAAGCAGCAGCTCGCTGCTGGGCCGGCCGTCGGCGAGGTAGTTCTCGTCGACGGCGGCATGCAGTACCCGCCCGAAGACGAGTGTGGAGTTGCCCATGCGCAGGGTGGTGTGTGAACGGCACTCCAGAACCACATGGGAGGCGGCGACTCTGGAGGGACGCACGCACTTGCTGGGCTCGCGATCGATGCCCGCGGTGTCGAATTCGCTCACCGAACGGGGGAAGTCGGTGGCGGTCGCGTTGATCAGCCGCAGCAGCGGTTCGGACGAGAAGTTGACGACGAACTCCCCGGTGTCCTCGACGTTGCGCAGGGAGTCCTTCCGGCCGATCGAGGTGAACTGGACGATCGGGGGATCGGTGCTGGCGATGCTGAAGAAGGAGTGCGGGGCCAGGTTCTCGGTACGTCCGTCGGGTGTGATCGTGGAGACCCAGGCGATCGGCCGTGGAATGACGACCGATGTCAGGAACCTGTAGAAATCCGCGCTGCTCATCGCCTCGGGGTCGTATTCCGCACGCATGGTGGCCTCTCAGGTGCTGTTGCGGCCGAGGCTCGCGCCGCCGTCGACGCGGCGGATCCGGCCGGTGACGAAGCCCGCGATCCCAGGATCCATGCTTCTCGGCCGTGTGACATCCGCGCTTGAGCCACCTGCCTGCCTGCCGGGCGCGGCCGGTCGGACCGGTGATTCACACCGTCGGTTCAGCCGGTCCGTGGGGGAGCGGGCAGCCCCCGGCTCACCAGGTCCACGGCCTCGGACACCAGGGCGACCACCTCCGGGCCGGAGTCCGGCTGCCAGCAGCTGATGGCGGCCTGCAGTGCCGCGAAGACCGCGGCCGCGGTCGTCCGTACATAGAGGTGGTACTCCGGCAGGCCGGTGCGTGCCGCCACCGCCCTCGTCACCGCGTCCTCCACGGTGCGATTGGTCAGCATGATCCGTGGCAGCAGCTCGGGACGCTCACGCAGCAGCAGCACGCGTTCCAGCCAGATCCTGCCGGTGGCGAGCTCGCTCAGCCGCTCCACGAACACGGCCCTGATCGCCTCCGGCGGGGTCTCCTCCGGAGGGCGGGCGGTGATCCGCGCCTCGATCAGCGCGGGTGCCCCCTCCTCCAGCACGAAGGCGGCCTCGTCCTTGGTGGCGAAGTAGTTGAAGAAGGTGCGAGGGGAGACTCCGGCCTCGGCGCAGATGCTCTCCACCGTGACGGCTTCGGGGCCATGGCGGCGGAAGAGGGCCACCGCGGCGCTCTGCAGTGCTCGGTGCGTCGCTCGCTTCTTGCGTTCGCGCAGCCCGTCGGGGCGGTCGCTCGCCATGTGCTCGTTGCTCTCCATCTGCTCGTCGGACCCCTGGGAGCCGGCGGCCCAACAATTGCTACAGTACTGCAAAAATGCAGTACTGCAAGTATCTATTACGATGACCGCTCTCAGTCGTACGCCGGACGGGACCCGCTCCGGTCGTCCCCGGCGAATTGGAGTTCCCGTGGCGGAACGGACGGAACGATCCAGGGGCCAGTCCGTGGCCATGACCCTGGCCGAAGCCCTGTGGTTCCCGGTGTCCCTGTTCCTGGGCATGCTGTTCTTCTTCGCGCCCGCTCTGCACGCACCGCAGCCGCACCATGTGAAGGTCGCGGTGGCCGAGTCGGCGGTGGCCCGGCGGGTCGACGGCGCGCTGGGCACCAGGGTGCCCGGCGGGTTCGACGTCACCGCGGTCGCCGACGGCCGGGCGGCTCGGCAGTCGGTGCTCGACCGGGACACGGTGGCGGGTTTCCGCGAAGAACGGGGGCACGCGGTGCTGTACGTGGCGAAGGCCAACGGCGCCTCCCTGGAGCAGACCCTGACCCAGGTGTTCACCCAGGTCGCCGCCGAGAGCCACCGGCACCTGACCGTCACCGACGTGGCGCCCACCGAACGGAAGGACGAGCTGGGCACCACCCTGCTGTACTTCTCACTGGCCTGGAGCATCCCGGCCTACGTGCTGGCGACCACGCTGCTGCGTGCGGTGACCTTCAGCCGGCGCAGGAAGCTCCTCACCATCGCCGGTGTGGCCGCCGGGTACAGCGTCATCGGCTTCTATGCCGGCGTGTGGCTGGGCTACCTGCCCGACAAGCCGTCGGCCATGGGGGTGTCCTTCCTGCTCACCACGGCGGTGGCGACGGCCGCCTCGGGGCTCGCCCCGTTCGTCCGGCAGTTCTTCCCGGCCGTGGCCATGGGCCTGTTCATCGTGATGAGCATCCCGACCAGCGGCGGCGCCGTGCCCGCGTCGATGCTGCCGATGTTCTTCCAGCACGTCCGGGAGGCGATGCCGCTGGCCAACGGCCTGGACGCGCTGCGCGGCGTCCTCTACTTCGACGGCGCCGGAGTGCTCAAGCCGGTCCTGGTGCTGTGTGCCTGGTTCGCGGGCGGCGTCGCCCTGCTCGGGCTCGACCTCCGGCTGCACAGGCGCAGGGCCGGGGCGCAGGCCGCGCGGGCCGGCGAGGTGGACGACGGCGACGGGCAGGGTGAGCTCGTCGGGGAACCCCCGGTCGAGGACCCGGCGCTGGAGACGCCCAGGCCGGCGGCGCTCCCGGTGCACGCGCACCACTTCGGGGAGCAGGTGCCGGTGCTCACCGGCCGGGTCCAGGATCGCGAGGGCCGCCCGGTCCGCGGCGCCGCGGTCACCGTCATCGACGCGCGGGGACGTCAGCTCGTGCGCAGCGTGACCGGCGAGACCGGTGAGTACGCCGCGACCGGACTTCCCGAGGGGTACCTCAGCATCGTGGTCTCGGCACCCGGACTGCATCCGATGGTGCATCAGACGCTGCTGCAGAACGGGATGACGGCGCGGGCCGACTTCGCCCTGCACAGCATGGCGCAAGGACGCCACGCCAGACCGGTGCAGGTGATCGGCCCGTCGGTGTGACGGAGCAGCGCGGCCGGCCCGCGGTCGTTCCGCGGGGTGCCGTCCGGTGCGACCCGCCTTCGGGACACCACGGGGCGGAGCGTGGCCGTATCGGTTGCCGGGCGTGGGGTCAGGGCGGTCTTCCGGGGCGTCCGCCGGGCTCTTCCTCCTCGTCTTCCGTCTCGGCGTCGTCGGGGGGCATCGCGGGGTAGCCGCCTGCGGCGATCCTGGCCACCATCGCGGCGAGCTGCCCGCAGGCTCGCGCGATCTCCCGCTGCGTCTCGTTGCGCTCGCTGACGGCCGCTGCGACGAGCAGTGCGGTGAGTGCGGAGGAACCGTTGAACGCCTGCAGGGTGATCATGTCGGTGAGGAGGTCGTGACCGGCGAACGGACCGGCCCCCCGGGCGGCCGCGACGACCGCGAAGGTCGACACGGCCAGGGCGCAGGGCGCCGCCCCGGCCAGTTGGAAGCGGAAGGCCGCCCAGATCAGCAACGGGAAGCCGAGGAACATGAGGGGCGTGCTGCCGGTCTCGAGAAGGCCGACGCCGTACGTGGCCGCGAGGAGCAGCAGCGCCTCCGCCCAACGGGAAGCCGGAACGCCCTTCGGCAGGCGTGCCGAGCGCAGCGCGAGCAGGACCGGCGTCACCACCAGTACGCCCATCGCATCGCCGGTCCACCAGACCGACCAGGTGGGCCAGAACCGGTCCGCGGTCAGTGCACCGGCGAGGGCCAGGGTCGCGCTGCCTGTCGTCGAGCTGACCAGCATCCCGGTGAACGCACCGAGAAAGATCAGGGCGAGCGCGTCCCGCAGCCGGTCCAGTTCGATACGGAATCCCGTACGGCGGAGCAGTACGTACGAGCAGACGGGCGCCAGGGTGTTTCCCGCCGCGATCCCGAGTACGGCCCAGACCGACGGTCCGAGGGAGACGTTGACCAGGAGCGCGCCGAGCGCGATCCCCGGCCAGACCCGCGGGCCGCGCAGGAGCAGGCCCGCCAGGGCGATGCCGGTCGGCGGCCACAGCGGCGTGACCTGGCCGCGCACCAGTTGCTCGCGGAGCCCCAGCTTCGCCGAGCCGTAGTACAGCGCCGCGACGACGAGGATGTCCAGGGCGGCCACACCGCCGCGCCGGAGCCGTTCACGCCGCGCGACAGCCATCGGGCGACCTCCGCATCGACATCGCCCCGAGATCCATCATCCGCCGGATCCCTCCGATCCTCCATGGCACCGCTGAGCTGGACGTTCGGCGGCGCCGTCGGGTCAGGCGCACGGGGTGCGCAGGGCGAGCACGGCCATGTCGTCGTGGCCGTCGCTCGGATGGTGGTCGGCCAGGGCCCGGACGAACTCCGGCAGGGGCAGATCGGCGTACGCGGTGGCGAGACCGGTGAGGTCGTCGAGGCTCGCGTCGATGGGCCGGTCCGGGCGCTCGATCAGCCCGTCCGTGAAGAAGACCAGCGTGGCGCCCGGCGGCACGAAGCGGGAGTGGTCGGGACGGGGTTGCTCGGAGTCGACCCCGAGGGGCAGCCCGGGCTCGACGAACAGGTACTCCGCCCGGCGCCCAGGGGTGATGAGCAGTGGCGGGACGTGCCCCGCGCTGCTCCACCGGAGCCGCCAGCCCGGCCCGTCCGGCTCGATGCGTGCCAGGGTCGTGGTGGTGACGGGATTGTCCGTGATGGCCTGCAGAGTGCGGTCGAGCTGGGCGAGCACCGCACCGGGCGGCCCGCCCCCTTCGAACAGCAGCGCGCGCAGCATGTTGCGGATGGAGGCCATGGCGGCCGCGGCCCTGAGATCGTGGCCGACCACGTCGCCGATGACGACCGCGACGACGTTGCCGGGCAGGGGGATCGCGTCGTACCAGTCCCCGCCGAGCCGGCTGGGCTCGGCGGCGGGCCGGTAGACGGCGGCGGCGGTGAAAGGCCGGAGGTCGGGCAGCTTGGGCAGCAGCAGACGCTGGAACTGCTCGGCTCCGATGCGCACCCGTTCGAACAGGCGGACGTTCTCGATCGCGATGCCGGCCGCCCCGGCCAGGGCGACGACGACGCTCTCGTCGTGGGCGTCGAAGGGTCGTCCGTCGCGCCGCTCGGAGAGGTAGAGGTCACCGTAGACCTCACCGCGGACGCTGATGGCGACGCCGAGCAGGGTGTGCAGACGCGGGTGGCCGGGCGGGAATCCGACGGACGACGGATGGGCCGTGATGCGTTCGACCCGCAGGGGCTCGGGGTGGCGGATCAGGTGCCCGAGGACCCCCAGACCGCGAGGGAATTCGGTCCCGGCCAGGTCGGCGTGTTCCTGTTCGGACAGACCGGCGGAGATGAACTGCTCCAGGTGGTCTCCCGACTCGGCGAGTACTCCCAGTGCCCCGTAGCGGGCGCCCACCAGGTCCATGGCGGTGGTCACGATACGGTCCAGCACCGCGGGCAGTTCGACCTCCCGGCTGATGGCCACCACCGCGTCCAGCAGGCCCTGCAGCCGGTCCATGGCGGTCAGCAGGGCGTGCAACTGGTCGTCGATCCGGCCCAGCTCGGAGCGCAGGCGCAGGTGCAGGTCGGGGAGGTGAGGCTCCCTCTCGGGTCTCCCTTCCCCGGTTCCTGACATCACGGGTGTCCGGTGGCGGAAGGTCCGGTCGCGGTCACCTTCGGCCGACGATCGTCGTTCGGCATCGACGTCGTCGGGTCCGCCCATGCGATCGAGCGGTGCATTCCGGCCTCCTGGCGCGTCCCTGCGCCACCGTTCCACCGTGGCCACAGCAAGAACGAATAAACAGTCTATAAGGTTATTTATCGGATCCCGGAATGGCATGTTCAGGCGATGGCGCTGCCCCCGGCCGTATCCCGCCGGTCAGGAAGTGTGGCCTGCCAGGAAGTCCGTGATGTGGCTCATCGTCTCCTTGGTGGACCAGGGCTTCGCGCCGCCGCCGGCCGCGGAGGCGCTCGACGAGGCGCCGGTGAGGGCCGCCACGCTGACGTCGCCATGGCCTGCCCCGGTGAGCACCACACGCTGGGCGTCGACGCCCTTGTTCTTGAGGGCGGTGAACAGGTTCAGCGTCTGGCTGGGGGAGACCAGGGGGTCGGCGCTGCCGTGCATCAGGAGGAAGGGCGGCGTCGAGGAGGTGATGTGGGTGGCCGGGTCGGCGGCGGCCACCTGGCTGGTGTACTGCGCGACGGACTTGGTGGTCCCGGGGCCGTAGACCCACTGTGCGGCGGAGTTGCCCGCGGCGTAGTTGCCGTCCTTGGCGGCCTGGTCGTAGTCGGCGGCGAGCTGCGACAGGTTGGCGGGGCCGAACTCGTCCACCACGCCCTGGACCTTGCTGCTCTGGTCGAGGTGGTCGCCGACGTCGTACTTCGGGTCGCCGCTGGTGACGCCGGTCATGGCGGCCAGGTATCCGCCCGCCGACTGGCCCCAGACGAAGACGTGGTCCGTGTCGATGCCGTAGGTGTCGGCGTTGGCGCGCAGGTAGCGGATCGCGGACTTCACGTCGGCGAGGGCGTCCTTGTAGGTGGCGCCGGCGGTCGTGGTGCGGTACTGGACGCTGGCGACCACATAGCCCTGGTCGGCGACGTAGGTGCGCTGATCCAGGTTGCCGGTGCGGTCCGCCATCACCCAGCCGCCGCCGGTGAGGTAGACGACCAGGGGCTTCTTGCCCGAGCTCTTCGGCACCTGGATGTCGAGTTTCAGGTCGGTCTTGGTGCCGTGTGTGGTGGGTGAGGAGTAGGTGATGTCGTCGGTGGTGGTGATCGCCGACGTGTCACAGGTGATCGCCGGGCCCGCCGGGTCGATGACCGTGCTGGTGCTGTTGTCGGTCTTCTTGATCGTCTTTGCCTGTACGAGGTTCGTGGTGCCGCCGCCCGGCTTTCCGGACGGCATACCGCTGGGCATGCCGCTGCCCTGGCCCGGTCCCGCTCCCGAAGCGGACGTCGGGCACGCGGAGGGCGACGCCGACGCGGTGGCCGACGCGGCCGAGGAGTCGTCGTCCCCGCAGGCGGTCAGGCCGACAGCGGCCATGAGGGCGACCGTCGTTACGGCCGCGATCCGCATCGGGTGCCGGGGCCGCCGCCGCTGCTTCCCCTCGCCGTGGTCTGCGGCCACATCGTGTCCATGCATCGCGTCTTCTCCCGCCGGTTTCGAATGGAGTCAGATCCGGAGATTGAATCTCCGTTTCGTTGTGCGGTCACCGTAGCACGAAGCGGAGATTCAATCTCCGGTTTGAGCGGTGGCGGTTCGGGCGACGACCCTGCCCGTGCCCCGACCTGCGGAGGGCGCGGTCGTACGATGTGCCGGACGAACGTGCGCTCCTGGAAAGTGAGACCTCTGCATGGCGGGACCCTCCGCATCCGGTGCGGCCGGCGGCCCCGACGGGGTGTCTGCGCCCAGGCCGCGGCGTGATCGCGAGCTGAACCGCCGCAAGCTCCTCGCCGCCGCCCGGGAGGTGTTCCGCGACCGCGGCCTCAAGGCGACGCTGGACGACGTGGCCCGCCATGCCGGGGTCGGGGTGGGCACGGCGTATCGCCACTTCCCCAACAAGCAGGCGCTGATCGACGAGCTGGTCGACGACATGTTCGCGCGGGTGGAGGAGGCCACGCGGGCCGGCGCGGAGGACGCCGACGCCTGGCGCGGGCTGGCGGTCGGTCTGGAGCGGGTGGCCGAACTGCAGGCCCTCGACCGGGGCCTGCGCGAGGTCGTGTTCCACAGCGAACGCGCGGTGCCGACGGGGCAGCGGTACCAGGAGCAGATCAGGCGCAACGTCGACCTCACGGTCGAACGGGCCAAGGAGCAGGGCGTGCTGCGCGCCGACGCGGACCCCTGGGACCTCGTCATGATCCAGCAGATGCTGGCCGCGGTCACCGAGCGGAGCGGCCGGCCCGATCTGTGGCGGCGCTATCTGAGGCTGCTGCTCGACGGCCTGCGAGCCGTCCCCGGGCGGACCGAACCGCTGCCCGACGGTCACTTCGGCCGGGGTCCGGACGCGCCGGGGCCGGACTGGGCCGGCCCGCCGTCGCCGGGTGCGGACGCCCCGGGTTCGTCGCCCGCCTGAGCGAAAAATCCTCCGGCTTCACTCTTGACTGCGCTCCCGCGACCCCCACACACTCATGGCCGCGGTCAATGAAGAAACCTTCACTTGACGAACATGCGCGCCGGTAGCCGTGGCAGATCCGCCCCCGTGCTGCGACCGAGCCGCGTACGAACCGCACTCCTGGAGCCCCCATGACCTTCCACGGCACATCCATGTCTCCGCCCGACACACCCCGTCACACCCTGCGCACCGTCGCCCCGGTCCTCGCCCTGTGCTGGCTCGCGGTCTTCTTCGACGGCATGGACGTCAACATCTACGGCGCCGTCCTGCCGCACATGCTCGAGGACGGCGGCCTCGGACTCGGCAAGGCCACCGCCGGAACCATCGGCAGCTGGACCACGTTCGGCATGCTCGTCGGAGCGCTCACCGCCGGAAACATCACCGACTGGGTCGGACGCAGGCCCGTGCTCGTGGTCAGCGTGAGCCTCTTCTCCGCCGGCTCGGCCGTGTGCGCCTCGGCCGCGAACCCCGCGCTGTTCGGCACCGGCCGGTTCATCGCCGGCCTCGGGCTCGGCGGGCTGATGCCGCTGTGCCTCGCCATCGTCATGGAATTCGCCCCGCCCCGCCGACTCGCCCTGGCGACCGGCCTGCTGATGACCAGTTACCACGTGGGCGGAATGGCCGCCACCGGCCTCGGCCTGACCCTCGCCCCGGCGGCGGGCTGGCGCTGGGTGTTCTGGGCCGGCGTGATCCCCGCCGTGATCGCCGTACCGCTGCTCCTCAGGCTGATGCCCGAGTCGCCGGGCGTCCTGCTCGCGCAGGGACGGCGGGACCGGGCCGACGCGACGGCCGACCGGTACGGACTGCCGCGCGTCACCCGGGTCGCGGCCCCGGCCGCGGGGGCGAAGGGCCGACTGGACGCGGTACGCGCCCTGTTCGCCCCCGAGTCCCGCTTCGCCACGCCGCTCCTGTGGCTCGCGTCCTTCTGCGGTCTGCTCCTGGTCTACGGCGTGAGCACCTGGCTGCCGCAGATGATGCTGGCCTCCGGCTACGGCATGACCTCCTCGGTCAGCTTCCTGCTCGTGATCAACGCGGGCGGAATCGTCGGCATGCTGATCGCCGGCCGCACGGCCGACCGCTACGGCGCGGTGCGCGTCTCGGCGATCTGGTTCGTCCTCACGGCGGTCGGCGCACTGCTGCTCCAGGCGCACCTGTCGCTGGCCGTCACCTACGTCGTGGTCGCCGTCACCGGGATCTGGCTCTTCAGCGCACAGGTCATGGTCTATGCCGCCACCAGCACCGTCTACCCGGAAAGCGCACGGGCCACCGGGCTCGGCTGGGTGACCGGGGTCGGCCGCAGCGGCGCGGTGCTCGGTCCCTGGCTGGTCGGCGCACTGGCCGACAACGGTCACGACAGCTGGGGCTTCACCGTCTTCGCCCTGGCCGGGCTGGGCGGCGCGATCGCCATCGCCCTCGTACCGCTCGCCCGACGAACGACACGGGGAGCCGGTCACGACCCCGCTCCGTCGGCCACCGGCCCGGTGCGCGGACCGGTACCGGAGGCCGACGGCCAGGCCTGAATCCTTCGCCGACGCGGACCGCACCGGCGGCCGTACGAACTCCCGCGCGGCGGCGAGCCGTTGCTCGCCGCCGCCCCGCGTCAGGTGACAGGGCGAACTACATGGCGCATGACATGGCGAAATCCTCCAGAATGCTTCGTCTCGGGCGGCTGTACGTGTCGGGTCAAGGGACCGGGCGATGGGCGGCCGGCGGTTGCCGGCGGTTGTCGGCGTACTCGCAAGTGGGGTTACGTACACCCCTCATTCGGAGGGAAGTCCCATCCTCACGTGCCTCCGGGTCCGGTTGGCTGGTGGTCGTCACCTACCGAGACTCAGAGCAACGGGGGATTCGAACATGCTGATGCCGTCGTCGAAGAGGGCCGGGGCCGCCGTGCTGGCCGCAGCGCTGCTCGCGCTGGCCTCGCCCCTGACCGCGACCGCCGTCACCGCCGGGCACCGTCCGGCCGGACGGCACTCCTACGGCGAGGACACGCTCCGGCAGGACCTGGCGGCGGTACGGCAGGCCGGGGGAGGCGATGTGAACGTGCTCGCCAGGGTCGACCGGGCCGACGGCGCGCCGCTCATGGCGCGCATCGGCACCCGGACCGCCGGCTCCCCGGACCCGATCCCGTGGAACGCGCACTTCCGCGTGGCGAGCACGACGAAGACGTTCACGGCGACCGTGGTCCTCCAACTCGCCGCGGAGAAGCGGCTGTCGCTGGACGACACCGTCGAGCACTGGCTGCCGGGGGTCGTCTCCGGCAACGGCAACGACGGCAGCCGTATCACCGTCCGCGACCTGCTCCGCCAGACCAGCGGCCTGTACGACTACATCGACGACCCGGAGATCCAGGACCGGCTGATCAACCACTTCGACGAGAACCGCTACGACACCACCCCCGCGGCCGACCTGGTCGCGGTGGCGATGAAGCACCGGCCGCTGTTCGTACCGAAGCCCGGCGGGGCCACCCGGTGGGCGTACTCCAACACCAACTACCTGCTGGCCGGGATGATCGCCGAGAAGGCCGGCGGCGCGAGCTGGCAGGACCTGGTCGAGCACCGGGTGATCGCGGAACTGGGACTGCGGAACACCACCATCCCCGGGCTCGACCCCTACCTGCCCGACCCGCATGTGAACGCGTACCTGACGACCCCCGACGGCAACCGCCTCGACGTCACCGAGCACAGCTTGCAGCACACCGCGGACTCCGGCGTGGTGAGCACCACCGCCGACCTGGACACCTTCTTCCGCGCCCTGGCCGGCGGCCGGCTGCTCCCCGCCGAGCAGTGGCGCGAGATGCGGCAGACCGTCGAGCGGACCGACGACCCGGAGGACGTCGCCGAGATGCCCGAGGGCACCTACGGGCTCGGGCTGCGCAAGATCCCGCTCTCCTGCGGCGGTTACTACTACACCCACGAGGGCGACGGGGCAGGCGTCAACACCCGCCCCGCGGTGAGCGCGGACGGCAGGCGCGCGGTGACGATCTCCATCACGACCACCACCGCCCCACCGGACCTGGCCGCCCTCAACCGCGCGACAGGCACCCTCATCGACCACGCCCTGTGCGACCGACCCGCCACGGGGTCGCCGCAGAGCTAGCCGGCCTAGCGGCCGCGGATGCCGGGGCCGGTCGGGCCCTGTGCGGCCGGTTCGGTGATCCGGCGTTGCCGTGGCGTGAGTTCGCGGAAGGCGGCGGGGGGCCGTCGCCGCCCCCGCCGCCCTTTCCGCCCCCGCTTTTGTGATCGCACCGCCCGACGGCGACCGCGACCTCCTACCCTTTCCGGTTGACGGCCGGATCGAGCTGATGGCCCGAGTGACGATGGAGCGCGCATGACCGACGAGGCGATGGGTGACGAGGTCTACCAGCCGGACGGTTCGGAGGTGCAGGACGACGCGGGTCTGCTGGACGCCTCGGACACCCTGGACTACCGGGCCGGCGAGGAGGCCCTGGACGAGGGCTACTCGCCGCCGGAGCGGCCCTGGGCCGTGGAGCACACCGGCGTGACGGCGGCGGAGGGACGGCGCGGGGAGACCCTGGACGAGCGCCTCGCCGAGGAGGTGCCGGACCTCGCCGTGCCGGAGGGCGACGACCTCGGCGACGCCTGGGACACGGACGGCGAACTCCTCGACGACGAGGTCGGCGACGGCCGCGCCGGACGGCTCCTCGCACCGGACGAGGGCGCGCACGAGGTCACCGACTCCGACCTGTTCGCCTCCGACCGGGGCCTGGACGGCGCCGGGGCGTCGGCGGAGGAGGCCGCGATGCACGTGATCCCCGAGTCCGACGACTTCTGAGCCGGCACAGGCGGGCGCGGGGCCGGTTGCCGTCCCCGCGCCCGCTGTCCGCTGCCGGCTGACGAGACCTCACCTCATGTGATGTGGCGCAACAGTGCCGCGACCGCCGCCGGGGGTTCCCCCGGCGGTCGTACCACCATCACCTTCCAGGTCGGCGCGTGCCGGGCGATCCGATAGGTCGTCAGGTCCGGGAAACGGTCGGCGATGGTCGGCGGCATGATGCAGACGCCGAGGTCGTTGCGGACCAGTTCGGACGCGGCCACGATGTCGTTGACCTCGAAGGTCGTGGCGCGTTCGACGCCCGCCGCGCGGAACGAGCGGTCGGCCGCGTCCCGGATGGCCCAGCCGGGCGGGAACTCCACCTGCGGCAGCTCGGCGATGTCCGCCAGGTCCACCGTGCCGCTCGTGCCGCTCGTGCCGCCGGAGGCGAGGGTCCGGCGGGGCGAGGCCACCAGGACCATCTCCTCCCGGGACAGCAGCCTGCTCACCAGCCCGCGCTGCTGCTGCCGGTCCAGCGCCACCACCGCCAGGTCCACCGTGCCCTCGCGCAGCGCCTGCCGCAGGTCGGTGACCGCCGCCTGCCGCAACCGGACGACCACACGCGGGTGTTCCGCCCGCAGCGCGGCCAGCGCGAGGTGCAGGTTCGCCCAGACCCCCTGCATCGTGCCGACCGTCACCCGGCCGCGCAGCTCCCCCTTCGCCGCGTCGACCGCCTCCCGGGCCAGTTCGGCGGCGCGCAGGGCCTGCCGGGCCGCCGGGACGAACGCCTCACCGGCCGGGGTGAGCCGGACCCGGTGCGTGGTCCGGCTGAACAGCGCGGTGCCCAGCTCGCGTTCCAGGGCGCGGACCGTGCCGGAGACGGCGGACTGGACCACGTGCAGCCGCCGCGCCGCCGCCGTGAACCCGCCCGCGTCCGCCACGGCGACGACGACTTCCATCTGCCGCAGGTCCATCATCCGCTCCCGGTGGCGCAGCGCCCGCCTCGGCCAGGCGGCCATCTCCGCTGCATCCTAGGCAGGCGCCGCCCTGTGCCACCCCATGCCGCCCTACGCCGAGCGCGCCGCGCGGGTCCGGCGCTCGGTCAGCCAGTACAGCAGTCCCAGCACCGGCAGGGCGGCCCCGAAGAGGCTGACCGCGCTCCAGCCGCCGGCCCGGTAGGCGACCGAGCCGAGCTGCGAGCCGAGGGCGCCGCCGATGAAGAAGATCGCGATGAAGGCGCTGTTGAGGCGGGCCCGGGCGAGGGGGTCGAGTTGGTAGACGGTGTGCTGGCCGAGGATCAGGCTGGTCTGGACGGCCATGTCGAGGGCGACGGCCGCCAGCGCGATCAGGATGACGCTGTGCTGGCCGAGGCCGGCTATGGCGAAGGCCAGTGCGGCCACGCCGAACGCGGCACCGGTCATCGGCCGGGTCAGCCCGCGGTCGGCCCAGTGCCCGGCAAACGGAGCCACGGCCGCACCGGCCGCTCCGACCAGCGCGAACACCCCGACCCCGACGGCGGAGTAGTGGAAGCGCGGCCCCGTCAGGACGTAGGACACAGTGGTCCAGAAGGCGCTGAAGGCACCGAACATCGCCGCCTGGTAGAGGCCCCGGCGCACCAGCGCGGGGTGCGTGCGCACCAGCGCCGCCGTGGAGCGCAGCACGTGGTGGTACGGGACGGAGGTGGTCGGCGCGTGCCGGGGCAGGGCCAGCCGCAGGGCTATGCCCAGCAGGGCCATCAGGACGGCCGAGCCGAGGTAGACGACCCGCCAGCCGGCGACGCTGGAGACCAGGCTGCTGAGCGTTCGGGACAGCAGGATGCCGGTGAGCAGCCCGCTCATCACCCGGCCCACCACCCGGCCGCGGGCGTGGTCGGGGGCCAGGCTCGCGGCGAAGGGGACGAGGATCTGCGCCACCACCGAGGTGGCCCCGCTGATCAGCGAGGCGACCAGCAGCATCGGGAACCCGGTCGCGAGACCCGCCGCCACCAGGGCGAGCGTGGTGACCGTCAGCAGCGCTGTGATCAGGCTCCGCTTCTCCAGCCGGTCGCCGAGCGGGACCAGGAAGATCATGCCGATCACGTAGCCGACCTGGGTGAGCGTGATCAGCAGACCCGCGGTGGCCTCACCGATGTGGAAGACACCGCGCAGTTCGGACAGCAGGGGCTGCGCGTAGTACAGGTTCGCGACCGTCATGCCGGAGGCGACGGCGAACAGTGCGATCAGCCAGCCCGGCACCCCATGGGCGGCCTCGGCGGCCGCCTCCCGGCTCGGGGAACGGACTTCGGACGACGACGACTGGGACACGGGACCTTCCTCACAGGAGGCGTTGCTCTCACCAGTCCCCAGCGCTCGGCCGTCCGCCATGCTTCCCCGCGCAGGGCGATGGTTCGGGATGTCAGTCATCTCGATCAGAGATGACATCGTCGCCGTGACCGCCGGAACCGGGGACAACCGGCGTGAGCACCGGCCGGAACGTCACTGCCCGCCCCGTGGGGCAAACGGCGCACCCCGCAAGGGTGATGCCGAGCGGGCCGCGCACCGGTGTCGACCGGGTGCGGCCCGTCCGCGTGTAGGTACGTGCCATGCGGATGACACCGGCGCGCGTACGAGCACGGCTGCGATCCCCCTGGACCTGGGCGGCCCTCGCCGCCGTGACGGGAACATGCGCGGCGCTGCCGTTCCTCGTCGCAGGCGGCGACGGTCCCCGCCCCCTTTCGGCGGACGAGGCCCGGCGACTGGCCCTCACGCCGGTCCGCGTGTACCGGGACAGCCCGGCCGAGGTGACGGTACGGGCGCCGCTGCCCGGCGGTACGGCCGTGGTCCGCGCGGTGGTCGACGAGCACCGGCACCGGGCGGTGGGCTGGTTCGACACGGGGGACGCGGCGGAGCGGGGGCTGCTGGCTTGGGACGGTGCCGGGCTGGCGGTCGCCCGCCCGAAGACCGACGGCAGCGCGGGCCCGCTGGCGAGACCGGCGTCGACGGCGGAGGCGGTACGGGACGCTGCGCGGCTGAAGCCGGCGGCGTGGATCCGCCGCCGGTACGGGCCGGCTTCGCTGGACACGGCGCTGCGGCTGACGCTGTCCCTCGCCGCCGACCGCCCGGGAGACGCGCGGCGGATCGCCCGGTCGGGCCGACGCCATCTGGGAACGGACCGCATCGACGGCCGTCGGTACGACGTCATCTCCGCCGGTGATGTGCCGCTGCGGTACTGGATCGACGGGGCGGGGCGGCTGCGCCGGGTCAGGGAGGACCTGGACGACGACCGGACGATCGTGGTGGACGTGACGAGGGCGAGGGTTGGGACGGCGGTGCCGGAGGGACCGTGGGCGAAGGGCTGAGCGGGACTGGGGCCGGGGGTGGGGACGCTTACCGGCGCTTGCAGGGTGCCGCTGCGCCCACCCGTGCCGCCCTGCGGCACGCCTGCCCGCAGCTATGTAGGAGGCGGCTGGGCAGCGCCCCGTCAGGGGCGCGGGGCTGTATTTGATTTGCGGCTCCGCCGCGTGGGCGCGACCAGCCCCCACCGGCCCGCAGCCGACCGACGCTGTGAACCACCCCACCCCGCCTGTGAGTTGAGCGCGCTGGCTGTGGATCGCCGTACCACTCCCTGACGGGACCGGACCGGATGCGAGGATGATGCGCCATGACGGCAGGGTGGTGTGCACGCACGATACGGTCCGCGGTGTTCGCGGCCGTCTGCGTGCTGCTCGCCGCCCTCGGCCACGTCATGATGTCCGGGAACCGGGTGCCCGGCTGGGCACTTGCCGCCGCCCTGGTGCTCACCGGCGCCCTGGGCTGGGCCCTGTCCGGACGCGAACGCGGGCTGTCGCTGGTCGTGTCCGCCGCGGTCGGCGCCCAGACGGCACTGCACTCCGGCTTCTCCGCGGCCCAGGCGTGGACCAACGGCACGGCACCCATGACGTCCATGGGGTCCGTGCATATGGACATGGCCGGGGACGTGGCCGCCATGAACATGGGGTCGATGCACATGGGCCCCGCCCATACCGACCCCGTCGAATACCTGGGCTTCGGCACCGGCGGCACCGCCTCCACCGGCATGTTCGCCGCCCACCTCCTCGCCGCGCTGCTGTGCGGACTCTGGCTCGGCCACGGCGAACGCGCAGCGTTCCGTATCGTCCGGGCCGTCGCCGGCCGGCTCGTCGCGCCGCTCCGGCTGCTGCTCGCCCTGCCGGCCACCCCCGAGCGCCCCCGTCCCCGGCTGCGCCGCCGCCGTTCGGACCGGGCGCCGCGGCTGCTTCTCCTCGTCCACGCGATCACTTCCCGGGGTCCGCCGGTGCGGACGGCTGTCGCCTGACGACAGCTGGTGTTCCGGGGCCGCCTCTGCGCGCCCCGGACGAACACGGCGGCCGCACGCCCGCTTGAGCACCACGCCAAGGCAGGCGCCGCAGAGCCGTCTCCCCCGCTCACCTTTCTCACAAGGACACCGAGTGATCACTTCCGTCCTGCCCGCACGCCCTGCGCCGGACGAGAAACGCGACGCGTCGATCACGGCCTGGGCTCTCGCCGCCCGGTCCGGGGACACGGCCGCCGTGGACGCGTTCGTACGGGCTCTGCACCGCGACGTCCTCCGATACGTCGCCCATCTCTGCGCCGACCCGCAGGCGGTCGACGACCTCGCGCAGGACACGTTCCTGCGCGCGCTGGGCAGCCTGCACCGCTTCGAGGGCCGCTCGTCGGCCCGCACCTGGCTGCTGTCGATCGCCCGCCGGGCCGTCGTGGACAGTCATCGGTACGCCGCCGCCCGGCCCCGCCCGGCGGACGTCCCCGACTGGCAACAGGCCGTCGAGCGGGCCCAGCCGTACGGGCTGCCCGGGTTCGACGACGGCGTCGCGCTCCTCGACCTCCTGGAGTCGCTGCCCGAGGAACGGCGCGAGGCGTTCGTCCTGACACAACTCGTCGGACTGCCGTACGCGGAGGCCGCCGAGGTCAGTGACTGCCCCGTCGGCACGGTCCGCTCCCGCGTGGCCCGGGCCCGCGAGGCGCTCCGGGATCAGCTGGCCTGAGGGCCGTCCGGGGATCCGCCGAACGCCTTCAGGATGTGCTCGGCGGCCAGTGTCGCCGTCAACGTGCCGTCCCTGACCTGCTGTTCGAGGCCAGGGGCGGCCGCGCGCACCGCCGGGTGGGCGGCGAGGCGGCCGAGCAGTTCGTCCCGGACCATCGACCAGGTCCAGCCGACCTGCTGGTCGCGGCGCTTCTCGGCGAGCCGCCCGGTGGAGTCGAGCAGCGACCGATGCTGCTCCAGGCGCTCCCAGACCAGCTCAAGGCCGGTCGACTCACGCGCGCTGCAACTGAGCACCGGGGGAGTCCAGAAGGCGTCCTTGCCGTGCATCAGGCGCAGCGCGCCCGCCAACTCCCGTGCCGCGGACCGGGCGTCGCGCTCGTGCGGGCCGTCCGCCTTGTTGACGGCGATCACGTCGGCGAGCTCCAGGACGCCCTTCTTGATGCCCTGGAGCTGGTCGCCGGTGCGGGCCAGGCTGAGCAGCAGGAAGGAGTCGACCATGTCGGCGACCGCGGTCTCGGACTGGCCGACGCCGACCGTCTCGACGAGGATCACGTCGTAACCGGCCGCCTCCATGACGACCATCGACTCGCGGGTCGCCTTGGCGACTCCGCCGAGCGTGCCGGCGCTGGGGGAGGGCCGGACAAAGGCGGCGGGGTCGACCGCCAGCCGCTCCATCCGCGTCTTGTCGCCGAGGATCGAGCCCCCGGTCCGCGTGGACGACGGGTCCACGGCCAGTACGGCCACCCGGTGCCCGAGGCCCGTCAGCAGCGTGCCGAACGCGTCGATGAACGTCGACTTGCCCACGCCCGGCACCCCGCTGATGCCGATCCGCCGGGCCCGGCCGCTGTGCGGGAGCAGCTCGGTGAGCAACTCCTGTGCCAGCGCCCGGTGTTGTGGACGGGTGGACTCGACGAGGGTGATGGCGCGGGCGATGACCGCGCGCCTCCCGTCGAGCACACCCTTCACATAGGTGTCGACATCGATCACAGGTCGTGCCCGAGTTCGGCCGACAGCCGCTCGACCAGGTCGTAGGCCGCGTCCGGAATCACCGTCCCGGGCGGGAACACGGCCGTGGCGCCCATCTCCAGCAGGGTCGGCACGTCCTGCGGCGGGATGACCCCGCCGACCACGATCATGATGTCCGCCCGGCCCTCCTCGGCGAGCTTCTCGCGCAGCGCCGGTACGAGGGTGAGGTGGCCGGCCGCCAGCGAGGAGACGCCGACCACGTGGACGTCCGCCTCCACCGCCTGGCGGGCGACCTCCTCCGGGGTCTGGAACAGCGGGCCGACGTCGACGTCGAAGCCGAGGTCGGCGAAGGCGGTCGCGATCACCTTCTGGCCGCGGTCGTGACCGTCCTGGCCCATCTTGGCGACCAGGATGCGCGGGCGCCGCCCCTCGGCCTCGTCGAACGCGTCGACCAGGGCCCGGGTGCGGTCCACGTTCGGGGACTCGCCTGCTTCGTTGCGGTACACACCGGAGATCGTACGGATCTGGCTCGCGTGCCGGCCGTACACCTTCTCCAGGGCGTCCGAGATCTCCCCGACGGTCGCCTTGGCGCGGGCCGCGTGCACGGCCAGCTCCAGCAGGTTGCCGTCGCCGTCCGCCGCCCGGGTCAGCGCGTCGAGCGCGTCCCGGCACACCGTCTCGTCCCGCTCCGCGCGCAGCCGCCGCAGCTTCTCGATCTGCTGGGCGCGTACGGAGGAGTTGTCGACCTTGAGGACCTCGATCGCCTCGTCGCTCTCGACCCGGTACTTGTTGACGCCGATCACCGGCTGCCGCCCGGAGTCGATCCGGGCCTGGGTGCGGGCCGCCGCCTCCTCCACGCGCAGCTTCGGGATACCGGCGTCGATGGCCTGCGCCATCCCGCCCGCCTGCTCGACCTCCTGGATGTGCGCCCAGGCCTTGCGGGCCAGGTCGTACGTCAGCCGCTCCACGTAGGCGCTGCCGCCCCACGGGTCGATGACCCTGGTCGTGCCCGACTCCTGCTGGATGAGCAGCTGGGTGTTGCGGGCGATGCGCGCCGAGAAGTCGGTGGGCAGGGCGAGGGCCTCGTCGAGGGCGTTGGTGTGCAGCGACTGGCTGTGGCCCTGGGTCGCCGCCATCGCCTCCACGGCCGTACGGGTGACGTTGTTGAAGACGTCCTGTGCGGTCAGCGACCAGCCCGAGGTCTGCGAATGGGTGCGCAGGGAGAGCGACTTGGTGTTCTTCGGCTCGAACTGCGAGACCAGCTTGGCCCACAGGAGCCGGGCCGCCCGCATCTTGGCGATCTCCATGAAGAAGTTCATGCCGATCGCCCAGAAGAAGGAGAGCCGGGGTGCGAACGCGTCCACGTCCAGGCCCGCCTCCCGGCCCGCCCGGATGTACTCGACGCCGTCCGCGAGGGTGTACGCCAGCTCCAGGTCGGCCGTGGCACCGGCCTCCTGGATGTGGTAGCCGGAGATGGAGATCGAGTTGTAGCGCGGCATCCGCTGCGAGGTGTAGGCGAAGATGTCGGAGATGATCCGCATCGACGGCTTCGGCGGATAGATGTAGGTGTTGCGGACCATGAACTCCTTGAGGATGTCGTTCTGAATGGTCCCGGCCAACTTCTCGGGCGGTACGCCCTGTTCCTCCGCCGCCACGATGTAGAGCGCCAGCACGGGGAGCACCGCGCCGTTCATCGTCATCGACACGGTCATCCTGTCCAGCGGGATGCCGTCGAACAGCTGGCGCATGTCGTAGATCGAGTCGATGGCCACGCCCGCCATGCCGACGTCACCGGTCACCCGCGGGTGGTCGCTGTCGTAACCCCGGTGCGTGGGCAGGTCGAAGGCGACCGACAGGCCCTTCTGGCCGGCGGCCAGGTTGCGCCGGTAGAACGCGTTGGACTCCTCGGCGGTGGAGAAGCCCGCGTACTGCCGGATGGTCCAGGGCTGGTTGACGTACATCGTGGGGTACGGGCCGCGCAGGTACGGCGCGATGCCCGGGTAGGTCCCGAGGAAGTCGAGGCCCTCCAGGTCGCGGCCGGTGTAGAGCGGCTTGACCCCGATGCCCTCCGGGGTCTCCCACACCGGGGCCTCGCTGCCCGTGGCGTGCTTGACTGCCGTACGCCACTCGGTGTCACCGCCCTCGGTGACGGGGGTGCCCAGCTCGATGCCGGAGAAGTCGGGGATTCCCATCAGGACACTCCCATGCGGTCGAGGGTCTCGGACAGCACGGCCACGGCGTCGCAGCCCGCGAAGACGCAGGAGTCGACACCGGCGAACTCGCCCCGGCCGGCGAGGACCACGTGCCGGGCACCGGCCGCCTTCAGGGACTCGGCGGTCCCCGAGGCCTGTTCGGCGTAGAGCGCGTCGCTGGAGCAGAGCACCGCCTCGCTGGCGCCGCTCTCCTCGAAACCGCCGTCGGTGACGGGTTCGATGCCGCCGGCCTGGAAGAGGTTGGCGGCGAAGGTGGCACGGGCGGTGTACGCGGCGGCCGGGCCGAGCGTCGCCAGGTAGATCCGGGGGCGGCTGCCCGTCGCCGCGAGGTGGGCGTCCGAGCGGGCGCGCAGCTCCTCGTAGGCCTCGTCACGGCGGACCCGGGGAAGGCCGCCGGACGGCGACTCGGGTGCGGGCTCGCGCACCACCGGCTTCTCGGCCAGGAGCGGGAACTCGCTGACGCCCGTGATGGGTTCGCGGCGCTTGGCGAGCTTCTTGGAACGCTCGGCCCAGGTGGTCGCGAGGTCGGTGCGCAGGCGGCCGGAGCGGAGCACGGCCGCCTGGCCGCCGTCCCGCTCGATGGTCCGGAAGAACTCCCAGGCCGCGTGGGCGAGTTCGTCGGTCAGCTTCTCCACGTACCAGGAACCGCCGGCCGGGTCGATGACCCGGGCCAGGTGCGACTCCTCGATGAGGATCGTCGAGGTGTTGCGGGCGATCCGGCGGGCGAACGCGTCCGGCAGGCCGATCGCGTGGTCGAAGGGCAGCACGGTGACGGAGTCGGCGCCGCCCACCCCGGCGGCCAGCGTCGCGACCGTCGTTCGGAGCATGTTCACCCACGGGTCGCGGCGGCTCATCATCACCGGCGAGGTGACGGCGTGCTGCACCTGGGCGCCCGCGTCGGCCGTCCCGCTGACCTCGGCGACCCGCGCCCACAGCCGGCGGGCCGCGCGCAGCTTGGCGATGGTCAGGAACTGGTCCGCGGTCGCCGCGTACCGGAACTCCAGCTGCCCGAGGGCCTGTTCGACGCCAAGACCGGCCTCGGTCAGCTCACGCAGGTAGGTCACCCCGGTGGCCAGCGAGGCACCCAGTTCCTGCGCGGCCGAGCCGCCCGCCTCGTGGTACGGCAGCGCGTCCACGGTCAGCGTGCGCAGGCCCGGGAACTCCTCGGTCACGCGCCGGGTGAGCGCGGCCACCGGGGCGAAGTCCAGGGCCTCACCCGTGCGCGCCTCGTACCCCAGCGGGTCGGCGCCCAGGTTGCCGCGCACCGCCTTGGGGTCGATGCCCTTCTCTTCGTACAGCCGGAACAGTTCGGCCGCCGCCGCCTCGGTGTCCCGGCCCGCGTCCAGGACCACCGGGGCCAGGTCCAGGTAGACGCCGTCGAGCGCGCGGGCGAGGCCGGGCACCGGGATGCCGCCCCGGCCCAGGAGCAGCCAGAGCGAGGTGACGCCGTTCTCCAGGTCGGTCAGGACCGCGCCGTCGGGAGCCGCCGCGTGCCGCTGCCGTACGTCCCAGCCGCCCGCGATGCCGCCCTCCGGACGGCTGCCGCGCACATAGGGCGCGAAGCCGGGCAGACCGGGGTCGGGCGCGGTGTCGCGCGCTGTGTACAGGGGACGGGTGCGCAGCCCGTCCTCCAGCGTCGTGGACAGGGCGTCCTCGGCGGCCTCGCCCGAAACTTCCTTGCCCGACTTGCGCAGCACACCCTCTACCAGGCGTTGCCACTGCTCTTGCGTCGCGTCAGGGAACTCGGCGGCCAGTGAGAGCCCGTCGTCAGGCAGGACCGTCATGCTCGGATGCTAGGGCAGACCGCCGGAACCGCACCGTTGGCAGGGCTGTGACCTTGCCCTCCCCGTGGCTGTGGCCTGCGCCTCCCGGGGGTGAAGTGGCCGGATTCGTACGGTCAGGGCGTGTCGTCGGCGAGCTCCGGGATCAGCGCGCACAGCGCCTCGCGCTGCTCCGGACCGATGACGTGGCCGACCGCCTGCCCGACCGTCTCGGCGAGGGCGGCGGAGGCGTCCTGGATCTGGCGGCGGGCCTTGTCGGTGAGGGCGACCTCGATGCCCCGCTTGTCTCCGCAGGCGGCCTTGCGGGTGACAAGACCGGCGTGCTGGAGGCAGGCGATCTGGTAGGTGAGGCGGGTCTTGGGGCGGCCCAGGAGCTCGGCTATCCGGGTCATCCGCAGGCCCTCGCGCGGCTGTTCGGCCAGCAGGCACAGGATCAGGAACTCGTCGTGCGAGACGTCCAGCGTCTCCTTCACGACCGACCGCAGCCGCTGCTCCACCGCACCTGTCGCGGCCAGCAGCAGCATCCAGGCGCGCAGCTCGGCCGGGAGCAGCCCGCCGCCCTTGAAGGAGGGGCATTCGGGCAGCTCTGCGGGGTCTTCCTGGGAGGCGGCCATGGCATCGAGTCTACCTGTTGTCCAAATTTGGATATTGGGCTAGCGTGCAGTCATCCGTAGTCATCCAAATTTGAACCATCAATCGATCGGAGCACGTCCATGACCGTCACCGTGGAAACCGGCCTCTGGCAGCTCGACCCGACCGCCTCCGCCGTCGCCGTCCGGCACAAGACCTTCTGGGGCCTGGTCGCCGTCAAGGGCACCTTCGCGGGCGTCACCGGCCGGGGCGAGGTCACCGCCGACGGCGCCGCCACCGGCAGCGTGACGATCGACGCGACCTCCCTGGACACCAAGAACAAGAAGCGCGACGAGCACCTGCGCTCGGCCGACTTCTTCGACGCCGCCAACCACCCGGAGATCACCTTCGCGGTGCGCGGTGCCGAGCGGGGTCCGGGCGACGCGGTGCACGTCGACGGTCAGCTGACCGTCCGGGGCATCAGCAGGCCGCAGCAGGCCACCGCGAAGCTGGTCTCGGCGGACGCCGACGGGCTGACGCTGGAGGTGGAGTTCACCGTGGTGCGCGAGGAGTTCGGCGTCACGTTCAACCAGATGGGCATGATGGGCGGCCCGACCACCGTGACCGCCACCCTGCGCTTCACCCGCGCGGCGGCCTGAAGCGCCCCGAAGGGGCGCGGGGCTGTATCACTATGCGGCTCCGCCGCGCGGGCGCGACCAGCCACGACGGCGCCGCAGTCGGCAGACGGCGGATCGCGGCACTTCCAGCGGAGCCTCGCGGCACTTCCAGCGGAGCCTCGCGGCACTTCCAGCGGAGCGCTCAGCGGACCGTCCGGCGGAGCTTGACGTCCTGGCTGGACAGCGTCTGCGGGTCCGCCGTGAAGGCGCGCAGCCGGATCCGGGTGCTCGGCTTGGCGGGGATGCCGAACCGGCCGTTGGCCGGCCTGAGTTCGACACTCGCCGTGCCGTGCCCGGGAATCGTCGCCGGACCCCGCACCAGCAGCCAGTACATGCTCATGCCCTGCCCGGTGGTCAGCGTGTAGTGCGGGGTGAGCGGGACGCTCCCCGTGTTGACCACCTTCAGCGTCATCGCCCTGACCACCGAGGCCTGGTGCTTGGCGCGCCGCAGCGCGGTGATCTCCATGTGCAGCGGCGGTTTGCCGGACACCGCGAGTGCCGCGCTCGCCAGCGCCGGAGTGAGCAGCAGGGCGACCGTCGCGATCAGGGCGGGGCGGCGGCGGGGCCCGGTCAGCAGGGCCGGGCGCGGCTGCCAGGCGTGCTCGAACTCCGACAGCGGAGCGGTGACGGCCGCCGCCAGCCACAGCGGGGTCATCAGCAGGTAGTAGCCGTCCTGGGAGCGGGTCGCCAGGAAGAAGGCGAGCCACGGCAGCACGGTCGCGGCCGGGCCCAGACGCCGCACGAACAGCACGAACAGGGCCAGCAGGGCCGCCGCGAGGAGCATGCTCGCGTGCGAGTACCAGTCGATGCGGTCGCTGCCGTTCGTGTAGTACAGCGTGATGTCCACCAGGCCCTGGCCGTGCACCACGGCGCCCTGGATCAGCGGCAGCGCGATCCCGCGCAGCCAGCGGCCGGGTTCGGACACGATGAAGTACGTGTTGATCAGCAGCCACACCGTGACGGCCACGCCGGCGACCCGCAGGACCACCGCGGTGGCGGCCCGGCCGCCGAGCTCCCCGCGCCGCACCGCGTAGATCCCGGCCAGCAGGAACGGCGTGACGAACCACGGCAGTTGCTGCGCCGCGCACGCGGCCCCGAGGCACGCGGCCCGTGCGATCCCGGCCGCGCCGAGGCGGCCGCCCTGCCCGATCCGCGGCCAGCGCACCACCACCGGGATCAGCAGCGCCAGGGCGATCACCGCCGGGTAGCCGACCCGGGCGTACGTCGACAGGAAGCCGAAGCCCAGGCAGGACAGCGTCGCCGCCGACCGCCACGGCACCGGGAGCATCCGCCACAGCGCGACCGTGCCGGCGATCAGGGCGCCCGCGCACACCGCCGTCGCCGGGGCACCGTGGTGGCCGAGCCACAGCAGCGGGACGGTCAGCAGCGGCGCCAGCGGGGGATAGCCGTACGTGTAGTCGTAGCCGCCGCCTATCGTCGGCGTGAGGGCGATGCCCGTGTTGTGGAACAGCCACGGCCAGGCCTGCCCGTAGACGGGGTGACCGGCGAGCAGTTCCCTGGCGGCCTGGGTGGTGAGGGCGCCCTCGTCGCCGCCGTTGTGGTTCAGGGCCCAGGTGCACAGCGCGAGCGTCACCGCCGTGGCCAGGACCACCAGGTCGAGGCGGGCCAGCGACCGGGTGCTGCGGACCGTCAGCGTCAGTACGCCGGTCACCAGGATCGAGACGTAGCAGAGGGAGATCAGGGCCGCCAGGACCAGGTGGTGCGTCACCGCCTGCGTCCACACCGACCGGGTGCCGATGAACAGCCCGATGTCGGCGAGGAGGGTCAGGACGCGGTGCCAGGGTACGGGGGCTCCGGCATCGCCCGGAGCGGCGGACACCGCCGACTGTGTCCGCCGGCCGGGTGCCACCTGTTGTGTTTCTGCCAAGTGCACGAACCGGACGGTAATCGCGGGCGGTGAGCGCGGCGTCGCTGGAGGAGAAGAGTCCGGTGTGAGGGCGGTAAGAAGCCCCTAATGCGCGGCAATCGCCTGAAAAGTGAAAAGATCGCTTCTTTTCGTGCGCAAGGGCCCGGACACGCTCGCCCATCGTGTCGCTGTTGGGCTGAACGGGTGACTTGGCGTAAGAATTGGCTGGTGCAGGCATCGAGTGCGAGTCAGGTCGGGGGGAGCCGGTGAGCCGTTACGACGTCACCGATGAACAGTGGGAGGGGCTCGCCCAGGTCGTGCCGCTGCGGGGCCGCGACGCCTGGCCGTCGGCGGTGGGCCACCGTGCGCTGCCGGACGCGGAGACCGAGACGCGCCGCCGTTTCGTCGTCCTGCGGGTCAATGTCTTCGCCGACGCCCGCGACGTCGCCGAGACGCTGATGGCCGGCATACCGGTCCTGCTCGACCTGACCAGCGCCGAGACGGAGGTCGCCAAGCGCGTCCTCGACTTCAGCACGGGCGTGGTCTTCGGCCTCGCCAGCGGCATGCACCGGGTCGACCGCAACGTCTTCCTCCTCACCCCGCCCGGCACGGAGGTCAGCGGGCTGATGGAGGGGGCGGGGGTCTCGGGGGGCTGAGCGCCCTCGCCGGACCAGGCGCGGGTGCCTTCGACGGCTGAGCGACGTGCGGTGAGCGGGCGTCGCGGCGGTCCGGGGCGGGGCTCGGCGGCGGCTCGGCCGCTGTGGTGTCGACAGTGTCCACTGCGGTGCGGTCGAGCGTCCGTCCCCCGATCGTAGGAAGGTCCCGGCGGCGGAACGGTTCGCCGGGCGGCCGGAGGCCTACGGTCCGCATATGCCCGTGCCCTCCGCCTCGTCCGCGTCCCGCTCTGCTCCCTCCGTCCGTTCAGCCCCGGGCGATACCCCGCCGCAGCCGCAGCCGCAGCCGCAGCCGCGGTCGCAGCCGCCGTCGTCCGAAGGTGCGGTGCCGTCGGTGACCACGAACGCGCCGACGACCCCCGGTAGCCCGTCGGCAGAACGGCCCCGCCGGTCACGTTCCGGCACGCCCACCCGGTCACCGGAGACCGTCCCGCGCGCCCGCTCGGGCCGTCCGGACGCCCCGTTGCCGCCCGCACCCCGGTCCGCCTCCGCACCCCCCGCCCCCACCCCCCGTCGTGACCCCCGCCCCCGCGTCACCGAGCTGCGGCTCTCCGCCTTCGCCCGGCATCGTGGGGCGAACTTTCCCGTCGGGCAGGTCACGTTGCTCGCCGGGCCCAGCGGCAGCGGGAAGAGCGCGGTGCTCGCGGCCTACGAGGCGCTCGCGCGGCTCGGGGGCGGGGCCGCGCTCGCCGACGTGTTTCCGGACCCGGGCGCGCTGGTGCCGGAGCGGGCCCGGCCCGACGCACAGCGGCGGCGGGGGTTCCGCATCGGGTGTACGGCCGACGGCGCCGAGGGGCCGGTGCGGCTCGACGTCGCCGTGCAGGCCGAACCCGAACTGCGCATCGTCGGCGAGCGGCTGACCGCGGGCGGGCTCGTGCTTCTGGAGACCGCGTTGCGCGACCCGAGCCGGCCGGCCGTGCAGGCCGCCTGGCACACCGCGGGCACCGCGCCGGTGACCCGGGCCCCGCTCCCCGACGACCGCCTCGGCACCGCCCTGCTGCCGCTGCGCGTCGCCGGGAAGACGGACGGCCAGCGGCAGGTCCTCGCCGCCGCCGAGCAGATGGTCGTCGCCCTGCGGTCGGTGTTCCCCTGCGATCCGCGGCCCGAGGGCATGCGCACACCCGTCCTCACCGGCTCCGGCCGGCTGCTGCGCGGCTGCGACAACCTCGCCGACGTCCTGTGGCGCACCCGCTTCGAATGCGGCCGCCGGCACGCCCAGCTCGTCGACGCGGTGCGCACCGGCTGCGCCGGCCCCGTCGTCGACGTGCTCGCCGAACCGCTCGGCGACGGCACGGTACGGGCGCTGCTCGACCGCGGCGACGGCCACCGCACCGAGCTGGAGCGGCTCGGCGACGGCGAACTGCGCTATCTCGCCCTGGCCCTGGTCCTCTTCACCGGCCCCGGCGTCCTGGCCGTCGACGCACCCGGCGAGGTCCCCGATGCCATGCGCGGCCTCACCGTCCTCGCCGACGGCTTCGACCGCTGCCTCGACCCGGGCCAGCGCGCCGAACTCCTGCGCACGGCAGTCCTGATGGGGGAGCGCGGCCACATCCGGTTCGTCGGCGCGGTGAGCGACGCCTCCTGGGCCGGCGGAGCGGAGGCGATCACAGTGGTACACCTGGACGCGTGACAGACGAACCTCTCGACGTGGCGGGACTCCAGCGCAGGCTGGCCGAGTTCGCCGCCGCCCGCGACTGGCGGCAGTACCACACACCCAAGAACCTGGTGGCCGCCCTGAGCGTGGAGGCGTCCGAACTGGTCGAGATCTTCCAGTGGTTGACCCCGGAGGAGTCGTCCCGGGTGATGGCGGACCCCGGCACCGCCCACCGGGTCACGGACGAGGTCGCCGACGTGCTGTCCTACCTCCTCCAGCTCTGCGACGTCCTGGACATCGACCCGCTGGCCGCGCTGGCCGCGAAGATCGACCGCAACGAGAAGCGGTTCCCGCCTGCCTGACGGCCGGTCAGGTAGGAGCGTGGCACTCCGATTTAACACTCAGTAGCCAAAACCCCGCCCGAATCCGAATTGTTGTCCACAGATTTCCGTCTTCCTCTGGCTCCACGTCTTGGGAACCCTCACTCTGGGTAGTGAACTACTGAGTGCGGCAAGGCAGTTCGGACCGACGGGGACGGGGCGACGGATGGACGCGATGCGGCTCATCGTGGCGAGCAGACGGGCGCTGGCGCACGGCGCGGGCGTTCCGGAGTTGATGACCGAGGTGTGGCAGGCCCAGGCCCTGGCCCAGGCGATCGGCAGCCGGCTGGCCGTCTCCGGCCCGCCCGAGCTGCGGGGTGAGGCCCTCGGCCTGACCGAGCTGGCGGGCCGGGGCTGCGGCGTGCTGGACACCCCGGACCTGGACCCCGGCACCCTGCGCGCCGCCCAGCTCACCGAACTGGACGACGCGCGCCTGACCCTGCTGAGCCTCGGCGGCCTCCTGGGCGAGGTCGGCATCGCGCTGGTCGGCATGGCCAGCGCCGCGGCCGACGAGGCGACGTACTGGCAGTGCATGGAGGCCATCGACGCGGCCGACGAGTCCCGGGACAGGGTGCTGGAGATGCTCCGCAAGCTGGCAGCCAGGGAGGAGGTCCACGACGGCTAGGAGGCGGTTCCTAGCCGAGGTCGGCCTCTTCCCTCGGGGAGCGTTGCAGGTCCGCGTCCAGTGCGGAGATGTCCGCGTTCAACGCCGCCATGAGTTCCTCCATCTGCTGGAGCAGCCCCTTCGGCTGACCGGACGAGGGGCCACCCTGCTGTGGAACGGACTCTTCGGACAAGACGGCCTCCTCGGCCCCCCGGCCCGCCGTCGGCGGCGGGCCACGAACGACGCGCGGCGACGGCGACCGTCCGGCGCGGGTGCCGGACGGCCCGGCACCCACCCAACGATCACCGCAGGGGCCGGTCACTGGCCCGCGCCGCCCCGCGGCCCCGCCGTTGACGATATTCACCCGAGGGTGGACGCCCGTGACGGGTGGTGCCGATGCGGTTGACGGGGCGGGGTCCGTGCAGGATGGGTGTATGGACCTTCGTATCTTCACCGAGCCCCAGCAGGGCGCGAGCTACGACACCCTCCTCGCCGTCGCCAAGGCCACCGAGGACCTCGGATTCGACGCCTTCTTCCGGTCCGACCACTATCTGAAGATGGGCGACGTGGACGGCCTGCCCGGCCCTACCGACGCCTGGATCACCCTTGCCGGACTCGCCCGCGAGACCAAGCGGATCCGCCTCGGCACCCTCATGACCGCAGGAACCTTCCGGCTGCCCGGTGTGCTCGCCATCCAGGTCGCCCAGGTCGACCAGATGTCCGGCGGCCGGGTCGAACTGGGCCTCGGCGCGGGCTGGTTCGAGCAGGAGCACAAGGCGTACGGCATCCCCTTCCCGAAGGAGAAGTTCGGCCGCCTGGAGGAGCAGCTGGCGATCGTCACCGGGCTCTGGGAGACCAAGCTGGGCGACACCTTCGACTTCCACGGCACCTACTACGACCTCACCGACTCGCCCGCCCTGCCCAAGCCCGCCCAGGCCCGGATCCCGGTGCTGATCGGCGGCCACGGCGCCACCCGGACCCCGAAGCTGACCGCGCGGTACGCCGACGAGTTCAACATGCCGTTCGCCTCGATCGAGGACAGCGAGCGGCAGTTCGGCCGGGTACGGGCCGCCGTCGAGGCGGCCGGCCGCGGGGCGGACGAGCTGACGTACTCCAACGCCCTCGTGGTCTGCGTCGGCAAGGACGACCAGGAGGTCGCCCGCCGTGCCGCCGTGATCGGCCGCGAGGTCGACGAGCTGAAGACCAACGGCCTGGCCGGCACCCCCGCCGAGGTCGTCGAGAAGATCGGCCGCTACGCCGAGATCGGCTCCCGGCGCCTCTACCTCCAGGTCCTGGACCTCTCCGACCTGGACCACCTGGAGCTGATCTCCGCCCAGGTCCAGTCGCAGCTGTCGTGACCTTCGCCCCGCACGACGTCCGCCCCCGACCCGAAAGGGCCGGGGGCGGTTGTTTCTGCGGGCGTCGTGATTTCTGACGCCGGGTGTAAGAAAAAATTGCGGTGGAATTGCGGGAGCGAGTGGCCGGTACCGTACTTTCCCGCGCCATCCGGTTTTTACTTTCTGCTTTCCCGGGTCCTTTGACAATCGGGTGTGCCGGTTTCTATTCTCGGCGTGTATTCAGGGCCCCGGCGCCGTGGCTCTCGGTACTGACCTGGTCGGTGGGGGACGATGTACAGGTATTTGTTCCATCGGTGTTCCGGAACGCTCGATTTCTGTTTCCGGCGTCCCTTCCTGATGCCCCGCAGAAGCCTCTGAGCACCGGCATGCGTGCTTCCGGTGTGGTTTCCCGGATTTCTCCCTGCCCGGCTTACCCGGCCGACCTGCCCGGCTTACCCGGCCGACCTGCCCGGCCTCTCCGGCTGACCTGCCCGGTTTACCCGGCTGAAACGGTGTGCCGTACGGCCCTGCCCGGCACGCCGTATGCCATTCGATCCGCCGTACCGCCGCGGCGCGAGGGCCGCCACCCGTGGCCCGAGCCCCGGCCGCCACCCGTATACGGCCACCACACCCGGCCGTCGACGCGACAGGAAGAGAAGGCACCGTCATGACCACAGCCGTATCCACCACCCGCACCATCGTGGACCTGCTGCGCGACGCCGCCCGGAACCACGCCGCGTCCGGACTGCGCTACCCCCGGACCGCGACCGACCCCGATGCGCCCTTCCAGAGCTATCCCGAACTCCTCGACGCGGCCCGCTCGGTGCTCGGCGGCCTGCGCGAGCGCGGGCTCGTGGCCGGAGACAAGGCCGTCCTGCTCCTTGAGCGGCCGAAGGAGTTCCTCGCCGCGTTCTGGGCCTGCCAGCTGGGCGGCTTCGTGCCCTGCCCGATGGCCGCGCTCGGCGGCGACCCGGAGCGCTGGGCCGCCCAGCTCACCCATGTCGACACCCTCCTCGACCACCCGCTGATCGTCACCAGCGAGACCCTCGCCGCCGAACTCCCGCGCACCGAGGGCCTGTCGGTCGTCGCCCTGGAGGAGCTGTACGCGGAGCCCGCCGACGCCTTCCACGAGGCCGACCCGAAGGACACCGCCGTCCTGGTGCTGACCTCCGGCTCCACCGGCAACTCCAAGGCCGTGATGCTCTCGCACGGCAACCTGCTCGCCTCCATGGCAGGCAAGAACGGCTACCACCGGCTGACCGCCGCCGACACCACCCTCAACTGGGTCTCCTTCGACCATGTCGCCGCCCTGCTGGAGTGCCACATGCTGCCGCTGTACGCGGGCAGCACCCAACTGCACGTCGAGGCACCCGTCGTCCTCCAGGAACCGCTCAACTTCCTGCGGCTGATATCCGGCTTCGGCGTCACCATGACCTTCACCCCCAACTTCCTGCTGGGGCTGATCAATCCGCAGGCCGACCGGCTCGCCGAGGAGGACGGCCCGGGCCTCGACCTGTCCCGGCTGCGGCACATCATCAGCGGCGGCGAGGCCGTCGTCCGCACCACCGGCGAGACCTTCCTCGGCCGCTTCGCCCGCTACGGCCTGCGTCCCGACGCCCTCTGGCCCGCCTTCGGCATGTCCGAGACCTGCGCCGGGAGCATCTACTCCGTCGAGTTCCCGGCCGCCGACCAGGGCCAGGAGTTCGCCAACCTGGGCCGGCCCGTCGAGGGACTGCGGATCCGGATCGCCGACGAGGAGGACCACCACGAGCTGGCCTCCGGCGAGGTGGGCGAGCTCCAGCTCAACGGCCCGATGATCACCTCCGGTTACTACAACAACGAGCGGGCCACCCAGGACGCCTTCACCCCCGACGGCTGGTTCCGCAGCGGCGACCTCGGCCGCCTCGACGAGGGCCGGCTCACCCTCGTCGGACGCAGCAAGGACAGCATCATCGTCAACGGCGTCAACTACTTCAGCCACGACATCGAATCGGTCCTCGAAGGCCTCGACGACGTGGCCCGCTCCTACGTCGCCGCCTTCCCGACCCGCGCCCCCGGCAGCGACACCGAGCAACTGGTGATCGCCTTCCACCCGGAGTGCGCCGACGGCGACGAACTCGCCCTGTACCGGGTGCTGACCGCCGTCCGCAGCAGCGTCGTGATGCACTGGGGCTTCCGGCCCGCCCTCATCCTGCCGCTGCCCCCGGACGCCTTCCCCAAGACCAGCCTCGGCAAGATCCAGCGCTCGCTGATGCGCAGGCGCCTGGAGGCGGGGGCTTACGACGGGATCCGGGCCGCCGTCGACGACCTGGTGCTGCGCCGGCTCGGCGGCTACAACGCGCCGGAGGGCGACACCGAGACGGTCCTCGCGGGCATCTACGCCGAGATGTTCGACACCGACCCGCAGAAGCTGAGCGCCACCGCCAACTTCTTCGACCTCGGCGGCACCTCGCTGGACATCCTGCGGCTGCGCTCCCTGGTCGCCCAGCGCCTCGGCGCCGCCGACCTGCAGATCATCACCGTCCTGCGGGCCCCCACCGTCCGCGCCCTCGCCGCCCACCTCGACGGCGCCGCGCACGGCGAGCAGGAGTACGACCCGATCGTGCCCATGCAGGTGGGCGGCGACAAGACCCCGCTGTTCTGCGTCCACCCGGGCGTCGGCGAGGTCCTCGTCTTCGTCAACCTCGCCAAGTACTTCGTCGGCGACCGGCCCTTCTACGCCCTGCGCGCCCGCGGCTTCAACCCCGGCGAGACGCCCTTCGAGAGCTTCGCCGAGATGGTCGACACCTATGTGAAGGCCATCCGGGCCCGGCAGCCGCACGGTCCCTACGCGGTCGCCGGGTACTCCTACGGCGGTGCCGTCGCCTTCGAGATCGCCAAGGTCCTCCAGGACCAGGGCGAACGCGTCGACTTCGTCGGCAGCTTCAACCTGCCCCCGCACATCAAGTACCGCATGAACGAACTGGACTTCGTCGAGACCGCCGCCAACCTCGCCTTCTTCCTGGAGCTGATCGACAAGAAGCAGTCCCTCGAACTCCCGGCGCAACTGCGCCACCTGGAGAAGGACGAGCAGCTGGCGTACTTCGTCGACCACGCGCCCGAGGGCCGGCTCGCCGAACTCGACCTGACCTTCGAGAAGTTCCGGGCCTGGGCCGAACTCGCCGACGGCCTCACCAACCTGGGCCGCACATACGCCCCCGGCGGCAAGGTCCGCTCGATGAGCGTCTTCTACGCCATCCCGCTGCGCGGCACCAAGGAGGACTGGCTGAACAACGAGCTGCGCCGCTGGGACGAGCACACCACCGAGCAGAACCGCTACATCGACGTACCCGGCGAGCACTACACCCTGATGGGCCCGCAGCACGTGGCCACCTTCCAGTCCATCCTCCGCAAGGAACTCGACCGCGCCCTCGGCGACGCCTGATCACAGGGAGAGAATCAGTGAACGGCAAGAAGATCCTGGTCACCGGCGCCACCGGACAGGTCGCCGGACCGGTGGCCAAGGCCCTGGCCCAGGACAACGAGGTCTGGGCGCTCGGCCGCTTCGGCACCCCCGGCGCCGAGGACGACCTCACCCGGCACGGCATCCGCACCTTCCGCTGGGACATGGACGACACCGGCGACGGCTCCCTCAAGGGCCTGCCCGAGGACTTCACGCACGTCTTCCACTCGGCGGTGCGGCGCGGCGAGGACGGCGACTTCAACGCCGCCGTCGAGGTCAACTCGGTCGCCGCCGGGCGCCTGATGACCCACTGCCGTACCGCCGAGGCCTTCCTGTACGTGTCGACGGGCGCCCTCTACGCCCGGCAGACCCTCGACCACAAGTACACCGAGACCGACCCGCTGGACGGCAAGGCCGACTGGCTGCCCGCCTACCCCGTGGTCAAGATCGCCGCCGAGGGCACCGTCCGCGCCTTCGCCCGCACCCTCGGCCTGCCCACCGTCATCGCCCGCCTCAACATCGCCTACGGCCCCGGCGGTTACGGCGGAGTCCCGATGCTCTACTTCAAGCGGATGCTGGCCGGCGAGCCCATCCCGGTCCCCGTCGAGGGCCAGAACTGGTGCTCCCTGCTCTACACCGACGACCTCGTGGAGCAGGTCCCGCACCTGTGGCACGCGGCCGCGGTGCCGGTGACCCTGACCAACTGGGGCGGCGACGAGCCGGTCGGCATCACCGACTGCGTCCGGTACCTGGAGGAGCTGACCGGGGTCGAGGCGAACCTCGTGCCGAGCGAGGTCACCCGGGAGACCTACCAGTTCGACCCCACCCTGCGCCGCTCCCTCACCGGCCCGTGCCGGGTGCCCTGGCGCGAGGGCATCCGGCGGACCGTGGCCGCGCTGTATCCCGAGCACCTCAAGGACTGAGAAGGGCTGAGAAGGACATGACCGAGAACGCCAACGATCCACTGGCCCCGATCCACGCCGCCTACGCGGCCTTCGCCACCCGGGACGTGGGCGCGCTGCTCGACGCCTTCCACCCGGACATCGAGTGGGTGCACCCCGACGGCATGGCCGAGTACGGCCTCGGCGGCACCAAGCACGGGCACGCCGGTGTCAAGGAGTTCCTGGCCCACGTGCCGACCGTGCTGGGCGGGATGCGGCTGCACCCCGAGGAGTTCGTCCGCGAGGGGAACCGGGTGGTCGTCTTCGGCCACCGGGACGTCGTCTCCCTCTCCGGCCACACCGAGTCACTGCCGTTCACGCACTCCTGGGTGCTGCGCGACGGGCGTGCGGTCCGGATGGAGGACATCTTCGACACCGTCGCCTTCCACCGCGTCATCGAGAGCTGAGCGGGCCGGCCGCGTCCTGACGCCGGGTCAGCTCCGCCGCGGCCTCCCGCACGGCCGGCAGCAGCACGGCCACCTGCGGGCTGTGCACGGCACCCTCGCGCACCACGAGGGTGATACGGCGGGTCAGTTCGGGCCCGGCCGGGGTGATCCGGGCGACCGGAAGCCCCGGCCGGGTCGGCACCAGGTCGGGCACCAGCGCCACGCCCCAGCCCAGTGAGACCAGCCCGAACACGGCCTGCATGTCCCCGATGTCGGAGACTATGTCGGGCACGAATCCGGCCCCCGCGCAGGCGTGCAGGGCGAGCCGGCCGAGTTGCGAGGTCCGGTCGAGCAGCCACGGTTCCCCGGCGAACTCCTCCAGCCGGCAGGGGCGTCCGCCCTGGGCCAGCGGGTGCCCCGGGGCGGTGATCAGCCGGACGCGGTCGCTGAGCACCTCCTCCTCGTACAGCCCGGGCACCCGGGGCTCGGGCACCCGCGGGTAGCCGGTGGCCAGGACGGCGTCGAGGCGGCCCAGCCGCACCGTCTGCCGCCCCTGGTCCGGGGCCACCCCGTGCAGGGTGATACGCAGCTGCGGATGCTCCTCGCGCAGCCGGTTCAGCGCCGGCACCAGCAGCGCGGGCCCCTCGTGCAGCGGGACACCCACCCGCAGTTCGCCGCCGATCTCGCCGTCCCCGGCCAGCAACTGGGCCTCGGCCGCCTCCAGTTGGTTGACGATCCGGTCGGTGTGCGCGACCAGCAGCCGCCCGGCCGGGGTGAGCTCGGCGCGCTTGCTGCCCCGGTCCAGCAGTGCGGTACCGGTCTCCGACTCAAGGGCGGAGAGCTGTTGGGAAACAGCCGAGCGGGTGTAGTTCAGGGCCTGCGCCGCCGCGGCGATGGATCCCCGGGCGCCGACCTCACGCAGCAGAACCAGTTTCCGTACGTCCAGCACCGTCATCCTCGCTAACGCTTCCGGTTACGAACTGCCACGCCAGATTACGGGACAACCCGCTCACCCGGACTTTCAATGGATCACGGACCGATATGAACGACCTGATCAGACAGGGGTTTTCCGCCATGGCCACACTGCTCCACCTCGACTCCAGCCCGCGCGTGGGCTCCGTCTCCCGCCAGATCTCGGGCGAGTTCGCCGAGGCCTGGCGCAAGGCCAACCCCGACGGCAGCTACATCTACCGCGACCTGGCCGCCGGCCCGGTGCCGCACGTCGACCACGCGCAGATCGAGGTGATGCACCGACTGGAGAAGGAGGGCGTACGCGACCTCGCCGCGGCCCGCGACGCGGCCACCACGCCCGAGGAGCAGGCCAGTTGGGCGATCACCTGGCCGCTGATCGAGGAACTCCTCGCCGCCGACACCATTCTGCTCGGCGTCCCGATGTACAACTTCTCGGTGCCCTCGACCTTCAAGGCGTGGTTCGACCGGGTGCTGATCGCCCCGCTCATCGCCGACCCGGCCACCGGCGAGGGCCCGCTGTCCGGCAAGAAGGTCGTGGTGGCCTCGGCGCGCGGCGGCGCCTACGGCCCCGGCACGCCGCGCCACGACTCCGACCACCAGGAGCCGTACCTGAGGGCCGCCCTCGGCATGGTCGGCCTCGCGACCGACCTCACCTTCCTGCACGCCGAGCTGACCAAGTCGGCGCACGTGCCCCGGCTCGCCCAGTTCCAGGAGGTGGCCGCGGCGTCGTACCAGAAGGCGCTGGAGGGTGCCCGCACCCAAGGCGCCTCCTGAACTTCCTCACTTCAGGGGGAAGTTGCGGTCGAAGACGTTCTCCGGGTCGTACCGCTCCTTCAGAGCGCGGAGCCGGGACAGGGCCGGCTCGGGGAACGCCTCCGTCAGCACCTGCCGGGTACGGCGGGTGTCGAAGCTGAGGTACATGCCGTTCAGGTGCGGGGCGAGCCGTGCCCAGTGCGTGTCGAGCCCGCTCTCCAGCTCGGGGACTGTCGCGGACATCAGCGAGAAGTTCTGGGTGCGGTGGGCGTAGGCGGTGGCCGCGGGGTCCACGTCGTTGACCGCCCCGCCCACCGAACGGAACTGCTGCATCAGCACCTGCCCCGACTCCAGCGCGTCCGCGACCGCCCGTGCCGCGGCCGCGGTGAGGTGGTCGAGCAGGCCGGACCGGGTGGCGGCGAGCTGCTGTTGCCCGTGGTGCGCGACGCCGCTCACCGGCACCAGCGCCGAGTACGGCGCGAGCACCGCCCGCTGCTGGACCGGCGGGCCGATGCCGAGCAGCGGCGTCAGCGCCCGCTCGGCCGCGCCTTGTTCCGCGCTCCCCGCGTACACCGCGGCGACATGCGCCAGGTGCGGGCGGCCCGGCCCGCCCGGCATGAACGTTAGGAAACTGGTCAGCTCGCGCGGCGCCGCCTCCAGCACCGCACCCCACGCCTCGATCAGCGCCGCCGCGTCCCCCGCGTCGAAGACCAGGTTGGCGAAGACCACGTCACCGGTCTCGTAGGCCTCCAGTTCCACGGCGGTGACCACCCCGAAGTTCCCGCCGGCCCCGCGCACCGCCCAGAACAGGTCGGGCTCCCGCTCGGCGTCCGTCCGCACGAACGTGCCGTCGGCCAGGACGAGTTCGACCGCCGTCACATGGTCGACGGTCAGCCCGTGCAGCCGCGCCAGCCAGCCCATGCCGCCCGCCGTGACCAGGCCGCCCACCCCCACGTCACCGGTGTCCCCGGAGCTGACGGCCAGCCCGTGCGGAGCGAGGGCCTGCGCCACCCGGCCCCAGCGGGCGCCCGCCCCGACCCGGATCCGCCGCCGGGTCCGGTCGAGCACCCGCACCTCGTCGAGGCGGGACATGTCGACGACGGCACCGCCGTCGTTGGTGGAACGGCCGCTGATGCCGTGACCGCCGCTGCGCACCGAGACCGCCGAGCCCAGCGAGCGCGCGTACGCCAGCGCCTCGGCGGTCTGCCCGGCGTCCTCGGGCAGCAGCACGGCGGCAGGCGAGCCGCGGTGCACATAGCCGTGCCGTAACCGCTCGTACCGGGTGTCGTCCGGTACGACGATCCGCCCGGCCAGGGACGGCGGGACCGGTGGGACCGGCGGGACCGGCGGAAGTATGGACGTCATGATGGGGAGTTCCCTTCCTCGGCTTCGGATCCGGCCTCGCCGAGCGGCTCCAGCGCGCAGCGCAGGGACCGTGCCAGGTAGCGCACCAGCCGCTCCGGCTCCATCTCCGCCACCGGCCCGCTGCGCAGCACGTACCGGCTGAAGGCGACCCCGATGAGATGCGCGCCGAGCAGGTCGATGCGCTCGTCGGCGTCGGGCCCGGTCAGCACCGTGCGGTAGGCCTCCGTGCTGCTCTGCCGCATCGCTGTGTACAGGGCGGTCGCGGCGCTCTCGTCGGAGGCCGCGCTGCGGATCAGCGCGAGGAACGGATCGCCGCTGTCGGCGCGCTCCATGCGCTCGACGAAGGCCCGCGCGATCCTGTCCGGCAGGGTCCCGGGCGGCCCGGGCACCAGTTCCGGCAGGTCACGGGTGCCGGGCACGGCGGCCAGGAACAGCCGTTCCTTGGAGCCGAAGTGCCGCATCACCAGGCCGTGGGTGACTCCGGCGCGGCCGGCGATCTCCCGGATGGTGGCCCGCGCGTATCCCCGCTCGGCGAACGCGGCGCGGGCCGCGTCGAGGATCGCCTCGCGATGCGCCTCGGGTGCCCGCACCCGCTTCCGGGCGGGCGGCTTGCTGCTGGACGTCATGGTCACGGGCCCTAATGTACATCTGGTCATTAGCGGCCCCCGGCGGCTGCGCGGCCCGCCGCCGAACCGACGGTGCCGCGGACCAGCGCACGGACAAAACCAGTGGTCAAGGGGGCGCCGGACCAGGGAGACTCGGACATGTGTTCCTGACGATCTCCACGAGCGGCACCGCCGCCTCCCCGGCCACCGACCTCGGGTTCCTGCTGCACAAGCACCCCGACAACGCGCAGACCTTCACCACCTCGCACGGCATCGCGCACGTCTTCTACCCGGAGGCGGACGCCGAGCGCTGCACGGCGGCGCTGCTCCTGGAGGTGGACGCGGTGGCGCTGGTCCGGCGCGGCAAGGGCAAGGGACGCGGCGGAGCACCCGACGCGGCGCTCGCGCAGTACGTCAACGACCGCCCGTACGCAGCCTCCTCGCTGCTCGCCGTGGCGATCGGCAACGTCTTCTCCAGCGCGATGCGCGGCGTCTGCAAGGCCCGCCCCGAAGCCCCGGCACAGCCGAGGCCGTTGCGCGTCGAGGTGCCCGCGCTGCCCGCCCGCGGCGGCCCCGACCTCGTACGGCACCTCTTCGAGCCGCTCGGCTGGACGGTGACCGCCGAGCCGGTCGCCCTGGATGCCGAGTTCCCGGAGTGGGGCGACTCGCGATACGTCGGCCTGGTCCTGGAGTCCGAGGCGCTGACCCTCTCCGAGGCGCTGCGCCACCTCTACGTCCTGCTCCCCGTCCTCGACGACGCCAAGCACTACTGGGTGTCCTCCGAGGAGGTCGACAAGCTGCTGCGCGCGGGCGAGGGCTGGCTCCCCGGCCACCCCGAGCAGAAGCTCATCACCAGCCGCTACCTCTCCCGCCGCTGGTCGCTGACCCGGGAGGCGATGGAGCGGCTGGAGCTGGTGCGCCTCGCCGAGGCCGACGACAGCGAGGTCGAGGAGATCGACAACGCGGTCGCGGAGGAGACCGAGACGGAGGAGAAGCCGACCCCGCTCGCCGTGCAGCGCCGCGAGGCGATCCTCGACGCGCTGCGGCGCGCCGGTGCCGCCCGGGTCCTCGACCTCGGCTGCGGCCAGGGCCAGCTGGTGCAGGCGCTGCTGAAGGACCCGTCCTTCACCGAGATCGTCGGCGTCGACGTGTCCATGCGGGCGCTCACCATCGCCTCCCGGCGGCTCAAGCTGGACCGCATGGGGGAGCGGCAGGCCGCCCGCGTCAAGCTCTTCCAGGGCTCGCTGGCCTACACCGACAAGCGGCTCAAGGGGTACGACGCGGCCGTGCTGAGCGAGGTGATCGAACACCTCGACCTGCCGAGGCTGCCCGCCCTGGAGTACGCCGTGTTCGGCGCCGCCCGCCCGCGCACGGTCCTCGTGACCACCCCGAACGTCGAGTACAACGTCCGCTGGGAGACCCTCCCCGCCGGCCACACCCGGCACGGCGACCACCGCTTCGAGTGGACCCGCGAGGAGTTCCGCGCCTGGGCCCACCGGGTCGCCGAACTCCACGGCTACGACGTCGAGTTCACCCCCGTCGGACCGGACGACCCCGAGGTCGGCCCGCCCACCCAGATGGCCGTTTTCGAAATAAGCACGGCCACCGTATGCGTCGCGAAGGAGGCGAAGGCGGCATGACCGAGTCACAGCACACCGGACGGGTCCTGCCCGTCACCGACCTCTCCCTGGTCGTCCTGGTCGGCGCCTCCGGCTCCGGCAAGTCCACCTTCGCCCGGCGCCACTTCAAGCCGACCGAGATCATCTCCTCCGACTTCTGCCGGGGCCTGGTCTCCGACGACGAGAACGACCAGAGCGCGACCAAGGACGCCTTCGACGTCCTGCACTACATCGCCGGCAAGCGGCTGGCCGCCGGCCGCCGCACGGTCGTCGACGCGACCAGCGTGCAGCAGGAGTCCCGGCGCCAGCTGATCGACCTGGCCAAGCAGTACGACGTGCTGCCCATTGCCATCGTCCTCGACGTGCCCGAGGAGGTGTGCGCCGAACGCAACGCGGCCCGCACCGACCGCGCCGACATGCCCCGCCGGGTCATCCAGCGCCACATCCGCGAACTCCGGCGCTCGCTCCGCCACCTGGAGCGCGAGGGCTTCCGCAAGGTGCACGTCCTGCGCGGCGTCGAGGAGATCGAGTCGGCGACCGTCGTCACCGAGAAGCGGTTCAACGACCTGACCCACCTCACCGGCCCTTTCGACATCGTCGGCGACATCCACGGCTGCGCGAGCGAACTGGAGTCCCTGCTCGCCAAGCTGGGCTACCGGGACGGCGTCCACCCGGAGGGCCGTACCGCGGTCTTCGTCGGCGACCTCGTCGACCGCGGCCCGGACAGCCCCGGCGTGCTGCGCCGGGTCATGTCGATGGTCGGGTCGGGCAACGCCCTGTGCGTGCCCGGCAACCACGAGAACAAGTACGGCCGATACCTCAAGGGCCGCAAGGTCCAGCACACCCACGGACTCGCCGAGACCATCGAGCAGATGGACGGCGAGAGCGAGGAGTTCAGGGCACAGGTAAGGGAGTTCATCGACGGGCTGGTCAGCCACTACGTCCTCGACGGCGGGAAGCTGGTCGTCTGCCACGCCGGGCTGCCCGAGAAGTACCACGGCCGCACCTCCGGCCGGGTCCGCTCGCACGCGCTGTACGGCGACACCACCGGCGAGACCGACGAGTTCGGCCTGCCCGTGCGCTACCCGTGGGCCGAGGACTACCGGGGCCGCGCGGCCGTCGTCTACGGCCACACCCCGGTCCCGGAGGCCAGCTGGCTGAACAACACCATCTGCCTGGACACCGGCGCCGTCTTCGGCGGCAAGCTCACCGCGCTGCGCTGGCCGGAGCGGGAGCTGGTCGACGTACCGGCCGAGCGGGTCTGGTACGAACCGGCCCGGCCGCTGCACACCGAGGCGCCCGGCGGCCAGGACGGACGCCCGCTGGACCTGGCGGACGTGCACGGCCGACGGGTCGTCGAGACGCGGCACCAGGGCCGGATCGCGGTCCGCGAGGAGAACGCGGCGGCCGCCCTGGAGGTGATGAGCCGCTTCGCGATCGACCCGCGCCTGCTGCCGTACCTGCCGCCGACCATGGCCCCGACGGCCACTTCGCACGTCGAGGGCTACCTGGAGCACCCGGCGGAGGCCTTCGCCCAGTATGCCGCGGACGGGGTCGCCCGGGTGGTGTGCGAGGAGAAGCACATGGGCTCGCGGGCGGTGGCGCTGGTGTGCCGGGACGCGGACGTCGCGCACAAGCGCTTCGGTGTCCCGCCCGGCCCGACCGGCTCCCTCTACACCCGCACCGGACGCCCGTTCTTCGACGACGAGTCGGTGACCGAGGAGATCCTCGGCCGGATCCGCGCCTCGGTCGACGCGGCCGGCCTCTGGGACGAACTCGCCACCGACTGGCTGCTGCTCGACGCCGAACTGCTGCCCTGGTCGCTCAAGGCCTCCGGGCTGCTGCGCACCCAGTACGCGGCCGTGGGCGCCGCCTCCGGCGCGGTCTTCCCGGGCGCGCTGGCCGCCCTGGAGGGCGCGGCGGCCCGCGGCGTCGACGTCACCGGTCTGCTGACCCGGCAGCGCGAACGCGCCGCCGACGCGGCCGCGTTCACCGACGCCTACCGCCGTTACTGCTGGACCACCGAGGGCCTGGACGGGGTGCGCCTCGCCCCCTTCCAGATCCTCGCGGTCCAGGGCCGCAGCCTCGCCGCGCTCCCGCACGACGAACAACTCGCCCTCCTGGACCGGCTGGTGGAGCACGACCCGACGGGTCTCCTGCAGACCACCCGCCGCCTGCACGTCGACACCGGCGACCCGGAGTCGGTGCGGTCCGGCGTCGACTGGTGGCTGGAGATGACCGGCCGGGGCGGCGAGGGCATGGTCGTCAAGCCGGCCGGCGCGGTGGTCCGCGACCCGCAGGGCCGGCTGGTCCAGCCCGGCATCAAGTGCCGGGGCCGGGAGTACCTGCGGATCATCTACGGCCCCGAGTACACCCGCCCCGACAACCTCACCCGCCTGCGGGGCCGCTTCCTCAACCACAAGCGGTCCCTGGCGATCCGCGAGTACGCCCTCGGCCTGGAGTCCCTGGACCGCCTCGCGGACGGCGAACCGCTGTGGCGCGTGCACGAGGCGGTCTTCGGGGTCCTGGCCCTGGAGTCGGAACCGGTCGACCCGCGGCTGTGAACGACGGCGGCTCCGGCCGGCCGGTCAGCCCACCAGCCGCAGCCGCCGCGCGCACGCCCCCACCCGGACCGTCTGCCCCCACGTCAGTTCCAGGGCGTCGGACTCGATGCCGTCGCCGAAGGCGATCAGGCGGTCCGACTCGACCGTGAGGGTCAGGGCCGCCGAGGCCGTCAGCTCGCCGGCGACCAGGGAGGTCCCGGTCGCCGGCGAGGGCCAGGCCTCCCGGACGAACCAGAGGAGGCGGTCCTCCGTGGGGGCGGGCAACGGCAGCCGGGCGCCGCGCTCCTGCCACACCGAGCGCAGCCAGCCGGTGGCCCCCGTGCCGGTGCCCACCAGCACCCCGGAGGAAGCCTGGGCCTCGACGACACCCCCGTCGTTCTCGAGGCCCAGGCGGTATCGGGCGGTCTGATGACCGGCGGTACCCAGATAGATCTCGTTGAGCGCCACGAGCCGCTGCGTGTCGTCGGCGACCGCCTCCACCATCGTCAGCTCGTCGGCCCCCGTGGCCGCGGCCACGGCCGTCGCCGTGACCGAGGCCAGCAGTACGGCCGCCTGCTCGGGCCGGTGCCGTACCAGGACCCCCGGATTGCGGCCCGGGTCGGTGTCGATCCCGATCACCGGCTGGCCGTCCAGGTACTTGGCCACGTTCGCCACCAACCCGTCCTGGCCGACCACCACGACCACGTCCTCCGGCGCGAACAGGAAGCGGTCCAGGTCGGCCCGCTCCACCCGGGCCTGGCGCCAGGCCAGCGGCACCGCCGAGGTCACCTCCGCGAGCGCCCGCCGGCTGCGCCGGTGCCGTTCGGCGACCTCGGCCATGTCCCGGCCCCGGGAGGCGAGGAAGAAGGCGGCCTGGCCGTGCGTGCCGTGCCGGGCCACCAGTTCCTCGTACTCCGTGGTCCGGTGGACGAGCACGGCCCGCGGCGCGAGGCTCACTCCCGCTCCCCTCCCAGCCTGGCGAGCAGCCCGGTCAGCACGTCCGGCGACACGGTCACGCTGTCGATGCGCGGCAGGTTCTCGGCGAGCCGGGTGCCGGTGAGGGCGTGCAGCGTGGCCACGTCCGCCTCGCCGTGCACCCGCAGCCAGGCCTCCTGTGCAGCGGCCCGCGCCTCGCCGACCTCCCGCGCCCCCGCGGCCTCGGCCCGCGCGAGCGTGACCGCCCGGGCCGCCTCCGCCTCCGCCAGCCGTACCGTGCGTGCCGCCTCGGCGTCCGCGCGTACCGCGTCCGCCGCCGCGTGTTCCTCGGCCTCCCGGCGGGCGTTGGTGCCCCGTTGGTCGACCAACTGCTCCTCGCGGCGCGCGAGTTCGATCTGGCTGGCCAGCTCGTTCTCGGCGATCGCCCGCTCCCGCTCGACGGCCACCGCGCGCCGCTCGTAGGTCGCCCGGTCGGCCTCCTGCTGGATCTGCTCGCGGGCCGGGGTGCGCAGCGCGCGCTCCACCTCCGGCTCGGGCCGCAGTGCCATCACCCGGACGGCCACCACCTCGATGCCGGTGGCGGGGAGGCGGGGCTCCGCTCCGAGGCCGGCCACGATCCGCTCCCGGACCGCGGCCGTTCCGTCGACCAGCGCCTCCGACAGCGGGGTGCCGGCCAGCACGTCCAGCGCGTGCTGCTGGGCCGTCTCCGTGAGCAGCGTGCCCAGCTGTTCCAGCGGGGTGCCACGCCAGACACCCGTGTCCGGGTCGATCGAGAAGTCGAGGCGGGCGGCCGCCACCGCCGGGTCGCCGATGCGGTAGGTGACCGTCGCCTGCACCGCCACGTCCTGGAAGTCGGCCGTACGGGCATGGAAGGTCATCGCCAGTTCGCGGTCGTCGACCGGTACTTCGGAGATCGCCGCGGTGAGCGCGCGGAACCAGAAGCTGAGCCCCGGCCCGTCGTGCAGCAGCTTCCCGTCCCGGTGGTGTCTGACGTGTGCCGTCGGAGCCCCGCGCAGGTGGCGCCAGCCCAGACGCCGGGTGATGTCGGTCATCGAATCCGCCCCCTCATCTTTAGAGTCATGATGACCATAATCTCGGAACCTGGTTGTCGTCAAGAGGACGAGAACAAGAAACGGTCGAGCAGGGGGTGAAGACGGTCCGCGATGGTCAGGATGGAGGCATGGGATTCCACGTCGACTCCGAGGCCGGGCGGCTGCGCCGCGTCATCCTGCACCGGCCGGATCTGGAGCTCAAAAGGCTCACCCCGAGCAACAAGGACGCCCTCCTCTTCGACGACGTCCTCTGGGTCCGCCGGGCCCGGGCCGAGCACGACGGGTTCGCCGACGTGCTGCGCGACCGCGGGGTCGCCGTCCATCTCTTCGGCGACCTGCTCGAAGAGGCGCTGGGGATCCCGGCCGCCCGCACCCTCGTCCTGGACCGGGTCTTCGACGAGAAGGAGTACGGTCCCCTCGCCACCGACCACCTGCGCACCGCCTTCGAGAAGCTGCCGGCGGGCGAGCTGGCCGAGGCGCTGGTGGGCGGCATGACCAAGCGGGAGTTCCTGGCCGCCCACGAGGAGCCCACCTCGGTCCGCTTCCATGCCATGGACCTCGACGACTTCCTCCTCGAACCGCTCCCCAACCACCTCTTCACCCGCGACACCTCCGCCTGGGTCTACGACGGCGTCTCCATCAACGCCATGCGCTGGCCCGCCCGGCAGCGCGAGACCGTGCACTTCGAGGCGATCTACCGGCACCACCCCCTCTTCCGTGGCGAAACGTTCCATGTCTGGTCTGAGGGGCAGGCCGCCTACCCCTCCACCATCGAGGGCGGCGACGTCCTGGTGATCGGCAACGGCGCGGTCCTGATCGGCATGAGCGAGCGCACCACCCCGCAGGCCGTCGAGATGCTCGCGCACAAGCTGTTCGCGGCCGGCTCGGCGCAGACCATCGTCGCCCTGGACATGCCGAAGCGGCGCGCCTTCATGCACCTCGACACCGTGATGACGATGGTCGACGGCGACACCTTCACCCAGTACGCCGGACTCGGCATGCTCCGCTCGTACACCATCGAACCCGGCACCGGCGAGAAGGAGCTCAAGGTCACCGACCATCCGCCGGAGCACATGCACCGGGCGATCGCCGCCGCCCTCGGCCTCAGCGAGATCCGGGTCCTGACCGCCACCCAGGACGTGCACGCGGCCGAGCGCGAACAGTGGGACGACGGCTGCAACGTCCTCGCCGTCGAACCCGGTGTCGTCGTCGCCTACGAACGCAACTCCACCACCAACACCCATCTGCGCAAGCAGGGCATCGAAGTGATCGAGATCCCGGGCAGTGAGCTGGGGCGGGGGAGGGGCGGGCCGCGCTGTATGAGCTGTCCGGTGGAGCGGGACGCCGTATGAGGAACGCCGCACAAGCCGTATGAGACACCCTGCTTCTGGTGGCGGCATGCGGCGCCTAAAGCCATATGGATCCCCGCAAGGGGCGCAGTATGAAAACGTGCCGATCGGGATGGTCCAGCGGTGCCTGTATAGAAATGTGGAACATCGTATAGACTTCCAAAGTCCCCGAAGCTGACCCCTACCGCTGGAGCGCCCCCATGGCGACTGTCCCGACCGCCCTCGCCGGCCGCCATTTCCTCAAGGAGCTGGACTTCACCCAGGAGGAGTTCCGCGGGCTGGTCGAGCTGGCAGCCGAGCTGAAGGCGGCCAAGAAGGCCGGGGCCGAGACGCAGTACCTGCGGGGCAAGAACATCGCGCTGGTCTTCGAGAAGACCTCCACCCGCACCCGCTGCGCCTTCGAGGTCGCCGCCGCGGACCAGGGCGCTTCCACGACCTACCTCGACCCGGCCGGCTCGCAGCTCGGGCACAAGGAGTCGGTGAAGGACACCGCCCGGGTCCTCGGCCGGATGTACGACGCGATCGAGTACCGCGGGCACGGCCAGGGCGTCGTCGAGGAGCTGGCCGCGTTCGCCGGGGTGCCCGTCTACAACGGCCTCACCGACGAGTGGCACCCCACCCAGATGCTCGCCGACGTGCTCACCATGACCGAGCACAGCGACAAGCCGCTCGACGGGATCGCCTTCGCCTACCTCGGCGACGCCCGCTACAACATGGGCAACTCCTACCTCGTCACCGGCGCCCTGCTCGGCATGGACGTCCGGATCGTCGCGCCCCGGCTGCTGTGGCCGGACGACACCATCGTCGAGCTGGCCCAGCAGCTCGCCGGCGCGTCCGGCGCCCGGATCACGCTCACCGAGGACGTGAAGGAGGGGGTGCGCGGCGCCGACTTCGTCGCCACCGACGTCTGGGTGTCGATGGGCGAGCCCAAGGAGGTCTGGGACGAGCGCATCGCGCTGCTCGGCCCCTACGCCGTCACCATGGACGTGCTGCGCGCCACCGGCAACGCCGACGTCAAGTTCCTGCACTGCCTGCCGGCCTTCCACGACCTCGGCACCGTCATCGGCCGCGAGATCCACGAGCGGCACGGGCTGACCGAGCTGGAGGTGACCGACGAGGTGTTCGAGTCCGAGCACTCGGTCGTCTTCGACGAGGCCGAGAACCGGATGCACACCATCAAGGCGGTCCTGGTGGCCACCCTCGCCTGACCGGCCCTGTTCTTTGCGGCGGCCCGGCACCACCCCACGCCGGGGCCGCCATCGCGACCGAACCCGGATCGCACCCGCACCACCAGAAACGAGCACCACCCGCATGTCCCGCATCAAGTCCCCGCACCTGCTGGTCGCCGAATCCGGCGCCGACCGCGCGGGCCACGGCCTCCGCCGCACCATGGGCCTCTTCCAGCTGATCTGCTTCGGCATCGGAGCGATCGTCGGCACCGGCATCTTCGTCGGCCTCTCCGACTCGGTCGCCCAGGCCGGCCCGGCCGTCGTCGTCTCCTTCGTGCTCGCCGCGATCACCTGCGTCTTCACGGCCCTCGCCTTCGCCGAGCTGGGCGGCGCGATCCCGGTCTCCGGATCGTCGTACTCCTTCGCCTACGCCGGGCTCGGCGAGTCCACCGCGTTCCTGGTCGGCTGGTGTCTGCTCCTCGAATACGGCATCTCGATCTCGGCCGTCGCGGTCGGCTGGAGCCAGTACGTCAACGAACTGCTGCACAGCCTCACCGGCCGCCAGCTCCCGCACGCCCTGTCCGCGGGCCCCGGCGACGGCGGGATCGTGAACCTCCCCGCCGTGATCGTCATCGCGATGGCCGCAGTGCTGCTGGTGCGCGGGGTGCGGGAGAGCGCCCGGGCCACCGCCGCGATGGCCGCCGTGAAGCTGGTCGTCCTGGTCGCCTTCTGCGCGATCGGCTTCAGCGCCTTCAAGGACGGCAACCTCGTGCCGTTCTCCCCGGCCGGCCTCGGCGGTATCGGCGCGGGCACCACCGCCGCGTTCTTCTCCTACATCGGCTTCGACGCGATCACCACGGCCGGCGAGGAGGCCAAGAACCCGCGCCGGGACATCCCGGTCGCCATCCTCGTCTGCATGGGCGTCGTCACCCTGCTGTACTGCGCGGTCGCGCTGGCCGCCATCGGCGCCATCGGCGGCGACCAGGTCGCGGGCCGTCCCGCCGCCCTCTCCTACGTCGTCAACCAGGTCACCGGATCCACGATCGGCGGCGGTGTGATCGCCTTCGGCGCGGTCGTCGCCATCGCCTCGGTCGTCCTCGCGGTGATGTACGGCCAGACCCGCATCCTCATGTCCATGTCCCGGGACGGCCTGATCCCGCGCGTCTTCGAGAAGGTCTCCCCGAAGACCGCCACCCCGGTCGCGGGCACCCTGATCGTCGCGGCCGTCTTCGCGCTCCCGGCGGCCTTCGCCTCGCTGGACGCGGTGATGAACCTGTGCACCATCGGCACCCTCGCGATCATGGCCGTGGTGAACATCGCAGTGATCGCCCTGCGCCGCCGCGAACCGGCCCTCGCCCGCACCTTCCGGGTACCGCTCTACCCGGTCGTGCCGCTGCTGGGCGTCGGCTTCTGCCTGTATCTGATGTACGAGACCGGGTGGACGACCTGGATCCAGTTCGCCGTCTTCCTGGCCGTGGGCCTGCTGGTCTACCTCGGCTACGGGCGCCGGAACTCCACGCTGGCCCTGGTGAAGAGCGACGCGGTCACGCCCGACGCCACTGACGCGGTACTGCAGGAAGCCTGAACCACACCGCCTTGCCGGACTCGGTGGGGCGGTGACCGCAGGACGAGCTGAGGGCGCGGATCAGCAGCAGGCCGCGCCCGCCCTCCTGCATGGGGTCGGGCTCCTCGATCACCGGACGGGTGAGATGGCCGGGCGGCGCCGGGTCCGGGTCGTGCACCTCGACCTTGCAGCCCCCCGGCAGCAGCTCGACGACCAGCTCTATCGGCCCCTTGCCGGAGGCGTGCTCCACGGCGTTGGCGACCAGTTCCGCCGTGAGCAGCTCGGCGGTGTCGGTGTCCGCGGCGTGCTCCGCCTCCTCCATCGCCGAGCGCACCAGGGCACGGGCGACCGGCACGGCCGCGACGGTGTGCGGCAGCGCGATACGCCAGGAGGCGGCTGCGGAAGGTGGTTCGTACACGGCGATTCCGTTCATGGCGCAGGCGATCACTGCTTGTCCTGCTTTCAACTGTAGGAATGGTACGGGTCCCGTTCCGGAACCCGTCGGCGGGCCCCGGACCGGACCTTCGTCCCGGTAACGGGCTGCTTACCCCGGCCGACGGGCCGTCTCGCACCCGCGCCCGCACTGTTACCGCGTTATTGACGCGCCGTGACCTTGTGACCGTCCGTCCGGAACGTGAAGGAGCCCCCGGCAGCTGCCGGGGGCTCCTTCAGGTGCGTGCGGGGATCAGCCGAACTCGACCATCCCCGCGGTCAGCGTCGCGCCGTCCGCCGGGTCGATCAGGATGAACGCGCCGGTACGGCGGGAGACCGCGTAGGCGTCCAGGGGCAGCGGCTCGGCGCTGCGCAGGGTGATCCGGCCCAGGTCGTTGGCGGTCAGCTCGGTGGCGCCCGCCAGGTCGCGGACGATCGCCTTGACGGTCCGGGTGGTGTGCTTGAGCAGCACCCGGTCGCCGACCCTGAGCGGCCGGTCGGCCAGATGGCAGACGGCGGCCGTGACGTCCTGGGTGAGCGCGGGCGCCTCCGGCCCGGCGGTGATCATGTCGCCGCGCGAGACGTCCCGCTGGTCCGCCAGGCGCACCCCGATGGACTGCGGGGCGTGCGCCGCTTCGACCTCGGTGCCGAGCACGTCGATCGCCGCGATCTCGGAGGTCTCGCCGGAGGGGTGCACGGTGACCCGGTCGCCGACCCGCACCGAGCCGGAGACCAGCTGGCCGGCGTAGTGACGGATGTCACCGTGCCGGATGACGTACTGGACCGGGAAGCGGGCCGGGGCGTCGGCCGGGTCCGCGGCCACCGGGACGCTCTCCAGGAACTCCAGGAGCGCCGGGCCGCCGTACCAGTCCATGTGCGCGGAGCGGTCGACGACGTTGTCGCCCACCAGCGCCGAGACCGGGATCGGGGTGACCTCGGGGAGCCCCAGCTCGGCGGTCTGGGCGGTGAAGTCGGCGACGATCCGCTCGAACTCGGCCCGCTCGTAGCCGACCAGGTCCATCTTGTTGACGGCGAGGACGACCTGCGGGACGCGCAGCAGGGCGGCCACGGCGGCGTGCCGGCGGGTCTGCTCGACGACCCCGTTGCGGGCGTCGACGAGGATGATCGCCAGCTCGGCGGTGGAGGCTCCGGTGACCATGTTGCGGGTGTACTGCACATGGCCGGGGGTGTCGGCGAGGATGAAGCGGCGCTTCGGGGTGGCGAAGTAGCGGTAGGCCACGTCGATGGTGATGCCCTGTTCGCGTTCGGCGCGCAGTCCGTCGGTGAGGAGGGCGAGGTCGGGGGCGTCCTTGCCGCGGCTGAGGGACGCCTGTTCGACGGCCTCCAGCTGGTCGGTGAGGACCGACTTGGAGTCGTGCAGCAGCCGTCCGACGAGGGTGGACTTGCCGTCGTCGACGGAGCCGGCGGTCGCGAACCGCAGGGTGTCGATGGTCGTGCTCATGCTTAGAAGTACCCCTCGCGCTTGCGGTCTTCCATCGCGGCCTCGGAGAGCTTGTCGTCGGCCCGGGTGGCGCCGCGCTCGGTGAGCCGGGAGGCGGCGATCTCGGCGATCACCTTCTCGATGCTGTCGGCGCCGGAGTCCACCGCGCCGGTGCAGGACATGTCGCCGACGGTCCGGTAGCGCACCTGCCGCTTCTCGACGGTCTCGTTCTCGCGCGGCCCGCCCCACTCACCGGCGGTCAGCCACATCCCGCCGCGCATGAAGACCTCGCGGTGGTGGGCGTAGTAGATCTGCGGCAGTTCGATCTCCTCGCGGGCGATGTACTGCCAGACGTCGAGTTCGGTCCAGTTGCTCAGGGGGAACACGCGGACGTGTTCGCCGGGGGCGTGCCGGCCGTTGTAGAGGTTCCACAGTTCGGGGCGCTGGCGGCGCGGGTCCCACTGGGAGAACTCGTCGCGCAGGGAGAAGACGCGCTCCTTGGCGCGGGCCTTCTCCTCGTCCCGGCGGCCGCCGCCGAAGACCGCGTCGAACTTCTCGCTCTGGATCTTCTCCGTCAGCGGCACGGTCTGCAGCGGGTTGCGGGTGCCGTCGGGCCGCTCGCGCAGCACACCCCGGTCGATGTAGTCCTGCACGGAGGCCACGTGCAGCCGCAGCCCGTGCTTCTCGACCGTACGGTCGCGGTAGGCGAGCACCTCGGGGAAGTTGTGCCCGGTGTCCACGTGCAGCAGCGAGAACGGAACCGGCGCGGGCGCGAAGGCCTTCAGCGCCAGGTGCAGCATGACGATGGAGTCCTTGCCGCCGGAGAACAGGATCACCGGCCGCTCGAACTCGCCCGCCACCTCACGGAAGATATGGACCGCCTCGGACTCCAGCGCGTCCAGATGGGACAGCGTGAAGGTGCTCATGCCAGCCCCCGCTCCACCAGCAGCGCGTGCACCGCATCCGCCGACTCCTGCGGGGTCTGCTCCTGGGTGCGCAGCACCAGCGCCGGATCGGTGGGCGGCTCGTACGGGTCGTCGACACCGGTCAGCCCGGTCAGCTCACCCGCGGCCTGCCTGGCGTACAGGCCCTTCACGTCCCGCTCGCTGCACACCTCGACCGGGGTCGCCACATGCACCTCCAGGTACGGCGTCCCGCTCTTCTCATGCCGGCCCCGCACCGCCTCGCGACTGTCGGCGTAGGGGGCGATGACCGGGACGACGGAGAGCACGCCGTTGCGCGCGAGCACCTCGGAGACCAGGCCGATGCGCTGCACGTTGGTGTTGCGGTCCGCCCGGGAGAAGCCGAGGCCGGCCGAGAGGAAGCGGCGTATCTCGTCGCCGTCCAGGACCTCCACGCGATGTCCCTCGGCCTTGAGCCGGTCGCCGAGGAGGCGCGCGATCGTCGTCTTGCCCGCGCTCGGCAGTCCCGTCAGCCAGACCGTGGCTCCCTGAGCCCTTGGCGTGGTGGTCATGCGCAACAGACCTCTTCCTTACCTACTCGGCAAACCCGCGAACGACCCGTCGAAGAGTAGGTAAGAAGTCTGAGAGGAGTGGTTAAGGAAGCTGAGGTTTAACTGAGTGACTCCTGGTACACAAGAGGTCACAGAGTCCTGCAATGAACATTTCACAAAGGCCCGTCCGGCTGTTCACAGAGCCGGTCACAGGTCCCACGGAGCCGGGTCACAGACCGACGAAGGTGCCCCCGGCCTCCCGCAGCCGCTCGTGCAGTGCGCGGAAGACGGCCGCCGAGCGGGTGCCGGGCCAGTCGGCGGGCAGCAGGCCCGTCGGCAGTCCGGGGTCGGTGTACGGCAGGTGGCGCCAGGAGTCGAGGGCGCGGAGATAGTCGCGGTAGGCGTCCTCGGGCGGGGTGTCCGACCGGTGTTCCCAGCCGCGCAGCACCGGCTCGTGGGCGTCGAGGAACTGCTCGTGCGCCTTGGCGATCGCGGTCAGGTCCCACCAGCGGGCGACCGCCTCGGTGGTGGGTGCGAAGCCGAGGTGGTCACCCCGGAAGAAGTCCACGTACGGGTCGAGGCCGAGCCGTCGCAGGGTGTGCCGGGTCTCCTCGAACAGCCGGGCCGGGGCGATCCACACGCCCGGCGCGGCGGTGCCGAAGCCGAGTCCGGCCAGCCGGGAGCGCAGCACGTGCCGCTTCTGCCGCTCCGACTCGGGCACCGAGAACACCGCGAGCACCCAGCCCTCGTCCTCCGGCGGCGCGTCGGCGTACACCCGGCGGTCGCCGTCCTCGAGCAGCTGCCTTGCCTCCGCGGAGAGTTCGTATCCGGCGGTGCCGTGCGCGGTACGGGCCGGGGCCAGCAGCCCGCGCCGTTTCAGCCGGGACACCGACGAACGTACGGAGGGTGCGTCCACGCCCACGGCGGCCAGCAGCCGGATCAGCTCGGCGACGGGCACCGGGCCGGGCAGGAAGCGGCCGTACGCGCCGTAGAGCGTGACGATGAGGGACCTCGGGGCGTGTTGCTCGGGCACGTTGATCATTTTAGGTCCCCGGCATCGCTGCTGGTCACCTTCGGTGCACCGCTGAACGTGAGTCAGGGTTCCGGGGCCCGTCCCGGGTGGCCGGTGGCCGGTGCCTGGCCCGGTGCCGGGTCAGGCGGCGATGGCGACGGCGAGGCGGTCGGCCGGGCCGCGGTGCGGCGGGACCACGCTGCCGTCGGCGTGCAGCTCGCCCGTGTCGTCGAAGACGATCGCCCCGTCGCACAACAGGGTCCAGCCCTGCTCGGGGCGGGCGGCGACGATGTGCGCCAGGCCGCGGTCGGCCGTCGCGCTCGGGGACTGGTGGGAACACATGGCGCACCTCCACGGGTCTGCCTCCGGCACGGTCGCCGACCGGCATGACCAGACCATGCTCCTGCCGTGAACGCAGGGGAACCTCCTGCCGCGACCTGTGACAACACGCGGACAACTCCCGGACGCTTCCACGACGGCCGCCGCGGCTCCGGGATACGACCGGCGTTCCGGGTACGGCGGGACGCGCCACCGAAGGGGTGACGATCACGCTCCCGGACCGGGCCGCCCGGTATCCAGAGCATGCCCCCACCTCACGATCCGGGAAGGAAACCATGCCCGTACGCCCCGTCCTCGCCGCGGCCCTCGGTTCCGTCGCCCTGCTGTGCGCCGCCGTCGCCCCGCGACCGCCGCCTCCGGCGAGTCCGTCACCGTCCACCGCACCGGCCGGCTCGCCTCCGACGGCACCGTCACCCTCTCCGGCACCTACACCTGCACCGGTGCCGGCGGACCGGTGTTCATCAGCTCCTCGGTCAGCCAGGACTCCCCGAACTACAAGCACGGCATCGGCGGCACCCGGGCCGTCTGCGACGGCGCCGAGCACCGCTGGGAGAACACCGGCAAGGTCACCTCGGAGAAGCTGAAGCCCGGCGCGGCCCACGTGGAGGCCACGATCATGGAGCTGCGCTCCACGGGCGGCCTGCCGCTGCCGTCCTTCCACGCCACCGGCCGGCAGGACATCAACCTCACCGAGGCCTGACCCGGGCGCGGGAACCGGGCTCCGGTGTCGCCGGGGCCCGGTGTCGCCGGAGCCCGGTCAGCGTGCCAGCAGCTTTCGCAGCGCCGCGGTGACCTCGTCCGGCGCCTCCTCCGCCATGAAGTGCCCGCACGTCACCGTGTGGTGCTCCAGCTCAGGGGCCCAGGCCCGCCACACCGCGGCCGCGTCGTAGCCGAGGGCGGCCCCCCAGTCCTGCTGGAGCACGGTGACCGGCATGGACAGGACGTTCCCGGCGGTCCGGTCGTCCAGGTCGTGGCCGGCGTCGATACCCGCCGAGGCCCGGTAGTCGGCCACGATGGAGGGCACCGCCTCCCGGCAGGCCGCGAGATAGGCGGCGCGGACGTCGCCCGGGATCGCCGCGGGGTCGCGGGTCCACAGGTCGAGGAAGTGGCCGAAGAACAGATCCGGGGCCGCGCCGATCAACTCCTCCGGCAGGCCCGGCGGTTGGGCCATCAGATACAGATGGAAGGCGACGGCGGCCGTGGCGCCGTGCAGCACCTCCCACATGTCCAGGGTGGGCAGCACGTCCAGCAGTGCCAGGTGGGTGACCGCGTCCGGGTGGTCGAGCCCGGCCCGGAAGGCGACCAGCGCACCCCGGTCGTGCCCGGCGAGCGCGAAGCGCTCGTGGCCGAGGGCCCGGGCGAGCGCGACCACGTCGGCGGCCATGACCCGCTTCGCGTACGACGTCCCGTCCGTGTCGGCCGGCTTGTCGCTGGCGCCGTAGCCGCGCAGGTCGGGACAGATCACGGTGTGCCCGTCCGCGAGGCCGGCGGCCACGTGCCGCCACATCAGGTGGGTCTGGGGGAAACCGTGCAGCAGGACGACCGGGCTGCCGGTGCCGCCGACGGCCGTGTGCAGGGCGACGCCGTCCGCGACCGGGACACGGTGCTGCTGAAAACCGGGGATGTTCATGCGCCGAGGCTCCCGTGCCCGGATCAGCAGTGGATCAGCGGCACGTACGGTGGGCGTGTGAGGATCGACCAGGTCGCCTTCGGGGTGCTCGGATCCGTGACGGCCGAGCGGGCCGGTCTCCCGCTCGCCCTGAAGGGCCCCCGGCACCGTGCCGTACTGGCCCGGCTGATCGTCGCCCGCAGACGCGCGGTGCCCGTGGCCCGGCTGGTCGCCGACCTCTGGGAGGAGCCGCCGCCCGCCGCCGTCGGCGCCGTCCGCACCTTCGTGGGCGATCTGCGGCGGGTCCTCGAACCCGACCGGCCGCCCCGCACCCCGGCCCGGCTGCTGGTCACCGACGGCCCCGGCTACGCCCTGCGCGCCGAAGCGGTCGACGCCTGGCGGTTCGAGCGGGCCGTGGCGGCCGCCGGGCAGGAGGAGCCCGGCCGGGCCGCACACCTGCTGCGGGAGGCGCTGGAGCTGTGGCGGGGGCCCGCCTACGCCGAGTTCGCGGACGAGGAGTGGTGCCGGGGCGAGCGGGCCCGGCTCGCCGAGCTGCGGCTGCGGGCCGTGGAGCAGCGGGCCGAGGCGCTGCTGGCGGCGGGCCGGGCGGCGGAGGCGGTGCCCGATCTGGACGCCCACCTCACCGGGCACCCGTGGCGCGAGGAGGCCTGGCGGCTGCTGGCGCTGGCCCTCTACCGGACCGGCCGCCAGGGCGACGCCCTCGCGGTGCTGCGCCGGGCCCGTGCGACCCTCGCCGGACAGCTGGGCGTCGACCCGGGCCGGGCGCTGCGCCGGCTGGAGGCCGACGTGCTCGCCCAGGACCCCGGCCTGGACGCCCCCGCCGCCCCCGAGGCCACGGCGGCCCGGGTCTGGTCCCGGGCGGCCGAGGCGTACGACCGTACCGTCGCCGCCGGTTCCCGGGCCCGGCTCGAATCGACCGTCGGACTGCTGCGCACCCTCGCGGTGACCGGCTCCGGCGGGCTGGCCGCCGCCCGCGAACACCGGCTCGCGGCGATCACCGCGGCCGAGGAGTTCGGCGACCCGGAACTCACCGCACGGGTCATCGGCGCCTACGACGTCCCCGCGATCTGGACCCGGTCCGACGACGAGACGGGCGCCCACCGCATCGTCGGGGCCGCCGAACGGGCGCTGGCCCGCCTCCCCGCCACCCCGGCCCAGGACGCGGCCCGCTGCCGGCTGCTCGCCACCGTCGCCCTGGAGTCACGCGGCACCAGGTCCGCCCGCGCCGTGCAAGCCGCCGCCGAGGCGGAGCTCCTCGCCCGCCGCCTGGACGACCCGGCGCTGCTCGCCTTCGCCCTCAACGGCGTCTTCATGCAGTCCTGCACCCGGGCCGGCCTCGCCCCGCGCCGCGACGCCGTCGGCACCGAACTGGTCACCCTGGCGGCCAGGCACGGCCTGGTCACCTACGAGGTGCTCGGCCACCTGATCCGGGTACAGGCGCGGGCCGCGCTCGCCGACTTCACCACGGCCGACGAACACGCGGCGGCGGCCGACCGGCTGGCCGACCGCCATGAACTGCCGCTGGTCCGGGTGTTCACGGAGGGCTATCGGGCGCTGCGCCTGGCGGCGACGCGTGAGACGGGGCATGCCGGGGGAGGAGCCGACCCCGCGCGGGGGAGGGGCGCACCGGTCTCCGGCGGGCAGGCCGGGCGGGGTGGTGCGCCGTATTCAGGCCGGGGTGGAGCAGCCGGGCGGAGCGGCCGACCGGTGCCCGGCGCCGGCCCCGCCACGGACCTCCGGACCGACGGGCCCGTGCCCGTCGTCGGCTCCCTCGCGGCCCGCGGGACCGGAACGCGGGTCGCCCCTGCCGGTGCCGTCGAGGCCGCTTACCGTGAGGTCGGCCGGCTCCTCGACGGGCCCGGTATGCCCGGGGTGCGCGACGGACTGCTTCCCTTCGCGCTGCTCTGCCTCCGCCTGGCGGGGCGGCCGTACGGAATCCGGCACGCCGTCGACCCGGGCGCCGACTGGGGGCCGTATCTCCCCTGGATCCGGCCTGCGCTCGCCCTCGCCGCCGACGACGAAAGGGCAGCCCGCGACGCGCTGCGCGGGCTGCCCGAGCCTCCTGCCGACCTCGTGCAGGAGGCGCTGTGGTGTGTCGCGGCGGCCGCCGCCCTGGAGCTCGGCGACCGTGCGGCCCTGCGCCGCTGCCGGGCCGCGCTGCACCCGGCCGCCGGTCAACTCGCCGGCGCGGGCAGCGGGTTGGTGACGGCCGGGCCGGTCGACGGCTGGCTGGCGGCGATCGACGAAGCCCTCGGCCGGACTAGCCCTAGGCCGCCAGCTCCTTCCTGATGCGGTCCAGCATGAACGCCGAGGACTCGCGGGCCCGTTCCTCCCAGGCGAAGACACAGGCGGTGGCGACACCGTCGAAGTCCAGCTCGCGCAGGGTGCCGAAGAAGGCGTCCCAGTCGACCTCGCCCTGGCCGATGTCCAGGTGCTGGTGGATCCGGGCCGCGGTGCCGGGCGGGTTGAGGATGTAGCGCAGCCCGCTGGAGCCCTTGTGGTTGAAGGAGTCCGCGATGTGCACGTGCCGCAGCTTGTCACCCGCGTAGCGCATCATCGCCGCGATGTCGGCCGTGGGGTCGGCGCCGGAGAGGTGGAAGGAGTGCGGGGCGCAGTAGAGGTAGTTCACCCAGGGCTTGTCGATCGCGCGTACCAGGTCGACCGCGGGGGTGTTCGCCTCGCAGAAGTCGTCCGGGTGGGCCTCCAGGTTCAGGGCGATGCCCTCGCGCTCGAAGAGGGGCAGCAGCTCCTCCAGCGAGCGCCAGAACGCGGCCTCGCTCTCGGCGGCGCGCTCGGGGCGGCCGTTGAACTCGCTGTTCATCAGCGGGCATTCGAGATCGGCCGTGATCTCGATCATCCGCTTCCAGTAGCGGACGGCCGCCTGCCGCTCCGTCTCGTCCGGGGACGACCACTTGTACAGCGGCAGCACCGAGGACAGCCGTACACCGTGCGTGCGCAGGGAGTTCCTCAGCTCCGCGATTCGTCCGTCGTCCGCGCGCGGGTGCAGGAAGAACGGCATGAAGTCGTCACGCGGCGACAACTCCAGGTACTCGTAGCCGAGTTCCGCCACCGTGCGCACCATGTCGTCGATCGGCAGGGCGCGGAACATGTACGGGTCGAGGGCGATCTTCACGCGGTACCCCCGTAGAAGGCCGGGCGGGGCTTGAGGTCGGTGGCGACGACACCGCCGGACTCCAGGGCCTCGACGGTCGCGGCGGTGATGACGGTAGCGGCGTAACCGTCCCAGGCCGAGGGGCCGGTGGGCTCCTCGGCCGCCGCGACACCGGCGATCCACTCGCGGAACTCGGTGTCGAAGGCCTCCTTGAAGCGGCCCACCCAGTCGGTGAGGACCGCGGTGCTGTGCTGTCCGGCGGTACGGACGCCGACCGCGGCCGGATCGGGCAGCCGGACCAGGCCCTCCTCACCCACCGCCTCGCACTGGATGTCGTAGCCGTACCGGCAGTTGACGAAGACCTCCAGGTCGACGCGGACGCCCTTGGCGGTCTCGAAGAGCATGATCTGCGGGTCCTTGAGGTGCTCGAACCGGTTGCTCGTGGAGCGTGGCAGGACCACCTGGGCGGAGACGAACTCGTCGTCGAGGAGCCAGCGCAGTACGTCGACTTCGTGGACCGCCGTGTCCAGCGCGGCCATCGCGGAGGTGTACGACTCCGGGGCGGTCGGGTTGCGGTGGGCGCAGTGCACGATCAGCGGCGCGCCGATGCGGCCGGAGTCGATGACCTCCTTCAACTGCCGGTAGCCGGCGTCGTAGCGGCGCATGAAGCCGACCTGCACCAGGCGGCGGCCGTGCGCCTGCTCCGCCTCGACGATCCGCAGGCAGTCCTCGGCGGTGGTGGCCAGGGGCTTCTCGCAGAAGACGGGCTTCCCGGCGGCGATCGCGCCGAGGACGTGTTCGGCGTGGGTGGGGCCCCAGGAGGTGACGAGTACGGCGTCCACGTCGTCCGCCGCGACCACGGCCGCCCCGTCGGGCAGCACCCGGGCGCCGACCGGCTCCGCGGCCTCGGCGGCGCGGGCCGGGTCGATGTCGGTGACCGCGGTGACGCGGGCTCCGGTGACGGTGTGGGTGAGGCGCTGGATGTGCTCTGCGCCGATCCAGCCGGCGCCGATGACTCCTACACGTACGGTCATGGTCGTCCCTTCAGGGGGTTCGGGAGAAGCGCGCCCGGAGTTCGGTTTCGAGGGTTTCGAGGGTGCGGCCCTTGGTCTCGGGGACGCAGAGCCTCACGAAGGTGAGCGAGAGGAACCCCGCCACGACGAAGAGGAAGAAGGTGTCGTGTCGGAGATCCCGATGGCGGAGACCAACGACGGTTGTTCATGGCCGCCTTCTCACCGGTCGAGGGCCGGGCGCCGGGTACCGGACAGGCCGCAGCCGTTCAGGTACGCGCGGGTGCTGGTGGCGATGGGCAGCGGCACCTCGGGGGCGCACGGGTACAGGTCCTGCTCGACGATCACGAACAACTCGGCGTCGAGCCCGGCCAGCTCGGCCACCACGTCGGCCGGGTTCGGTACCCCGGCCGGCGGCGAGACGCACACGCCCCGTTTCACGGCCTCGCCGAAGCCGAGGTCCTCCGCCGCCACCTGGGCGAGGATCTCCGGGTCCATCTGCTTGATGTGGACGTAGCCGACGCGCTCGCCGAAGCGGCGGATCAGGTCGACGTTGTCACCACCGCCGTAGGCCACGTGCCCGGTGTCCAGGCACAGGTTCGTGTACCGGCCGTCCGACTCGCCCAGCAGCCGCTCGATCTCCGGCTGGGTCTGGATGTGGCTGTCGGCGTGCGGGTGGATCACCAGCCGCACGTCGTACTCGTCGAGGAGCAGCCGGCCCAGCCGGTCGGCGGCCTTGCCGAAGCCCGCCCACTGCCCGGCGGTCAGCTCGGGCGACTCGGTGAACGCGCCGGTCCTCTCGTCCCGGTACATGGGCGGGATCAGGACCAGGTGGTGGGCGCCCGCGGCCTGGGTGAGCGTGGCGACCTGCCGCACATGGGCGAGCATCTCGTCCCAGGCCTCGGGGCGGTGCAGCGCGCCGAACGCGGTGCCGCCGGAGACCTTGAGCCCACGCGCGTCGAGTTCCTCCCTGAGCCGCTGCGGGTCGGTGGGGAGGTAGCCGTAGGGGCCGAGCTCGAACCACTCGTAGCCGGCCTGCTCCAGCTCGTCGAGGAAGCGGGTGTACGGCACCTGGTGCTCGTCCTCGGGGAACCAGATGCCCCAGGAGTCGGGGGCCGAGCCCAGGCACAGGTTGCCGGCGGTGGTGCGGAGGGCGGTTGGCGCCGTTGCCATGGAGTGTCCTTCGGGGGAGGGGCGACTCTGCCGCGTCGGGCGGGCCTTTGTCGCGCTCTACTAGCGCGCTCTAGTGCGAGTACGATGACCTCTGTCCGAATGTCATGTCAATACCTTGTCGCCGGGGGATTTCCGGGAGCTTCCGGGGACAGGCCCTAGGGTGGGCTCCGTCGAAGGGTGGGTGCACACGTGGATGCAGCGGGCAGGCGGCGGCCGACGATGGCCGACGTCGCCGACAAGGCGGGTGTCTCCCGGGCGCTGGTGTCGATCGTGTTCCGCAACCAGCCCGGTGCGAGCCAGGAGACGCGCGAGCGGGTGCTGCGGGTCGCCGACGAGATCGGCTACCGCCCCGACAGCGCGGCCCGGCTGCTGGCCCGGGGCCGCAGCCGCACCCTCGGCGTGATGTTCACCGTCCACCAGACCTTCCACACCGACCTCATCGAGGGCATCTACCCGGAGGCCGAGCGGCTCGGCTACGACGTGCTGCTCTCCGCCGCCGCCCAGGGCCGCAGCGAGGAGAAGGCGGTCGAGGCGCTGCTCGGCCACCGCTGCGAGGCGCTGATCCTGCTCGGCCCGGACGCGGACCCCGCCTACCTGGACGGGCTGGGCCGGCGCGCCGTGACCGTGTCGGTCAGCCGCCGGGTGCCGCGGGCCCGGGTGGACTTCGTGCACAGCGCGGAGAGCAAGGGCGTCCGGCAGGCCATGGACTACCTGGTGGAGCTCGGGCACCGCAGGATCGTGCACATCGACGGCGGCCGGGGTCCCGGCTCGGCCGAGCGGCGGCGCTCCTACCGGGCCGCGATGCGCAGGCACGGACTGGAGCCGGAGACCCGGGTGATACCGGGTGAGCACACCGAGCAGTCCGGCATCGAGACCGGACGGCTGCTGCTCGCGGAACGCGACCGCGGGCTGGAGCTGCCGACGGCGGTGCTGGCGGGCAACGACCGTTGCGCGATGGGCGTGTTGATGGCGATGACGCGGGGCGGTGTCGAGGTCCCGGGAGACGTCTCCGTGGTCGGCTTCGACGACAGCCATCTCTCCCACCTCATGCCGATCGGCCTCACCACCGTCCGCCAGGACGCGCGGCTGATGGCCGAGTACGCGGTGCGGTTCGCCGTGGAGCGGCTGGAGCAGCCCGAACTGGAGCCGCGGGAGGCGGTGCTTGACCCGAAACTGGTGGTACGCGGCACGAGCGGGCCGCCCCCCGCGGAGGACGGCCCGCTCGCCCGGTGACCGGTGACCGGTGACTGCTGACCGCTGACCGCTGACCGAGCGTCAGCGGGTGCCGTTGGCCGCGAACTCGGAGATGCTGTCGGCGTTGTCCTTGGTGACGAACGCGGGGCCGGTCAGGACGGGTTCGGTGCCGCCGCCGCTGTAGTTGCCGTTGTTCCTGTACAGCCACAGGGCGTCGACGGCGAGGTAGCCCTGGAGATATGGCTGCTGGTCGACCGCGAACTCGACGGAGCCGTCCTGGACGGCGGACACCAGGTCCTTGTTGAGGTCGAAGGTGGCGACCTTGGCCTTGCTGCCGGCGTCCTTGACGGACTGGACGGCGGTCAGGGCGATGGGGGCGCCGAGGGTGACGACCTGGTCGATCGAGGAGTCCTGCTGGAGCTTGGCGGTGATGGTGGACTTGACCGAGGGCATGTCGGCGCCGTTGACGTAGATCTTGTCGGTCTTGCCCTTGAAGCCCTTGGCCAGGCCCGCGCAGCGGGCTTCGAGGGCGACCTGGCCCTGGGACTGCACGACGCACAGGGCGTGCTTGGCGCCGAGCTGGTCGAGGCGCTCACCGAAGGCTTCGCCGGCGATGTTCTCGTCCTGGCCGAAGTACTCCAGCATGCCGAGCCTCTTCCAGTCGTCCACACCGGAGTTGAAACCGACGACCGGGATGTCCGCGGCCTTGGCCTTGGCCACGACGGACTTCAGGGCGTCGGGTGTGGCAGCGGTCAGGGCGATGCCGTCGACCTTCTGGTCGATGGCGTTCTGCACCAGGTTGGCCTGGTTGGCGGCGCTCGGGTCGGCCGAGTAGACCAGCTTGATGTTGTCCTTGGCGGCGGCCGCGTCGGCGCCCTTGCGGATCAGGTCCCAGAAGGTGTCGCCGGGCTGAGCGTGGGTGATCATGGCCACCGTCATGCGGGGCGTGGACGCCTTGCCGGCGGCCGCGGCCGCGCCGCTGTCCTCGGAGTTCTTGCCGCCGGAGCTGCTGGAGCAGCCTGCGGCGAGCAGGACGCCCGCGAGAACGGTGGCGGCCGTGGTGGCGGCTCGGTGGTTTCTGTGCATGTCCCTTGCACCTCGCTGTGCGATCTGGGTCGGCTCTGCGGAGCGGAACGAGTGATGAATGGCGGGGGAGGTGTCGTGAAACGCGAGGGGTGGACCGCCGGCGGTGGGGGGGGCTACGGCACCGGTGGCCGACCGGGTGCCTCGCACGGGCGGGGACGGAGCTCCGTGCCGACGGTCAGGGGTGCGACCGTCGACGGCCTGCGTCTGTACTAGAGCGCGTTATTAGCGCGCTCTAGTGACACGTACTATGGGGGCGCCCTCAGGGGATGTCAATGACTTTGTCATGACGTTCCAACAAAGAGGATGAGGCTGCCGCGGGCCGCCACCGATGGGGCGCGCAGCCGGCCGACAGGCATGCCGATGGCCGCCGCGCCTGTGAGGGTGGCGGGCGGTGTGAAGCGAGGGCAACGGCCTTCTCGGCCGGGGGCGGTCGGCGGGTGGCCGGGCTCAGCCGGGGGCGGTCGGGGTCGGGAGAGCTCGCGCGGGGACACCCCCGTCGCCCCCGCGCGAGCTTGTTCGAGGGGCGTCTCGGTCAGAAGCCGCAGTAGTCGTTGGAGCCGTTCCCGGGAAGCAGGGAGTCCTTCACCCGGCCGACCGTGCCGTCGTTCAGCGGACCGGTCCTGCCGCAGTAGGTGCTCGCCGACGCCGGACCCGTGCCGTACTTCTGCGCGCCGTGGCGACCGTTGTCGTGGCGACCGTCGTCGTGGTGGCTGTCGCCGTGGTGGCTGTCATGGAGACCCCCGGAACCCGTTGTGGTCGGTGCGCGGCCCATCGTGGCCGGGTCGTCGCCCAACCGGCCACGGTTCAAAGCCAGTTGGGACAACAGGGGACGATCCCGGTGCTGAGCTGCCGGGACGTCGCGCGGGACGACGGGACGGCGGGATGTGCAGATATCGTGAAGGCGGGAAGCTTGCGGGACGGGGGCTGGACGGGTACGCGACGGCGTACGCGAAGGGTTGGGGCATGTCGCGTTGGAAGGCGCTGCCCGAGTCGTTGGATCCCCGGATCCGTCGGCTCGTGGTCGAGTTACGCCGGTTGAAAGACCACAGCGGGCTGAGCATGGCCGCGTTGGCGTCCAGGACGCGGTTCAGCAAGTCGTCCTGGGAGCGCTATCTCAACGGCAAGGTGACCCCGCCCCGGCAGGCCGTCGAGACCATGGCCGACGTGTGCGGCGGGGACCGGATCGGCCTGGCGGCGCTGTGGGAGGTGGCCACCTCCGACACCGCGCCGGGCCCCACGGCACCGGCTCCGCAGGAGCCGGAACAGCCGGCGGCCCCCCAGGCCGTGCCCGAGGAACCCCGGCAGTCAACGGCCCCCGGTGACCGGCCGGTCGACGGCGGCCCGGACGACGGCCGGACTCCGCGCCGTGCACGGCCGGCCGCGACCGTCGCCGGTGTGGCCGTGGTGGCGGCAGGCCTCGCCGTGCTGGTGGCGGTGGCGGTGGCGATCGCCTGGCCCGGGTCGCCGTCGGCGGAGCCCGAGCCTCGCGCGGCCACCGCGACGACGAAGGTGCCGACCTCCACCTACTCCGCCAAGACGTTCCCGTGCTACTTCACCCTGCACGACGGCCTGTTGTACGCCGGTCACAGCACGACCCTCACCGACGAGTACCACGTCGGCATCACCGTCGAGGCGGTGGCGGAGGTGCAGTGCCTGGTCAGACGGCACGGCTTCGACCCGAAGGGGATCGACGGCTCGTTCGGGCCCAACACCAGGGCCGCGGTCCGGGGGTTTCAGCGGTCCCGCGGGCTCACCGACGACGGCATCGTGGGCCCCATGACCTGGCGCGAGCTCAGGAAGCCGGGTGACTGAGGGCGCCCGGCCGGGCCCGCGTCGTGAGCCGCGGGCAGTCGGCGCCCCCGAGGTCCGCCACCTTGTGGAACGGCTGCGGGAGGCACGGGAGGGAACCGGGCTGAGCTTCGCCGCGCTGGCGGCCAGGACCGCGTACAGCAAGTCGTCCTGGGAGCGGTATCTCAACGGCAAGACGCTCCCGCCCCGGGACGCGGTGGAGACGCTGGCGAAGCTGAGCGGCGCGGATCCCGTACGGCTGCTGGCGCTGTGGCAGCTCGCCGACCGCGCATGGAGCGGCCGCGACGCACGCGCCACCGACCCGGCGGCCAGCGACCGGGCGGCCACCGCCCCGGGGACCGCCGACCCCGCGCAAGTCGCGCCCGGCACGGACGCGTCGCGAGAGACGAGAGCGCAGGCCGCGGTCGTGGACCCGCCCCCGGGGCAGACCGGCGAGCCCGCCCCCACCCGAAGCGCCACCGTACGGCGGTACCCGGAAGGCGACGGCAGGCCGGAACCCCGGGACCGGAAACCGCGCCGCGGCACCGTCCTGCTCGTGGCGGCCGGGACCGCGCTGGCCACCGCCCTCGGTGTGGGCGCCGTGGCATGGACATACGGCGGCTGGCACCGGGAACCGGCGTCGAGACCCACCAGCGGTACCTGTCGGGGCGAGAACTGCACGGACCGCGACGCCGAACAGCACGACACGGACTGCTGGACGGACGCGGGCACCCGGGCGCGACGGGAGATAGCCGGGCGGATCGTGGAACTGCGCTTCAGCCCGACGTGCCGGGCGGCCTGGGGCCGGATCACGGCGCCCCGCAGCGGTGACCGGCTGCAGGTCGACACCACCGACGGACGGCACCAGTCACGGCTGGTGCTCGTGCCAGGCCGGTACCTCTACACCCTGATGATCGGCCTCGGACGCCCGTCCGAGGCGCGGGCCTGCATCGAACTGCCCGACGGCTCGTCCACCTGCACCGGCTGGGGACGCTGACACCACGCCGGCCGGACCGCCGGCCGGACACCTGCTGGTCCCGACTGCGTCCTTACTGCGCGGCAGCGTCCGGGACGGCCGAGGCGCCGGCGCGAGACGGTGTGATACTCACCTCGGTCTTCCGTTTGGATGATCTCGTACCGAGCCGACATCAGAAAGGCGCTGGCGCATGACCTCGATCCCGGAAGCCCTGCGGGACAACCCCTACCCTGGTCGGCTGATCCTGCTGGCCTGCACGCTGAACGGTGAACTGACCGCCGGATACGCGCTCACCGGGCGGAGCGAAGCCTCCCAGGCTCGCCGGATCGAATCCACTCCCTCCGGCGAACTGGCCGTCGTACCCGTCGGTGCCACGGGTCACGACGCTCTCCGGCACTACATCGCCGCGACCACGGACGAGCGTTGGACCGTCTACGGCAACGGAGAACAGGTGGCGGAGGTAGCAGGTCGGCTGGCGAAGGGACTCGCACCGGGCAGCGCCCTGGCGGATCTCGGCTATGAGCCGGATCCGCCGATCCACACGCCTCGGATCACCGCCGTCGTGGATCGTGCCGGCCGACGGTCCTGGCTCGGTGCGGCACGCCGGCCCGGCGGTGACCGTGAGAGCGCGGACATCACGGTCGTCGCGCTGGGTGAACTCAGCCGGGGGCAGGCGGTCTTGCTCAGCACCTACCAGTCCGACGGGGACTCCGTGTCGACCGCTCGGCACCATCTCGACCTGAACACCTCCGCCCAGGACGCGGACGCGCTGCTGACGGAAGTGTGGGCGGCCCTGGACCCGCGCTTCCGGGTCGCCGCGGCCGCGTTCGCACCGGTCACCGGGGTGCAGGGCCCCATCCGCCACGCCCGACCGGCGTGATCGTCCTCCCGGACACACCGGTCGACAACCGACGTTGGGATGCCGTCATCCCGGGTCACGTCCCCTGTGGATGCCGTGCGCGCACCGGGCGTTCGAGTGCGGCGGCGTCGTGGGCAGGCACGTGGTGACGGTGCCGCGTAGCTCCGTCTGACGGAGTCCGGTCAGCGGGGTGCGGTGCGCAGGTCGATGCCGCGGTCCTGGGCGTCGGCGGTCACGATCCGGGTCGCCATGCGTGACAGCCGCTTCCGGTCGGCTTCGGACAGCGGCTCGGCACACCTCTCGATCCGCTCGCTGAACTGTGCGGCGATCTGCTCCACGAGCTGTCGGCCGGTGTCGGTGATCGATACCTGGAACGAGCGGCGGTCGACGGTGCTGACGGCGCGGGTGACCAGCCCCCGGCGCTGCGCCCGGTCGTCCAGGCCGCTGACCGAGGACTTGTCGAGGCCGAGGTGCCGGCCGAGCTGGTTCATGGTCGGCTCCCGGTCCCGCAGTATCCCGAGCATCCGGGTCTGGACGATCGACAGGTCGTGGCGCCCTGCGATCTCGGCCAGGGCGCTCTGAACCAGGAACGACAGCTGGGCGAGCGCGTCGACCAGCCCGAAATCCTCATCTGCGGACGACGGCGCGGGCGGCATGTCGTGGGATGACGTCATGTCCCGATTCTACTTGCAAAGGTACGTGGCACCCACTAATTTCATTTGTGCCACGAACTAAATCCTTCGTCCCACGTACCAAATCCGAGGAGAGCAGCCATGGACATCCGCGCCGCCGTCGTCAGCTCGTTCGACAACCCGCCCCGATACGAACCCTTCGACCTGCCCGCTCCCTCCGGCGAGGACCAGGAAGCCGTCGACGTCCTCGCCGTGGGCCTGCACCCCAGGGTGCGGACCGGAGCGTCGGGCAGCCACTACACCAGCACCGGCAAGCTGCCGATGGTGCCCGGCGTCGACGGGGTCGGCCGGCGGGCGGACGGCCGGCTGGTGTACTTCGTCGCCGATGACGAACTCGTCGGCCCGATGGCCACCCGGACCGTCATCGACAGCCGCCGCAGCGTCCCGCTGCCGGAGGGCGTGGACGTGGTGAAGATCGCCGCCGCCATGAACCCGGCCATGTCGTGGTGGGTGGCGCTGCGCCGCCGCGTCCCGATCGAGGCCGGGCAGTCGGTGCTGGTCCTCGGCGCGACCGGCAACGCAGGCCAGATGGCCGTCCAGGTCGCCAAGCGGCTCGGCGCCGGCCGGGTCGTCGGCGCCGGCCGCGACCAGGCCCGCCTGGCGGCTCTGCCCGGAATCGGCGCGGACGCGACGGTCGCTCTCACCGACGACTCCGACGCCACCGCCGCGGCCCTGGCCAAGGAGGCCGCCGAGGTCGACCTCGTCATCGACTACCTGTGGGGCAAGCCCGCCGGTGACGCGATCACGTCGGTGCTGCGGGCCCGAGCCGACCGCGGCCGCGCCCTGAACTGGATCCAGATCGGCGCCATGGCAGGCCCCACCATCGAACTGCCCTCCGTCGCACTGCGCTCGGCCGACTTCCGGCTCCAGGGCAACGGCCAGGGCGCCGTATCGACGAGGACGTACCTGGAGGAACTGCCGTCCCTCATCGACGAGATCGAGAGCGGCGGCCTTGCGGTCACCGCCCAGGCGGTCCCCCTCGCCGACGTCGAAACCGCGTGGAAGGCGCCCGACGTCCCGGGCGTACGCACCGTCCTGGTGCCCTGAACCCGCCTCACGGCCTCGGCGGCAGCCGAAGGTCAGCCTGTCTGCGCTGGAGAGACCTGACCTCGCCGGTCGGCTCGTTGATCCTGAACTCCTGGCCGACACGCGGGAACTCGGCATCCTCTACGACCGCGACGAGAGTGGGAAGGGAGAGTTCTTCCATCTCTGTGCCGCTCCTCCAGCACTTCAGGGCCGGCGCCGGAGCGAGCGGAGGCTCATCGGGACGGGCCCGTTTCCGGCGGGCAGGGTGGAGATCGTGGAGCCTCTAATTCCACCCCCGATTCCACCCATGGGTCCAGGTGCTCTGGGCCTCGTCGCAGCAGTCTTGGGAGCATGACAACGACCGAGTGGATCACCGACATCGCCCTCATCCTGGTCGTCTTCCGGCAGCTGCGGGAAGGCAGACTCGACCTCAAGTCCTTTCTGATCCCGTTGGGGATCGTGGCCTTCGTGGCGCACTCGTACCTGGACAGCGTTCCCACCGGGGGCAACGACCTGGTGCTGATCGGGGCCCTGATGAGCGTGGGTGCCGCGCTCGGCATCGCCGGCGGCGTCTACACCCGGATCCGGAGCGTCGGCGAGCACGTCCTGATCAAGGCCGGTGCGGTGTCGGCGATCCTGTGGGTATTGGGCATGGGGGCGCGGATGGGCTTCCAGATGTGGGTCGAGCACGGCGGTGGCGCCGACGACGTCGCCCGGTTCAGCATCACTCACCACATCACCGGCGAGGACGCCTGGGTAGCGGCGTTCGTGTTGATGGCACTCACCGAAGTGGTCACACGGCTGGCCACGATCTTCATACGAAGCCGGGCCCGTACGGTGACCCACCCCGTGCCCGTCCTCGACCGTACGGCCTGATCGTGCAGTGCGTTCTGCCCGTGTCCGCAACCCAGAGCGCCCCGCCCGGGAACGCCGCGGCCGAGGGAGCGGGCGGCCCGCGGTCGATTCCCGGACAGGACCCGCGTATGCAGTGGGCGCTGACCCTCGCGGTCATCGTCGTCGGAATGCTGACGATCCGGCCCATGGACTTCAGCGGCAGGGGTCTGGCCGTCACCCTCCTCCTGGTGATCAACTCCGCGGCGCTGCTGGCTCGGCGCCTGCCCGAGAACAGGATTCCCAAGCCCCTCGCTCTCGCCTGGCTGTCCCTCGGTATCGTCGCGGCGGCCGCCCTGATCGGTGTCAGCCGCAGCGGAACGGGTTACCTTTTCGCCTTCTTCCTCGCCGGTCACATCGGATACCGGCTCGATACCAGGCCGGCCCTCGTTCTCGCGGGGATCTGCAGTCTGCTCTGCGGCGGTGTCCTGTACTTCCACCTCGGACCGGGGCACCACCTGTTGCCCTGGGCGGTCGGTCTCGCCGCCGGCACCCCGGTCCTGGTCGGCATCGCCAACCGCAGTCAGCGCCGGGCCGTACTGGCGGCGATCGCGGCGGCCGAGTCGGCCGAACGCGCAGCCCGGGCCGAGGCCCAGACCGCCGTGCTGACCGAGCGCAGCCGGATCGCCCGGGATGTGCACGACGTCCTGGCACACTCGCTGGCCGGGATCAACATGCACTTGGAACTGGCCGACGCACTGATCGACACCGGTGACCTGGAGAAGGTTCGGGAGGCCAACAACAAGGCCCACGGCCTGGTCAAGGAGAGCCTGAAACAGGCGCAGTGGACCGTACACGCGCTGCGCGAGGACGCGCTGCCGCTGCTGGAGAGCCTGACCGCGATGCTCGAATCGTCGGGCCACCGTGACGTTCTCACCGTCACCGGGACCATCCGTGAGGCTCCGGCCCAAGTGACCCAGCAACTGCTGCGGATCGCCCAGGAGGCGCTGACCAACGCCGCCCGGCACGCTCCCGGGGGAGATGTCCGCGTGGAGCTGACGTTCGCCGCCTCGTCGACCACGCTGAGGATCCGTAACCGCCCCGCCACCCGCGCGGTGAACGCAGGTGTCGGCAGCGGGATGGGGTTGATCGGAATGCGCGAGCGCGTCGCTCTCCTGGGTGGAACCGTCACCGCGGGCCCGGTCACCGAGGGACCGGACCAGGGCGGCTGGCAAGTGGAGACAGTGATACCGGGATGAGCGAACCGACCGAGAGACCGCGGCGGTTGAGGGTGATCGTCGCCGACGATCAGGCCGCCGTCCGGGAGCCGCTCGCCGCAGTGCTCGGGCTGTCCGAGGACCTCGACGTCGTCGCGGCCGCCGCGGACGGAAGCGAGGTGCTGACGGCTGTTGCCGCCGGGCCGGTGGACGTCGTGCTGATGGACCTGCGCATGCCCGTGATGGACGGGATCGAGGCAACCCGTCGGCTGAGCGAGGAGTACCCGGAGGTGGCGGTGGTCGTGCTGACCACCTTCGCCGACGACGACTCGATCCTGGGGGCGTTGAACGCAGGGGCCCGGGGCTACCTGACCAAGAACGCAGGACGCCAGGACATCACCCGGGCGATCTGTGCCGCTGCCGCCGGTCAGTCCGTGCTCGACCGCGAGGTCCAGGACCGGCTGCTCGCCACCCTCAGGACCAAGGCGCCGGTGCCGGGACAGGCCCTGCCCGAGGACCTCACGCGCCGCGAACGCGAGGTACTCACACTGATCGGCCAGGGCCTGCCCAACCGGGGCATCGCCGAGAAGCTCTTCATCAGCGAGGCCACGGTCAAGAGCCACATCAACAACCTGTTCGCCAAAGCGGGGATCCGCGACCGAACCGACGCCGTCCGTCGCGCCATCGCGGCAGGTCTGGCCTGACCTGCCTGAGGAGAAGAAGCGCAGAAGGAGATCGCGGTGCCGTCCGGTGCACTGGTGGCATACGTGCACAACAGGGTCTGCTTGGAGTCGGCGACCGCGCCGGCGGAATCGAGTTCACGGCCCGTGCGGCGTTGAGTTGCTGACAGGAACGGCATGACCGCGAGAGAGAGGGCGGCGAGCGCCATGCCGGGTATGGAGCGCTCCGCCTCTCCCGTGCCGATCAGCGCGCGGACGGCGTCGACCTGCCCTCCGCGCGGGCCCCGGTCCAGGCGGCGTCGCGCAGGAGCCGCAGGCCGTTGAGGCCGACGATGACGGTCGAGCCCTCGTGGCCGAGGACGCCGAGCGGCAGCGGCAGGGTGGCGGCCAGGTCCCAGACGACCAGGCCGGAGATGAACACGGCAGCGATGACGAGGTTCTGCACGACCAGGCTGCGGGCCCGGCGGGAGAGCGCCACCACGGCGGGCACAGTGGCGAGCTCGTCGCGGACGACGACCGCGTCGGCGGTCTCCAGGGCCAGGTCCGAGCCGGCCCGGCCCATGGCGATGCCGGTGTGGGCGGCGGCCAGGGCGGGCGCGTCGTTGACGCCGTCACCGACGACCAGCACCTTACGGCCGGCCTGCTCCTGTTCCCGGATCGCGCTCACCTTGTCCTGCGGCAGCAGTTCGGCGCGTACGTCGGTGATGCCGAGTTCGGCGGCCAGGCGGGCGGCGGCGCGCGGGTTGTCGCCGGTCACCAGCATCGGCGCGGTGCCGGTGAGCGCGGTGAGGGCGGCGACGGTGCCGGCGGCGTCCGGCCGCAGCCGGTCGGCGATGCCCAGCACCCCGGCCGGGACGCCGTCGGCCAGTACCAGCACCGCCGTGCGTCCGCCGTCCTCCAGCCCGGACGCCACGGCCAGGGCACGGGCGGCATGTGCGCCCTCGGCACCGGCCAGCAGCCGGGCGGGGGCGCCGACGGTGACCCTGCGGCCGTCGACGGTCGCGGTTACGCCCACGCCGGGGGTGGAGGTGAAGTCCTCCGATGCGGCCAGGGTGAGGCCGCGGGCGGCGTCCACGACGGCGCGGGCCAGCGGGTGCTCGCTGGGGTGCTCGGCCGCCGCCGCGAGCGCCAACAGCTCGTCTTCGGTGAGTCCGGAACCGGTCAGCGGGCGGATGTCGGTCACCCGCGGGGTGCCCTCGGTGAGGGTGCCGGTCTTGTCCAGGGCCACCGCGTCGATCTGGCCGAGGCGTTCCATCACCACGGCGGACTTCACCAGCACGCCGTGCCGCCCGGCGTTGGCGATCGCCGACAGCAGCGGCGGCATGGTCGCGAGCACCACCGCGCACGGCGAGGCGACGATCATGAAGGTCATGGCCCGCAGCAGCGAGCCGGTCAGGTCGGCCCCGAACGCGAGCGGCACCGCGAATACGGCCGGCGTCGCCGCCACCATGCCGATGGAATAGCGCTGTTCTACCTTCTCGACGAACAGCTGGGTCGGCGCCTTGGTCTCGGAGGCTTCCTCGACCATCTGCACGATCCGGGCGATCACCGAGTCCGAAGCGTCGCGTTCGACCCGGACGCGCAGGGCGCCGGTGCCGTTGAGGGTGCCGGCGAACACCTCGTCGCCGATCTCCTTCGCGACGGGCAGCGGCTCGCCGGTGATGGTGGCCTGGTCGACCTCGCTCGCCCCGTCCATCACGCGGCCGTCGGCACCGACGCGCTCTCCGGGCCGTACGAGGATGATGTCGCCGACCGCCAACTCCTCGACAGGCACGGCTTGTTCAGCGCCGCCCGACGTCAGCCGGGTGGCAGTGGCCGGGGCCAGGTCGAGCAGGCCGCGTACTGAGTCGGCGGTGCGCGCGGTGGCCAGCGCCTCCAGGGCGCCGGAGGTCGCGAAGATGACGATCAGCAGCGCGCCGTCCATCACCTGGCCCACGGCTGCCGCGCCCAGCGCGGCCACGATCATCAGCAGGTCGACATCGAGGGTCTTCTCCCGCAGCGCCTGTAGTCCGGCCCAGGCCGGCTCCCAGCCGCCGGAGGCGTAGGCGAGCGCGTACAGCGCACCCGAGGCCCAGGCGGGCGCGCCTGCCGGCCGCAGCGGCAGCGCGATCAGGAACAGCACCGTTGCCGCCGCGGCCCAGCGGGCCTCGGGCAGCGCGAACACCCGGGTCCGCCGCCGCGGGGCGGCCTCGGGACGCACCGTCGGTGCGGGCGCGGGGCGCTCGGTCAGGGTGGAAGACATGGCGGAAGAACCTTCGGCAGAGCAGGACGTGGCAACCCGTCCACCATACAGGTACATATGAAGAGGTCTTCAAGTGTTGCTTGTATGATGGCTGCCATGGGCCATGGAGCAGCTCCCGCGAAGAACGCCGTACCGCGCACCCGCCTGGATGCGGACAACGCCGCCCGCGTCGCGACCACCCTCCAGGCCCTCGCCACCCCGTCACGGCTGCTGATCCTGGCCCGCCTGCGGGAGGGCCCGTGCGCCGCCACCGAACTCGCCACCGAGGTCGGCATGGAGCAGTCCGCCTGCTCCCACCAGCTCCGGCTGCTGCGCAACCTCGGCCTGGTCACCGGCGAGCGCCGGGGCCGCTCGGTGATCTACGCGCTCTACGACAACCACGTCGCCGAACTCCTCGACCAGGCCGTCTACCACATCGAGCACCTGCGCCTCGGCATGAGCGACACCGAGGAGGCCGAGGAGGCGGCACTCGGCGCCACGCGCTGAGCCTGGTCACAGCCGGTGCTTCCGGCGTAGACGCCGGCGATGGCGCCGGGCACGGCGTTCAGCGCGGCACCGGCGCTGATGCGGTGCATGTCGTGGTTCTGCGGCGCCCCGGCCGTGATTCTCATGGTCACCATCCAGTACGAGATCAACGAGGTCGTCACCGGTCTGTTCGGCGTCGTCCTGATCGGCTGGTCCCTCCGGTCCCTCTGGTCCTGCTGGTTCTCCGTCCGCCGCAACCGTGCCCTCGCGGCGGACGAGGGAGCAACGGAGGCGGCCGGCACGGTCCCGGTCCCGGTCCCCCAGGTCAAGGGCGGGTCATGGATTAGGGAGGCAGGGTGACGCGGGCGTACTCTGTGGGCGGTTTGACCAGACACCTCGTTCGGTGAGGCGTCTTCACGGACACAGGCCACTGATCCCACCCGTCGAGAGACGCTCCGGATCAGGACAGGTCTCCCCGGCCCAAGGGGTGACCCCAAGTGGCTTCCCCCGCAGGGGGATCACGCCGTGGAGTGCCAAAGCTCTGACGAGATGGGGTGTACCGGGGACGTACGTCCCCGGTTTCCCCCTTGCCGCATGACCGCGACGCCCTGTGCGCGGCCAGGACCGGGAGGAGGCGACATGGACAGTGGTCCGGGCCATAGTCGGCCCTTCTTCGTGTTGTCCGCGCCGTCCTTCCGCGGCCCGGAGCAGCCCGCTCTTCCCTGACCCGTACGGTCCACCGTCCGGGGCAGGCCGCGCACCGGCGCGCGTCCTGCTGCCCGTACGCGTAGAGAAGTGCTGCCCCGGGACCGCCCGATGCCCCGTCATGACGGGGCAAGGGGGTGTTCACCTTGGCTTCCCACACTCTGCTCATGTCCACCTCGGCCCGCCTGCGCGACCGCCGGGTCCACCTGGAACGCCGCGCCACCGCCTCCAAGGCGGTCCGCACCTCACTCGTCTCGCTGGCCGGCCTGATCGGCGGTCCGGTCACCAACCAGTCCGGCCAGGAGGTCGGCCGCGTCGTCGACGTGGTCGCCCGGCTCTACGGCGCGGACGCGTACCCGCCCGTCACCGGCCTGATCCTGCGCATCGGGCGGCGGCGCACCTTCCTCGCCGCCGACGCCATCGGCAAGGTCCAAGCCGGGCACGTACGACTGTCCACCGCCCGGGTCGACCTGCGCGACTTCACCCGCCGCCCGGGCGAGGTACTGCTTGCCAAGGACGTCCTCGACCACCAACTCGTCGACGTGGACGGGATCCAGGTCACCCGGGCCGCCGACCTGTACCTGGCGCCGCTGCCCGACCGGGTGGTGCTCGTCGGCGTGGACGTCTCCCTGCCCACCCTGCTGCGCCGGCTCGGCCCGCGCCGCTGGCAGGCCCGCCCGACCCCGGAGCGGGTGCTGGACTGGCAGGCCGTGGCCCCGTTCGCCGAGCAGGCCACCGAGGGCCCTCCCGAGGTGAAGCTGCGCGCCTCCCGGGCCGCACTCCACCGGCTGCGCCCGGCCGACCTCGCCGACATCCTCGAAGACCTCGGCCGCGCCGAACGGCAGCAGCTGCTGGGCTGGCTGGAGCCCGAGCAGGCGGCCGACGCGCTGGAGGAGATGGAACCGGCCGAGCTGGAGAACCTGCTGCGCGAGGTACAGCCGGAACACGCCGCCCGGCTGGTCGACGAGATGGAACCGGACGAGGCCACCGACGCCCTGCGCGACCTCACCCCCGAGGAGCGCGAGACCCTGCTGGCCCGCATGCCCGCCACGGAAGCGGCTGAGCTGCGCCGGCTGCTCGCCCACCGGGAGGGCACCGCGGGCGGCGCCATGACCACCCTGCTGATCACCGCCCGCCGGGACGAGACCGTCGCACAGGTGCGGGCCCAGCTGGCCGAGCAGGCCGAGCACCGCACCGAGATCGACGCCGTCGCCGTGGTGGACGACCAGGGCCGGCTGATGTGCGACATCGCCCTGTTCGACGTGGCGGTGGCCGAGGACACCACCCCGGTGGCCGACCTGGTGGCCTGGCGCGCCCAGTTCGGCCCGCCCGACACCGTCCGTCCCGACACCCCGCTCAACGAGGCCGCCGACCAGTTGGTCGCCGCCCGCGCCTCCTCACTGCTGGTGGTCGACGACACCGGCCGACCGCTCGGCCGGATCCTGGCCGACGACCTGCTCGACGCCCTGCTGCCCGAGCGCGGGCGCCTGCACTTCCGGAGGTTCCTGCAGTGACCACCCGCGACCTCGACACGGCCGCGGCTCCGCCCACCGCCGGCCCCGCCAAGCGGCGGCGCGGCCTGGGCCGCCTCGCGATGATCGCCGCCATCGCCGGTCCCGGCCTGGTCGCCGCCAATGCCGGCAACGACGCCGCCGGCATCGCCACCTACGCCTCGGCCGGCTCCCAGTTCACGTACGGCACCCTCTTCTTCATGGTGCTGGTCACCATCGCCCTGGTCATGGTCCAGGAGATGGCCGTCCGCCTCGGCGCCTACACCGGCAAGGGCCTGGGGGCCCTGATCCGCGAGCAGTTCAGCCTGCGCCTGACCGGGCTGGCCGTCTTCTGTCTGCTGCTGGCCAACACCGGTCTGGTCGTCAGCGAGTTCGCGGGCATCGGCGCCGCCTTCGAACTCCTCGGCGTCCCCAAGTGGGCGGTCATCCCGCCGGCCGCGATCCTGCTGTGGTCGCTGGTCCTGTTCGGCTCCTACCGCTGGGCCGAGCGCATTTTCCTGATCATGTCGTTGGCGTTCTTCGCCTACCCGATCGCCATGATCCTCGGCCACCCGCACTGGGCCGAGGTCGGCAAACACCTCGTCGTCCCGCACATCGAGCCGAGCAAGGACTTCATCCTGCTCGCGGTCGCCCTGATCGGCACCACTGTCAGCCCCTACATGCAGTTCTACGCCGCCGCGGGCGTCGTGGACCGGGGCGCCAAGCCCGAGGACTACCGGCTGATCAAACTGGACGCCATGCTCGGCGCGGTCTTCGCCTGCGTCATCAGCCTGACCATCATCATCGCCACCGCCTCCGTCATCGGCGGCACCGGCCCGCTCAGCTCCGCCGCCCAGGCCGCCGAAGCCCTCAAACCCGTCGCCGGGCAGAACGCCGAACTCCTCTTCGCCCTCGGCCTGATCGGCGCCTCCGCCCTCGCGGGCGCGGTCGTGCCGCTGTCGGCCAGCTACGCCATAGGCGAGGCCGCCGGCGTGGAACGCTCCGTCTCCCGCAGCTTCCGTGACGCCCCGCTCTTCCTCGGCCTGTTCACGGCCCAGATCGTGCTGGGCGCCACGGTCGCGATGACCCCGGTCGACGTCATCCAGCTGCTCATCGGCACCCAGGTGCTGCAGGGACTGATCAGCCCCATCGTGCTGGTCTACCTGCTGGTGCTCACCAACCGCCGCTCCGTGCTCGGCCCGGCGGCCAACGGCCCGCGCTACCGCGTCGCCGCGACCGCCGTCGTGGTCGGCGTGGCGGGGATGTCCACGATTCTGCTCGTCCAGACCGTCCTGGGCTGGTTCGGCCTCGGCTGATCGCGGATTCCGCCACGCCGCCCGTTCCCAACAGGGTGGAAGTCGCGACGCGGCTCCCGGAACACTTCGCACGCCCGATGTGTTTATGCAGGTCATAGGCCTGTTATCGAGCATGACAACGGTCACCGATGCAGCCTTTGGTGATTCGAGTACGTGTGCGTTTCACTGCGGGCAGAACATCCGCCGCGAGGGGGAAGGCGTCAGCATGAACGACCACGACCACGGCCACCAGCATGGCCCGGGGCACGCGCACGATTCGGGACACGGCCACGGTGCGGGCGGTCACGCAGGGCACTCGCACGGCGTCTCCGCGGACGCGGATCGCCGCTGGCTGGCGATCGCCCTCACCCTCATCACCGCGTTCATGGCCATCGAGGTCGTCATCGGCATCATCGCCGGTTCGCTGGCTCTGATCTCGGACGCGGCGCACATGCTCACCGACGCCGCCTCGATCGTCCTCGCGCTGATTGCCATGCGGCTGGCCGCCCGGCCGGCCAGGGGCGGCTTCACGTACGGCCTCAAGCGCGCCGAGATCCTCTCCGCCCAGGCCAACGGCCTCACCCTGCTCCTGCTCGGCGCGTGGCTGGCGTACGAGGCGATCCGCCGCCTGATCTCTCCGCCCGAGGTCGAGGGCGGCCTGATGCTCGCCACCGCGCTGGCGGGCATCGCCGTCAACGTGGCGGCGACCTGGTGCCTCTCCAAGGCCAACCGCTCCTCCCTCAACGTCGAGGGCGCCTACCAGCACATCCTCAACGACCTGTTCGCCTTCGTCGGCACCGCGATCGCCGCCCTGATCGTCGTCCTGACCGGCTTTGCCCGCGCGGACGCCATCGCCACCCTCGTGGTGGTGGCCCTGATGGTGAAGGCCGGCTACGGGCTGCTGCGCGAGTCCGGCCGTATCTTCCTGGAGGCGGCGCCGGCCAACGTCGATCCGGACGCCGTCGGCGACCAGCTGGTCGCCGAGCAGAGGGTCGTCGAGGTCCATGACCTGCACGTCTGGCAGATCACCTCCGGCCAGTCCGCCCTGTCCGCCCACGTCCTGGTCGAGCCCGGCGGCGACTGTCACGCCGTCCGCCGCGACCTCGAAGAACTCCTGCGTCATGACTACGGCATCACCCACACCACGCTCCAGGTCGATCACGCCCCGGTTCCTGTTCTGCAGGCGGCCCTGCCCGGCGACCGCGACCTGCTGCCCACCGAGGACGCCGAACACTGCGAGGAACCGCACGGCCCGGTCCACCGGGATGAGCCACACGAGCACTGAGGCATCGAGTCAGCTCGGCTTCCGCCGGCTGCGCATCCGCTGGGAACGGCGAGCTCATTACGCCAGGAGTCGTCAGCGTTCGAAGTAGCGGCGGGGGTTTTGGATCAGCATGGTGTCGATCTGTTCCTCGGTGATCCCGCGTGCGCGCAGTGCCGGCAGCACGTCGTCACTGATGTGCGTGAAGACCCAGCGCGGGTTGGCGGCCTGGACACGGTCCTCGGGCACCCAGTCGAGGTGGCAGGCGGCGTCGTGGGAGAGCACCAGGCGGTCGGTGTATCCGCGGGCCACCAGCGCGACCACCGTCTCCACTCGCCGCTCGAACGGCAGGGCGTCATCCAGGCCGAACCGGTCCATGCCCAGGAGCGATCCGGCGTCGGCGAGCGTGGTGAGGTAGTCCAGGTCGGTGGTGTCGCCGACGTGCCCGATCACCACCTTGGCCAGGTCCACGCCCTCCTCGGCGAGGAGCTTCTGCGCCACCAGACCCGACAGGTTCGCCACGCTGGTGTGTACGGTGATCGGCGCGCCGGTGGTCCGGTGGGTGGCGGCAACTGCCTTCAGGACGCGCTCCACGTCGGGGGTCAGCCCTGGCTGGTCGATGGCGCACTTGAGGAAGGCCGCGCGGATGCCGGTTCCGCCGATGCCTTCCTCCAGGTCGGTGCGGAACATCTCCAGCAGCGGCTCGGCACCGTCGATCCACCGTCCGGGGCCGTTGTACTGGAAGAAGAACGGCAGCTCGGTGTAGGTGTAGTAGCCGGTGGCGGGGACGATGTGGAGGTCGACCTGCTCGTTGACCCGGGCCACGCGTGGGAGGTAGCGGCCGAGTCCGAGCACGGTGGGGTCCACGATCGTGTCGATCCCCCGGGATTTGAGGGCACGCAGCTTGGCGACCGCATTCGCCACGCGCACTTCCTCGTCCCACCGCCGCGGGTAGTTGCATCGCAACTCCTCGCTGAGTACGAAGACGTGCTCGTGCATGAGCACCCTGCCCAACCGTGAGGAGTCCACCGGGCCGCGCACCGTGGGCACCACGCTCATCGCGAGTCACTCCCTGGAACTCCGAGTTCGGGTAGACCGCCGTCCGGAACGTCATCGATCAGGATGGTCTGGTGAGTTCCTCGAGGAGGAAGACGAAGGACTCGTACGACCGCCCGGTAGCGTGTCGCAGACCCATTTCGCACGTGCGGTTCGCTGACAGGTATGCCTGGGCCGGAGAGGCGTCGAGTCCGGCCTTCTCGTCCCGTGTCGCGGAGACCACCAACTCCGGGTGGAGCAGACCGCGGTCTCCCGCGGTACCGCAACAGGTGGTGCCGACGGGCACCATGGCCGTGTCGGCCAGGAAGGACGCGATGGTCCTGAGGTCGCGGTTGAGTTTGAGGTGCGTCGTGGAACACGTCGGATGCACTGCGACCGTCTTGAGCTTCCGGTTCACCGTGAGACGCGGAAGCAGGGCCCGGCACCAGGTGATCGAGTCCTGGATGCTCATGGCCTCCATGTGGGCGCGCCGCGCGTCATCGACGTGCCGGGCGACATCGTCGAGCAGCCCGTGGGTGCAGGACGCGGCATCGATCACGATCGGAAGCGAGCCGTGATCGCTCCACTTCCACAGGGCGTCGCAGATCGCCTCCGCCATCCACAGATGCCCGTCGGTGAGACCCTTGCTCGCCCAGGGCGTCGAGCAGCACAGTCCGTGCACGTCATCGGGTATCCACAGAGGCATGCCGGCGCGGGCGGAGAGCGTGACGAACGCCTCCGGGAGCGACGGCGTTCTCGGCTTGTCGGGGTCGCGTCCGAAGATGCGGTTGATGCAGGTCGGGAAGTACACCGCACGCGCGGATCTCCGCTCGGTGTGCGGGAGGCGGGCGGGTGCCGGGCGGGGCATGGGACCCGGTACCGAGGGGACGAGATCGCCGCTGGCGACGAATCGCGCCGCGTTGGTCAGCTCCGTGAGGACCTTCACGCCCATGTGGGACTGGACGCCGTCGACCGCAGACATCCCTGCGCGTGCGAGTCTTTCGATCTTGTCCCAGTGCTCGGCTGCCGCCAGCCCGGCACGCTCACGGGAAGCGGTGGACTCGGCACGGCGGAACCCCTTCATCAGGTCCCCCGTGTTGATCTGCACAGGGCACGGGATGGCACAGGTTCCATCGGCGGCGCACGTCTCTATGCCGTCGTATTCGTACTCGGCCTGCAGCTGTGCAAGCACGGGAGAATCCTCGGGTTGCCGGGCCATCTCCCGGCGGAGGGCGATCCGTTGCCGAGGGGTCGTCGTCACATTGCGGCTGGGGCACACGGCCTCGCAGAAGCCGCACTCGATGCACAGATTCGCCGCTTCTTCGATCTTGGGTGTGGACTTGAAACCCTTGAGGTGGATGCCCTCGTCGGCCGTCAGGATGACGTCCGGTCCGAGGATTCCGTGTGGATCGGCGAGCCGCTTCAGCCGCCACATGATGTCGGTTGCCTTGGCGCCCCACTCGTGTCTGACGAAGGGCGCCATGTTGCGCCCGGTGCCGTGTTCGGCCTTGAGCGAGCCGTCGTACTTTCCGATGACCAGGCCGACCAGGTCGGACATGAATGCCCCATAGCGCTCCTTGTCGGCTTCCTCGGTGAATATGGGAGTCAACGTGAAGTGCAGGTTGCCGTAGGCGGCGTGGCCGGCGACCCCGGGGAGGAATCCGTGCTTGCTGAGCAGCTGTTGCAGGTCGTGGGCACCCTCGGCGATACGTGCGGGAGGGAAGCACACGTCTTCGTTGATGACCGCGCTGCCTTCCGGTCGCAGGTGACCGACGATGCCGAGCAGGCCTTCACGCACCCGCCAGTTGCACTCGATGAGTTCCTCGTCCCGAGTGAACTCGATCGGGTCCAGCAGGGTGGTGTCCGCGACCACCTCTCGGACACGCCGCTCGGCGTCATCGAGTGCATCGGCCGCGCCGCGGAACTCCACGAGGAGAGCAGCCGCCTTGGGATCGAGCGTGCGCCAGTAGGCGGGGGCGCCCGGGTATGCCTGCGCCGCCACGGTCAACGCGGGTGCCATCAGCAGCTCCACCGCCTCCGCGCCCAGGCCGACCAGCGCGGGTACCAGACGTGCCGCCGCATCGACGGATTCGGTGGCGATCCACGTCACCGTGGTCAGCCCGGGGTCGGGGAGAGTGTCGAACACGACCTCGGCCATGAAGGCCAGTGTTCCTTCCGAACCGACGAGCAGCCGACGGAAGATCTCCAGCGGCGTCTCCGCGTCGAGAAAGGCGTTGAGGGCGTATCCGGTGGTGTTGCGGATGGTGTACTTGTGCCTGATCCGCTCGACGAGTTCCTCATCGGCGAGTATTTCCGCACGCAGGGCCAGGAGGCCGTCGGCCAATTCCGGCTCGGCTTCGCGGAACGCGGATTCGGCGTCGGGGGACTCGGTGTCGATCGTGGTTCCGGAGGGGAGCACGAAGGTGATCCCGGCCACGCAGTGGTACGCGTTCCTGGGCAGCGAGCACCGCATGCCTCCTGCGTTGTTGGCGACTACCCCGCCCATGGTGGCGACGTCGGCGCTGGCCGGATCGGGACCCAGTCGGCGCCTGTACGGTGCCAGGACGGCGTTTGCGTGAGACAGAATCGTGCCCGGGCCTGTCCGCAGGCGGGCGCCGCCGTCTTCCACGGTCATTCCGGCCCAGTGGCGCCGGACATCGATCAGTATGTCGTCGGACTGAGACTGGCCGTTGAGACTGGTGCCTCCGGACCGGAAGGTGGCATGGCGCCCGGTCCGGCGGCAGTAGTCGAACACGGCGGTGACGTCGTCCGCATCTCGTGGTTGCACGACGACCTGTGGAAGAAGCCGGTAGGGGCTCGCGTCGGAGGCATAGCGCACCAGGTCCGAGAGCCGGTGCAGGACTTGCTCGGAACCCAGCAGGCCGGTGAGGTCGCGGGCCAGGCCGGCCGGTGAGCCACCGAGGTGTTCGACGCCGACCGCATCGGGCTGCACCGGCCCCTCCGGACGCCCGATGCGGCCGGCCTCGGGAGTGAAGAGCTTTCTCATGCGACGGCCTCCAAAGGCCCGGCGGTGCATTGCGGTGTCCGTGGCAGACCGGCGCAGGATCCGCCTTGCGTTCAGGCGGACGGCGGGCCGGAGAGATTCGTCAGGAAACGCATTTCCAACTCGCCTTCAAAAGTTTCGGCGCCGGCCTTCATCGCATCCTTGATGCGCGCCTTTGCAACGTCGCTGGCGACACTCAGATCGGACTCGTGGGCCTCCACCAGAAGCCCCTCCGGCAGCGAACCGTATACTCCGGAATCCACGGCCGCCTTGGCGTGCGCGATCGCATGCGGAGGAAAGGTCGCGATGCGGCGAGCCAGCCTCTCGACAAAAGGTGTCAGCTCTTCCGGCGGCAGAGCCCGATTGATGTAGCCGTAGCGTTCTGCCACGTCAGCCGGGATGTCATCGCAGCCCAGGAGCACCTCCAAGGCGCGCCCCCTGAGCAGCGGCAGTCTCTGCGTGGAACCACCACCCGGAACGAGACCGATCGCCACTTCCGGCTGGGCGAAGATCGCCTTGCCGAGCGCTGCGAAACGCATGTCCATGGCCAGCGCGATCTCACTGCCTCCGCCCCTGGCCCGGCCCTCGATCTTCGCGATGCTCACCTTGGGCATGTTCCTGAACCGCTCGCCGATCAGCTGCGTGAGACGAAAGCTGGGCGTATGGGAAACTGTCGACGGAGCCGCCCCGACCCGGCCCAGTCCGGAGTGCGCCATGAAGAACTCGGGAATCGCACTCTGCAGAACCATGACTCGGACGCTTTCATCCGCCTCGATTTCCCTGCCGAGCCTGTCGAACTCCGGCGACAGGAATTCGTCGAGGAGATTTATCGGCGGGTAGTCGAGGGTGACAAATGCCACCCCGTCATCAAACTCGAACCGGAAATACCGGTAATCCGAGTATGCCATGGGCCCTGCCCCTTTCGGGATGACGGCCGATAGCGGATCGCCGCTCCCGGTTCAGGCGCTCACGAAACGCTGGCGAAGCTCGCCGATGCCGGTGATATAGCTGACCAGCTCCTCACCCGGCCGCAGCCACCGCGGCGGGTTGCGGCCGATGCCGACGCCGGCCGGGGTGCCGGTGAAGATCACGTCACCGGGCAGCAGTGCCAGGGTCGCGGACAGGCCCTCGATCAGCCGGGGAACCGAGAAGATCAGGTTGCCGGTGCGGGAGTGCTGCACGGTCTCGCCGTCGATGGCGCAGCCGAGTTCGAGGTCGTCCGGGTTCTCGAACTCGTCCACGGTGACCACCCACGGGCCGATCGGGGCGAACCCGGGGAGCGACTTGCCCAGGCTGAACTGCGGGGCGGGGCCCTCGATCTGCCGGATCCGTTCGGAGATGTCCTGGCCCACGGTCAACCCGGCCACGTAGGACCAGGCGTCAGCGGCGGACACCCGCTCGGCGCGTCGGCCGATCACCGCGACCAGCTCCACCTCCCAGTCGGTGTGCCCGCCCTCGGGCAGCGTCACCGTGGTGACCGGTCCGCTGATCGACGTGCGGAACTTGGTGAACACCGGTGGGAACTTGTCCGGGGTGTCCAGCTTGGTCTCTTCGGCGTGCTCGCGGTAGTTCACGCCGACGCCGAACAACTGGGGCGGCGCCGGGGTCGGCGACCCGAGATCGGCGGGATCGAACGTGGACGCGCCGCTCGGCTTGGCGTCCTTGCCCCAGCCCAGGAAGTCCTCCCAAACGTGGTAGACCGCCTGCGGCTCGGGTCCGAACCTGCCACCGCTGGCCTTCTCGACATCCACCGCACCCTGCTCGGTGAACATGGCCAGTCGGCCGGAAAGGTTTCCGATGCGCACTGTCGCTCCCTGGACATCGACGATGTGGACCCGGGTGAGCGCCCGAACAGATGACTCAGGCTGGAGGGTTGAGAGCAATCCCCATAGCGGCGGGCGTTCACGGGGCTGACAGTCCCACCAGATCGGTCGTTTCTATGCGATACATGCTAAAGCGGCTCAATGGAGGCAGCCACCCAGCCCGGCGCCTCGCCGGTCCTGGCGTCTACGAGTCACAGGTTGCGTGCACCGTCACTCGGCCATGACGCTCGTCCGGCGCTCTGAGGCCCTGATGCGTCGTTTCTGGCCCGAGGCGCCGTCACATCCCCTCCCTCCCCGCGTTCATGCAGGTCAGAAGGGGTGTGGCGGCAGCATTTCGCAGGGTGTTCAGATGTCGCGGAAGATCTCGATCTGCGCCCCGATCGTGTTGAGGCGTTCGGCGAGGTCCTCGTAGCCGCGGTTGATGACGTACACGTTGCGCAGGACGGACGTGCCCTCGGCCGCCATCATGGCCAGCAGGACCACGACGGCGGGGCGCAGGGCCGGCGGGCACATCATCTCGGCGGCGCGCCAGCGGGTCGGGCCCTCCACCAGGACTCGGTGCGGGTCGAGGAGCTGGAGGCGGCCGCCGAGGCGGTTCAGGTCGGTGAGGTAGATCGCGCGGTTGTCGTAGACCCAGTCGTGGATGAGGGTCTTGCCCTGGGCGACCGCCGCGATGGCGGCGAAGAACGGGACGTTGTCGATGTTCAGGCCGGGGAAGGGCATCGGGTGGATCTTGTCGATCGGCGCCTCCAGCTTGGAGGGGCGGACCGTGAGGTCGATCAGGCGGGTACGGCCGTTGTCCGCGAAGTACTCGGGGCTGCGGTCGTGGTCGAGGCCCATCTCCTCCAGGACGGCGAGTTCGATCTCCAGGAACTCGATGGGGACGCGGCGGACCGTCAGCTCGGACTCGGTGACGACGGCCGCGGCCAGCAGGCTCATCGCCTCGACCGGGTCCTCGGAGGGCGAGTAGTCCACGTCCACGTCGATGTTCGGGACGCCGTGCACGGTCAGCGTCGTGGTGCCGATGCCCTCGACCTTGACGCCGAGTGCCTCCAGGAAGAAGCAGAGGTCCTGGACCATGTAGTTGGAGGACGCGTTGCGGATGACCGTCACGCCGTCGTGGCGGGCCGCGGCCAGCAGCGCGTTCTCGGTCACCGTGTCGCCGCGCTCGGTCAGGACGATCGGGCGGTCGGGGCGGATCGCGCGGTCGACCTGCGCGTGGTACTGCCCCTCGGTCGCCGCGATGTCCAGACCGAACCGGCGCAGCGCGATCATGTGCGGCTCGATGGTCCGCGTCCCGAGGTCGCAGCCGCCGGCGTACGGCAGCTTGAAGTGGTCCATGCGGTGCAGCAGCGGGCCGAAGAACATGATGATCGAGCGGGTGCGTACGGCGGCCTCGGCGTCGATCGACGCCATGTCGAGGTCGGCCGGGGGGACCAGCTCCAGGTCGACGCCGTCGTTGATCCAGCGGGTGCGCACGCCGATGGAGTTGAGCACCTCCAGCAGGCGGTAGACCTCCTCGATCCGGGCCACCCGGCGCAGCACCGTGCGCCCCTTGTTGAGCAGCGAGGCGCACAGCAGGGCCACGCACGCGTTCTTGCTGGTCTTCACGTCGATCGCGCCGGACAGTCGGCGTCCGCCCACCACCCGCAGATGCATCGGGCCCGCGTAGCCCAGTGAGACGATCTCGCTGTCCAGGGCTTCACCGATTCGAGCGATCATCTCAAGGCTGATGTTTTGGTTGCCGCGCTCGATGCGGTTGACAGCGCTCTGACTGGTGCCGAGCGCCTCCGCGAGCTGTGTCTGTGTCCAGCCGCGGTGCTGCCGGGCGTCACGGATGAGCTTGCCGATGCGTACGAGGTAGTCGTCTGCCATGAGGCCGAGGTTATCTCAGATATGAGATGGCACCCGTTGGGGGGTCCGTTCGGGTGATGCCCTGTCAACGAGCCTGGCTGTTCGGCCCGTCGACCGTCGTTCCGATGCGCGCAAGGGCGGGGTGAGCGCACGTCAAAACGGCTCCCAACGTTCGGTCAGGTATTACGCCGGCCGTTGTCCGGAGGCCTTTCATCCGAGTGCTGGAGTGGCGCCAGGCGCTATCCGTCGGCACCCGTCACAAGGCTCGATTCGGAGGTGCGAGAAATGCCCCAGGAGGCCATTGAGACCGTCCTGTCCGCCGGATATCTGGAAGTTCCGAAGATCACCCCGCTCGGGTCTCTCGACGCCGATCAGGGAACGATCACCCTGACGCCCGAAGGCGAGAATCCGAAGCCGTTCCTCGCGATCACCCACAACGGAATCTGATTCATGGTCCGTTGTGCCCAAGGCTGCCGCCGGTGCCCTGTCGGAAGGTGCGCCGACGGCGACCGCCCGGAATTCCCGCACTCTCACCGCACACAGCGGTGCTCGTATACGTCTCGAAGGATTTGGGCGGCGGAGGGTGTGGCGGGCGACGGCGGTATATGCGGTCGCGCGCTGAAGATTCCGGACGGGAGACCTGAGCCCGGCGCGGCCGCCGGAGAGGACGGGCGGCGGCAGGCTCCCGCGGTCCCCAAGAGCCATCTGGGTCACATCCCGACCTGGATGTGGACTTCACAGGTCAGGACAGTTTCTTCCTGACCGGCGAGGCGGGTCTCGCGGACTGGCTGACGGCGCACGGGGCGCCGGCGTCGACGTTCGACGGCATGCCGAGCGGCCGTGAGCCGGCGCCTCGGCAAGCCGTCGCGGTACCGCTCGACTACGGTCGGCTGCCGTCCCGCCGCGCCCTGCGCGACATGTTTTCCAGGTCCAGCGTGCTGTGGATTCCACTGGCCTCCTTCTCTGCCGATCCACGGGTCGCCAGACACGGTCTGGAATGGCTCTCCGAGATCGACATCCCGGGCTGTTCCGCGGCGAACCACCGGATCGTCTCCCAACTTCTGCTGGCCCGCGAAGAAGTACGTATGACCGGCGCCGGAACGGATCGCTTCATCCGCCCTCCGGAACAACTCCAGCTCGCCAGCCGCACCCGTCCAGGAATTCTTCCGGACGAGCACTCCACCATCGGAAACCACTTCGAGGTGGCCATGTCGCCGACCGATCCGGCCGGTCGCGTCGACATCGAACTCACGGTTTCCGGAATGTTGCGGATCGATTCCGTACTCGTAGCCGGACACCGTGAATTGGCGGGTGCCCGCGCCAGCCGATTCACGGCCGCCGCCGAAATGGCGGAGGAGATGCCGACATCCTGCCCGCTGCTGGGTGAGGGTCCAGGTCAACCGGTTCGTCGACGGGTTCGGCCCCTTCGTCGACGGCATCCACGCGACGAGCGGCCCCGAGTGCCGGGGCGCGGTCACCGAGGTCGCCATCGGCACCGGCGTGCTGTCCGCCGACCGGGTGGACCGGAGCCCGAACTGCCTGCTCAACGAGGGTGCCGCCGGCGTCCATCCGGGGGTGGGCAACGGCCTGACCGGTATGCGCTTCGACTTCATCTCGCGGTGGGCCCGACTCGACACGTTCTGGGTAGATTTACGACACGCCGACGATCCGCCGTGTGGGTTCCCTGTACCGCCGTCCGGAGCCGGACGGCGGCGCCCCGGTGGCCGTCACCGGCGCAGTGTGCTCCCCCTCAGCCCGACCCGGAGACCCCTCTCCCGGCGCCGCGGTCCCGTGGACGCCTCCTGCCGTCCGTGGTCAGCGGAGACTGGACGAGGCCGGGCAGATAGTGGTGGAAGAAGACCTCTTCCATGAGTTCACGGCGGCTGTGCACGTCCGCCTTGCGGAAGATCTTCTTGAGATGGTCCTGGACGGTGTCCTCGGTGATCGCCAGCTCGTCCACGATCTCGGTGGTCGACCGGCCCACGAGCACTCGCTGGGCGACCTGGCGTTCGCGGGCCGACAGGCCGTACGCGTCGAGCACGATCGCGGCGAGTTCCCCGGGCTGGCTGAGGCCGACCGAGACATAGGTGTGCCCGGCCGCGGTCTCTTCACCGTGCCCTGTTCCCCCGTCCTTTCCCCCGCCATGACCCGGGGCGGACATGTGGGTGGCGTGCAGGGTGACCCAGTGGCCGCTGTGGGTCCTGACCCGGGAGCGCGTCGAGTGGACCGGTGACTCGCCGGGGTTCTCGTGGGCGGTGGTGCGGAGCCTGGCGGCCACGGCCTGCAGGGCGAGCGGACCCGTCTCGTCGTCCGTCGGACGGCTCTCCTGGATCTGGCCCAGCCAGTGCCGCGCGGTCGGCGTGGCCTGCTGGATCCGGCCGTTCCGGTCGAGGATGACGAGGCCCGGCGCGTCCGGAGTGTCGCCCAGGTCCGTGCCGCCCAGCAGGAACGCCTGGCGCAGCGCCCGCCCCGCCGGGGTGCTGAGCCGGGCGGCGAGTGCCACGTCGGCGGGGGAGAACGGCAGCGTGCCCCGGGCCCGGCACAGCACCAGCAGGCCCCAGCAGCGGCCCCGGTCCCGCAGCGCCACGCGCAGTTCGTCGGCGAGGCCCTCGGGGTGCAGGATGTCCCGGTAGTAGACGCTGTCATCCAGGCGCCGGCCTGCGGACACGCTCAGCAGACTGGCCGGCTCGGTACGGCGGGACAGCGCCCGGATGTTGTCGACGCCCGCCTGCTCGGCATGTTCGATCTCGAACAGCCGGGGCATCACGCGCTCGGGGAACCCCTGTTCATGGCGGCCGCCCGTGTCCAGCAGCGTCGCAGGATCGAGCAGCACCCCGCACCACACGTCCGCGGGTACCCGCCTGAGCAGACAGTGGGCGGCGGCGCCCAGCACCTCAAGGGCGGCGCCGGCGGCGGGCGCGGTGGCGAGCAGCCGGCGGGAGCGGCGCTCGAAGGCGTCCACCAGATCGCCGGAACGGGCGCGTAACGAACCGGAACGGCCCGCGGCGGGCTCCGACGGGGGCTCTGACGCGGGTCGAGGCATATCCGCAACTCTACGGATATCCCGGATAGTTGGGATGGGTTCCGGGCGATCCGCCGCTTACGGTCGCCGTACCGCTCCACACGGGGGGTGTGTCGCGGAGGCCTCGTGCCTCCGCGACGCTGTTCTGTGTCACCGAACGAGGCACCGCATGGACACGATTCCTGTCACCGTGCTCGGACCGTCCGGCTCCGGCAAGACCCTCTATCTGGCCAGCCTCTTCCGCCGGCTGGCCATCCAGCGGCCGGACACGGGGTTCTTCGTGAACGTCCCCGGCGCCGACAAGATCAGGCTGAACAACATCTTCCGCGATGTGGCCGCCGGGGCGCCTGACGTGTGGCCCGACCCCAGCCTGCAGGCGGAAACCACGGAATGGACGTTCACGTGTTCGCTCCGGACGGAGGACGACGCGGTCTTCAGCCCGTTCGCCCTTTCCTACCTGGACTACTCGGGCGCGTTCCTGCAGATCGCGGACGCCTGGGAGACCGAGGAGGGGCAGGCGGTCTGGGACCGGGTCAGGGCTTCCAGGTTCCTGCTGCTCCTCCTGGACGGGGAGAAGGTGCTCCGCCAGCTAGACGGTGAGCCGGGCCTGACCGACGAACTCATCGCGATCCTCAACGAGATCCAGCAGACCGACGCCGCCGTGCACGTCGTGGTCACCAAGTGGGATCTGCTGCAGGCGGCCGGACACACCCTGCGCAGCGTGCTCGACGGTCTGCTGGAACATCCTGACTTCGAGGCCTTCTACCTGGACCGGCTCAACCGGAAGTCGGTGGGGACGTTCCGCTTCATCCCGGTGAGCGCGCTCGGCCAGGGGTACGCGGCCCTGGACCCCGCGTCCCGAACCATGGTCAAGCAGGTCAAGCCCGGTACGTACCCGAGGCCGTACAACGTCGAGATACCGTTCATGGCCGTCCTGGTGGACCTGGTCCGCGACGAGCTGAGGGCCTCGGCGCGGCGGGCGGAGACCGCGGGTCCGCTGCTGGAGCAGCACAGGCAACGGCTCGAACGGATGGACGGGTGGGACGGCAAACTGTCCCTGCTGCGCAGCGTCCTGGGCGCCCGGCCCGCCCGCTCGCCCCTGCTGCGGGCGGTCCAGCAGGATGTTCTCGGAGCCGCGGAGTCGTACGGGAAGAGCCGGATCGCCGAGCGCAGGCAGCAGGTCGAGCAGGAGATCGCCCAGGTGCGCGGGCAGATGCTGCAGGCGCGTTCGGCGGACGAGGCGCTGACGCGCATGGCCGAGGTGTTCGACGCCGTGCTGGCCGAGTTCGAGGCCGTGCACCCGGGGTCGCTCGTGCTGAAGGAGGCCTCATGACCCATGGACCGGCCGAGCCGCCGGCCGGAGCGGACCGGCCGGACGCCTGGCCCTTCGTCATCACCCGTACCGCCAGTCACGACTTCCAGGTGGTGGTCGGCCCCAGGTTCCTCGCCGAGACCCGGACCCACGGACTGCTCGCGAGCGTGGCGGGCGGCGAGGTCTCCGACGACGGCGCCTACCTGCGCGAGTACCGCGACCGGGGCGGGCGCTCCCTGTGGCTGCTGTACCGCGTGGTCTACCTGACGGGAGCCGACGTCGGCCGGGACGTCGAGTACGTCCGCAACCACGGGCGCCGGACGCCGCTGATGGAAGGCGTCGTCCGCCGGGACAGGCCGCGGACCGGCGAGGCCACGCGGGAGCTCTTCCACCTCGTGCACGGCCTGTGCGCGGACGTCGTCAAGGACTTCTACGACGCCGACTCCGACACCTTCGGGGTGCACCCCGCCGACGAGATCGAGGTACCGGAGGAGGGAGCGCCGCTGCGCTGCGTCATCCAGGACACCTACCACTCGCAGAGGAGTATCGAGGCGGCCCTTCCGGGCCGCCGCCGACCGTCGGGCGACCGGCGAGTCCTGGCCGGGCCGGTCGGCGGGCCCGCGGCCGTTTCGGTACCGCCGGACCGCGGCCGGGATGCTGCGTCTGGCGGGTACCACGCTGGAGCGGGTCGGCAGGGGAGCCCAGACCCTGGGCGCCAGGGCCCACTCGGCCGCGGCAGCCCTCGAAGCACTGGAGGCTCTGGAGACCACGGGGACGTCGGCGGCGGGCGGTCCGAGCCGGCCGGCGGACGGCTCGTCGACCGGCCGTGGGGCATCGTCTGTGCGCTGACGGCCACCGTACTGATCTTGTCCGTGGCCCTGCTGGTGGTTCTGCTGAGCTCGGTCTGACACGGACCGGGCAGGAACTGCGGGCGGGAACGGGGCGACAGGGGCGGGCCGGGGAACCACAGGGGAGTTCCCCGGCGGCGCAAGCTTCAAGATCACCGGGTTCGCCTTGGGGGCGGCGGTCGGCGGACCGGCCGTGGCCTGGTCCCTTCCGGGGGCTCTGGCCCTCGCTGTCGGTGTGGCGGCCCTCGCGGCACTGGCCTTCTTCGCGATCCCGGCGGCAGCGGCCGGCGCGACCGGGGACCGGGGGACGTCGGGTTGACCAGCGTCGAACCTCGGGTGTGTGCCGGCCATGTCCGCGGGGACGGTCCGCTTCGGCTCCCGCCTGGCTGCCGGGCGGCGTGTGACGGCCCGGGAAAGACGGGGACACAGCCGCCGAGGTCCCGGAAGGACCGGGGCCGCCCCGGCGCCGCCGCGACACCACATCGGGTCCGGGCATGACCAACCGGCGCCCGTGTACTAGAGTTATCTCGACATCGAGATATCTGCCCAGGCGCACCGTAGCTGCCAGTCTAGTAAGGCATGCCTAACTTAGCCTGACCTTACTGGATCGGCCAAGTCGGCGTGGCGGCACGATTGACGGTGGTACGCGCACATCAATGAAGGAGACTGTCGTGTCGGCGAACAGCTTCGACGCCCGCAGCACGCTGCAGGTGGGCGACGAGTCGTACGAGATCTTCCGGCTGGACAAGGTGGAAGGCTCGGCTCGCCTTCCGTACAGCCTGAAGGTGCTGCTGGAGAACCTGCTCCGCACGGAGGACGGCGCGAACATCACCGCCGACCACATCCGTGCCCTCGGCGGCTGGGACTCGCAGGCCCAGCCCAGCCAGGAGATCCAGTTCACGCCGGCCCGCGTGATCATGCAGGACTTCACCGGCGTCCCCTGTGTCGTGGACCTCGCCACCATGCGTGAGGCCGTGAAGGAGCTCGGCGGCGACCCGGCGAAGATCAACCCGCTGGCCCCGGCCGAGCTGGTCATCGACCACTCCGTCATCGCCGACAAGTTCGGCACCAACGACGCCTTCAAGCAGAACGTCGAGCTGGAGTACGGCCGCAACAAGGAGCGCTACCAGTTCCTGCGCTGGGGCCAGACCGCCTTCGACGAGTTCAAGGTCGTACCCCCGGGCACCGGCATCGTCCACCAGGTGAACATCGAGCACCTGGCCCGGACCGTCATGGTGCGGGGCGGGCAGGCCTACCCCGACACCCTGGTCGGCACCGACTCGCACACCACCATGGTCAACGGCCTCGGCGTCCTCGGCTGGGGCGTCGGCGGCATCGAGGCCGAGGCCGCCATGCTCGGCCAGCCGGTCTCCATGCTCATCCCGCGCGTCGTCGGCTTCAAGCTGACCGGTGAGCTGAAGCCGGGCACGACCGCCACGGACCTCGTCCTCACCATCACCGAGATGCTCCGCAAGCACGGCGTCGTCGGCAAGTTCGTCGAGTTCTACGGCGAGGGTGTGGCGGCCACGAGCCTCGCCAACCGCGCCACCATCGGCAACATGTCGCCGGAGTTCGGCTCCACCGCCGCGATCTTCCCGATCGACGACGAGACCCTGAAGTACCTCAGGCTCACCGGCCGTTCCGAGCAGCAGGTCGCGCTCGTCGAGGCGTACGCCAAGGAGCAGGGCCTCTGGCTGGACCCGAAGGCCGAGCCCGACTTCTCCGAGAAGCTGGAGCTGGACCTGTCGACGGTCGTCCCGTCGATCGCCGGCCCGAAGCGCCCGCAGGACCGTATCGTCCTCGCCAACGCCGCCGAGCAGTTCAAGGCCGACGTCCGCAACTACGTCGACACCGCCGACGAGGCGGGCAAGGAGTCCTTCCCGGCCTCCGACGCCCCGGCCTCCATCAACGGCGTCCCGTCCAACCCGGTCACCGTGACCGCCGCCGACGGCTCGACGTACGAGATCGACCACGGCGCGGTCACCGTCGCGGCCATCACCTCCTGCACGAACACCTCGAACCCGTACGTCATGGTCGCCGCCGCCCTGGTGGCCAAGAAGGCGGTCGAGAAGGGCCTGACCCGCAAGCCGTGGGTCAAGACCACCCTGGCCCCCGGCTCCAAGGTCGTCACCGACTACTTCGACAAGGCGGGGCTCACCCCCTACCTCGACAAGGTCGGCTTCAACCTCGTCGGCTACGGCTGCACCACCTGCATCGGCAACTCCGGCCCGCTGCCGGAGGAGGTCTCCAAGGTCGTCAACGACCACGACCTCGCCGTCACCTCGGTCCTCTCCGGCAACCGGAACTTCGAGGGCCGGATCAACCCCGACGTCAAGATGAACTACCTGGCCTCCCCGCCGCTGGTCGTCGCGTACGCGCTCGCGGGCTCCATGAAGGTGGACATCACCAAGGACGCCCTCGGTACCGACCAGGACGGCAAGCCGGTCTACCTGTCGGACATCTGGCCGACCGAGGCCGAGGTCAACGACGTCGTCGCCAACGCGATCGGCGAGGACATGTTCAACAAGTCCTACGCCGACGTCTTCGCCGGTGACGCCCAGTGGCAGTCGCTGCCGATCCCGACCGGCAACACCTTCGACTGGGACCCGCAGTCGACCTACGTCCGCAAGCCCCCGTACTTCGAGGGCATGCAGCACGAGCCGTCGCCGGTCACCGACATCGCCGGCGCCCGCGTCCTCGCCAAGCTCGGCGACTCGGTCACCACCGACCACATCTCGCCCGCCGGTGCCATCAAGGCCGACACCCCGGCCGGCAAGTACCTCACCGAGCACGGTGTGGAGCGTCGTGACTTCAACTCCTACGGCTCCCGCCGAGGCAACCACGAGGTCATGATCCGCGGCACGTTCGCCAACATCCGCCTGCGCAACCAGATCGCGCCGGGCACCGAGGGCGGCTACACCCGCGACTTCACCCAGACCGACGCGCCGGTGGCGTTCATCTACGACGCCTCCCGCAACTACATCGAGCAGGGCATCCCGCTGGTCGTCCTGGCCGGCAAGGAGTACGGCTCCGGTTCGTCCCGCGACTGGGCCGCCAAGGGCACCGCGCTGCTCGGCGTCAAGGCCGTCATCGCCGAGTCGTACGAGCGCATCCACCGCTCGAACCTGATCGGCATGGGCGTGCTGCCGCTGCAGTTCCCGGAGGGCGCCACCGCCGAGTCCCTCGGCCTGACCGGCGAGGAGACCTTCTCCTTCACCGGTGTCGAGGAGCTCAACAACGGCACCACCCCGCGCACGGTCAAGGTCACCACCGACACGGGCGTCGAGTTCGACGCGGTCGTCCGGATCGACACCCCCGGTGAGGCCGACTACTACCGCAACGGCGGCATCATGCAGTACGTGCTGCGCAGCCTGATCCGCAAGTAAGGGATTCGGTACGGCAGTCGGGGCCGCGTTCCTGTGGAGGGAGCGCGGCCCCGCACTGTTCCGCCGCTCCGCTACAGCCAGCCGCGCTGAGCGGCCCGCAGACCGAGCTGGAAACGGCTCGCAGCCCCGAGCCGTTCCTGCAGGTCGCTCACCCGCCGCCGCAGCGTTCGCAGACTCACCCCCAGATGACGGGCCACCGCCTCGTCCTTCATCCCGGCCCCCAGCAGCCGTGTCAACGTCTGCTCGTCCTCGGAGAGTTCGCCGTTCCCTTCGGGCCGGCCGAGCGGAGTCGCCTGCTGCCAGGCCAGCTCGAAGAGCTTCTGCAGCGCCTCGGTGACCGCCGAGTGCCATACGACGACGGCGCAGTAGCCGCCCGCCGCGGACGAGGTCAGCGGGAGCATCGCGCGGCGTCCGTCGACCACCAGCAGCTTGAGCGGCACGGACGGCAACACCCGTGCCTGCTCGCCGAGTTCGACCATCTTCCAGGCGCGGGACAGAGTGTTCGGATCCTCCAGGCCGCTGGCCGCGTAGACGCCGCGTGAGACGATCCCGCGCTTCAGCAGATCGGCCTGGAGGTTCACCTGCGGTGCGGGCGGGGCGAGGTACGGCGGAGTGTCGAAAAGGCACACCTCGTGCTCGGCACGGGCGTACATCTCCTCCAGACGGGCCGCGATGGCACCCTCGCCGGAGGCCACCTCGATCAGCCGGGACGGCTCCTCGCGCAGCAGCCCGGCCTCGTACGCTGTGGCCATCTCCTCGGCGGTGGCGGCCAGCAGTTCGGACTCCGTCTCGCGCCGCCGGATCAGCGCACGGATCGCCACCCGCGGGTCGACCGCTCGTAACCCGCCCATGGAGTCCGGCGGTTGGAGCAGACCAAGGGTGAGCAGCCGGTTGCACGCCTCTCGCAGCTGGGCCGGGGTCGCCCTGGTCAGCAGCGCCCAGCCGGCCGCGCCGGCGTCGGGCTGATGCAGAATCGCCCGGTACACCATCTCGTCGAAGGCGGAGACCCCCACCGCGGCCCAGGGGCTCGCGGCAGGGGTCTGTCTTGCAGGATCTTGTGCCGTGTTCACCATGGCTCGCCACGGTAGAGGTGCTTTGTTAAGAATCCTTACAGTGGCTCGGGCCGTCGCTCACTTCAGGCCGAACGCCCGCAGCACGGTCAGGTCGATCCCGTTGCCGTCCCGGTCGGCGGCCCGCACCCGCAGCGACACCGTCTCAGCACCCTTCGCCGGCTTGAACCGCGCCGTGCCGTTCTTGACCTTCACCTCCTTCCAGGACGTGCCGTCGTCGTAGGAGACCCAGGCCTTCAGGCTGCTCGCCCGCACGCTGCCCAGCTGGTTCGCGACCGGCAGCCCGATCTCCACCGCACGCCTGCGGTCGGCCCGGTTGAGGAGGTCGAGGCCCTTCGGGCTGATGCCGACCGTGAGCAGCGGCAGCGCCGTCTTCGTATCGGTGTGCGCCGAGGAGAAGGTCCACTCGGTGTGCGTGCTCGTCGAGTACCTGGCCCAGGCCGCCCTGCGCTGCACGTCCAGTTCGAAGCGGTACGCGGCCCGGTCCGCCGTCACGTCGAAGGTGCCGTACCCGCCGAGCGTCGAGTCGCCGACCAGCTGCCCGTCCGCGTAGAGCTTGCCCTTCGCGGTGTTGTCGGTGCCGTCGACGGCTCCGTAGTGGCCCGGCGTGGAGTCGGCCAACTCCGGCACCCGGAAGGTGAGTTTGTCTCCGTCACGGACGGAGAGCCCGTACTCCTCGCTGCTTCCCGGCCGGACGACCTGGCGCAGCCAGTTCTCGGCGGGCTCCCTGCCCGGTTCGCCGAAGGTCCGCAGCGGGCTCCACTCGCCCTTGTACGCCGTCCAGTTCGGATAGACGACGTGCCAGGTACGGGTGTCGGGGTCGACGTAGTAGTACTCGTCGCGTTCCGTGCCCAGCTGCGTGTAGACGCTGGTCTCGACGCCGAAGAGCTGCCAGGGGCGGAAGGTGTACAGGGTGTCCGCGCCCATCTCGCCGGCCGTGGCCCCGTAGTAACGGGCTTTCCGCTGCACCGTGTCGGACTTGTCCAGGGTGTAGGTCTGGTTCGCGGTGATGGCTCCGCTCTGCGCGGCGAGCAGGTTGTAGACGTACGGGCTGACCGGCGTACCGCTCAGCTTCAGGGTGACCTTCTTGCCGGTCTTCAGCAGGCCGGCGAGCTCGGCGCCCTCCTCGCCGGTGGCGATCATCAGCGGGACGCTGGTCGCGCGGTCCACGGCCTCGATCCAGAAGCCGGGTGTCTTGCGGTACGCGATGAGGTAACCCGCCCCGGCCTTGGTCGCGTTGTCCAGGGCGGTCTGTGCCCGTTCCGTGGCGCCGAGCCCGACGACCGCCACCTTGCCCCTGACGTCGAGCCCCGCGAAGTCGGCCTCGGTACCGCCGCCCGCGTCCACCGCCTCGACCTTGTGATCACCGCTGATCTTCAACGGGAAGTCGTTGTACGTCTGCGAGTAGTAGAGCGAGGACAGCGCGGTCTTCTCCGGGCTGGTGACGCTCGCCGTCAGCTCTTTCGCGTACAGGCGGAACTTGGCGTAGAAGTCCAGGGTGCCCACGGTGACCTGCTGGGTCGGTGCCACATAGACGTGCGTGGTCCAGAAGCCCTGGCTGTAGGTGAGCCCCCAGGCGCTGCCCGGCCCCGCGCGGTGCCAGTTGGTGCTGAAGCCCCGGAACTCGGAGTCCTGTTTGGTCTTCGGTTTGATCTCGACCGCCTCGCGGGCGTCGAGGACGACCGAGGTGTCCCCGTCGACCTTGATCTCGGGGTTGCCGACGACCGAGGTGCCGACGGCCAGGCCGCCCGCGTCCCGGTCCGGGATCCAGGTCGCGATGGAGTAGGTGCCGGCCGGTACCTGCCAGGTCCAGCCGGTGCCGATGAAGCCGTACTCGTCGGGGTAGGCGCCGTTCAGCTCCTGGAGCGTGTAGATCGACGCTCCGGTGGACGGGTTGCCCTCGCGGTCCACGAGGGAGACCTTGAGGTTGTACGTCTTCGGCGCCTTCTCGAAGCCGACGCCCGTGGTGACCTGGATGCCGTCGGCGGTCGCCGTGACATGGCCCGAGTACCGGCCCTGGGCTTCCTGCGCGGGGTCGACGCCGACCGGAACCGAGGCGGTCCCGTGCGCGGGCACGGTCAGGGTGTCCGCGCCCAGTGTGAGGTCGGCGAGCGACGACGAGAGCTTCAACTCCACCGCGCTGTCGGTGGTGTTGGTGTAGGTGATGTCCTTGCTGACGGCCCCGGTGTCACCGTCCTCGAACCTGCCGAAGCTCAGTGTCGGGGTCGCGAAGACGTCCTGCTCGACGGCGCGTACCGCGTCGACGCGGCCGTCGCCCTGCTCGAACACGGAGTCGTCGGGATTCGTCTTCGCGGTACTGGCGAGGGCCTCCTTGATCTGCTCGCCCGTCCAGTCCGGATGCGCCTCGGCGACCAGCGCCGCCGTGCCCGCGACATGCGGGGTCGCCATCGAGGTGCCGCTCGCCGTCGTGTAGTAGTCGTCGACCGGCGTACCACCAGGCATGCTGGTGCCTGCGGCGCGGGCCGCCGTGATGTTCACGCCCGGCGCGGTGATCTCCGGCTTGACCGCGTAGTCGCCGATGCGCGGACCCCGGCTGGAGAACGAGGCCAGCTGGTCCGACTTGTCGACCGCGCCCACCGTCAGCGCGGAGTCGGCGATGCCCGGGGTGCCCACGGTCTGCTCGCCCGGCCCCGCGTTGCCCGCCGCGATCACGAACAGCGTGCCGGTGTCCGCGGACAGCTCGTCGACGGTCTCACTGAGCACGTCAGAGGGGCCGGACGCCGTACCGCCCAGGGACATCGAGACGATCTTCGCACCGGAGTGCGCCGCCCACTCCATGCCCGCGATGATCCAGGAGGACTGACCACTGCCCGTGTTGTCCAGCACCTTGCCGACCAGCAGCTGGGCGCCCGGCGCCACCCCCTTGTACCGGCCGCCCGAGGCCGCGCCCGAGCCGACGATCGTGGACGCCACATGGGTGCCGTGGCCGAAGCCGTCCTGCACCGTCTCGTCCGGTACGAAGCTCTCCGAGCCGGCGATCTTCCCGGCCAGGTCCGGGTGCCCGAGGTCCACGCCGGTGTCCAGGACCGCGACCTCGACGCCCGTGCCGTCGTAGCCCGCCTGCCACACCTCGGGCGCGCCGATCTGCGGCACGCTCACGTCGAGGGAGGCCTTCACCCTGGCGTCCAGCCAGATCTTGTCGATGCCGTCACCGAGCCGCCGCGCGGCCTTCGCGGTCGGCTCGGTGCCCAGCGGCGGGGCGATGTCCGACCAGAACGCGGTCGACTTCTTCGCGCTGAGCGCCGCACCGTCGATCCCGGGCAGCGCCAGCGTCCGGCGCGTACCTTCGGGGGTCTCGGAGCCCTTGGTGTACGTCGCGATGACCGGGGTGCTGCCGGTCTTCGCGTCCGTGTACCCCTGTGCGACCAGCTGGGAGACGTTGAACAGAGCAGGGTCGAGACGGCCCGCCTTGATCAGCGGGATGGCGTCCGCCGGCAGGACGCTGATCTCGCCGTCCTTCTCGCTCGACAGGAAGGTGGCGGCCTCACGGCCCTTGCCGCGCCGGACGTCGACGGCCTTCTTGCCGTCCGGTCCGACGGCGAGGGTCACGGTGTCGCCGGTGATGAGGGTGACGGTCTGCGGTGGGGTGGTGGTGCTCTGACCCGTGAGGGGTGTGACGGGTGTGGTGACCGGGGACCCCGGAGCGGCTGTCGCGGGCATGACAGCCCCCGCGAGCAGTCCGGCCGCTCCTGCCACGGCCCACAGGGCGTGGAGTCTTCGCATGGGTGGACGTCCTCCCCTGAACGTGGAAACGCTTCCGCCCGGTAAGCGGAAGCCAGAGATCAGAGTGGGCGCCGGGTCGGCGGCGGCTCAAGGGAACACGGTGGCCGGAGCGTGCCAATGCCCGCTTCGGCCAGGAGAGTTGGCGCAAACGCCCCGCCTGACGGACCCGGCCGCGGCCGGTCGCCCCCGGCCCTCGCGTCCGCATTCCGGCCCCCGCGCCCGTCCTGTCCCACGGCTTCGGCTCAGCGGGAACACAGCATTCCCCCAGGAGACCGGCACAGACTTGCTACATGTCTGCCACCGCAGCGGCCCGAACCGGCCGAGTCCGCGTCCTGATCGTCGACGACGAGCCCGGTCTCACCGAGCTGCTCTCCGCCGCCGTCGCCGACGCGGGCTGGCGGCCCTACCCCGCGCTCGACGGACAGACGGCCCTGCGGCTGGCCCGCGGCTGCGCCCCGCACGCGGTGGTGCTCGACGGCATGCTGCCCGACCTCGACGGCCTCCAGGTACTGCGCAGACTCCGCTACGAGATGCCGAGGCTGCCCGTCCTGATGCTCACCGCCCGCGACGCCATCGAACACCGTATCGACGGCCTGGAGGCCGGGGCCGACGACTACGTCACCAAGCCCTTCTCCCTGGAGGAGGTCGTGCTGCGGCTGCGCGGACTCCTGCGCCGGGCCGGCACCGAACAGCCGCCCGCCGACGACTCGGTACGGGTCCTCGGCGACCTGGTGCTCACCGGCGAGTCCCGCGAGGTGCAGCGGGCCGGCACCCCGGTCAAGCTCACCGCCAAGGAGTTCGACCTGCTCAGCCTGCTCCTGGACCATCCGCGCCAGGTGCTCAGCAAGGCCCAGATCCTCGACCACGTCTGGAGCACCTCCTTCGACGGAGGCGGCAACCTCGTCGAGGTCTACATCTCCAGCCTGCGCCGCAAGATCGACCGGGGCCGGGCGCCGATGATCCACACTGTGCGCGGTATGGGCTACGTCGTCCGGCCCGTGGAGGAGAGCAGATGACCGCCCGGCTGCGGAGCCGGTCGCTGCGCACGCGACTGCTCGTCTTCATCACCGCCGTCCTCGTCTGCGTGTGCGCCGCGATGGCCCTGACCACGGTGTTCGCCCAACGCGCCTATCTGATGGGCAACCTGGACAACCAGGTGAGCGACGCGGCCGAGCGCGGCGTCGGCGGCGCCGCCCTGCACCCGGACCTCACCCGCGACCTGACCTTCCTCAACGAGAGCGGCCACCCGGCCGGCATGCTCGCCGCCCGCCTGGACGCCGAGGGCGACATCATCAACGCGGCCGTCGTCAGCCAGGACGCGCCCCCGCGTTCCCTCAGCACCGCCCAGACCAGCGCCCTCAAGGGCCTCGCACAGGACGGCTCCACCCACACCCGCCAGGTCCCCGGCCTGGGCACCTACCGGGTCACCGCCCTGAACGCGAGCGGTGTCCGCGTCCTGGCCGGGCTCCCCATGGACGACGTACTGGACACCATCAGCGGCCTGGTGGAGGTCGAGAGCGTGGTCGCCGGCGTCGGCCTCACGGTCGCGGGATGCGTGTGCGCGGTGGTGATACGACGGCAGCTGCGCCCCCTCGGCCGGGTCGCCGCCACCGCCGTCGAGGTCTCCCGCGCGCCCCTGGGCCGGGGCCAGGTGACCGGCCTGACCCGGGTGCCCGAACGGGACACCGACCCCGGCAGCGAGGCCGGCCAGGTCGGCGCCGCCCTCAACCGCATGATCGACCACGTCGAGGCGTCCCTGACGGAACGCCAGCGCAGCGAGGAACAGGTGCGCCGGAGCGAGGAGCGCATGCGGCGGTTCCTCGCCGACGCCAGCCACGAACTGCGCACCCCGCTCGCCTCGATCGCCGGGTACGCCGAGCTGATGAACCGCGGCACGGACCGTATCGAGCCCGGCCTGGCCTGGCGCCGCGTCAACGCCGAGTCGGCCCGGATGCGCAGCCTGGTGGAGGACCTGCTGCTGCTGGCCCGCCTCGACGAGGGCCGTCCGCTGCAGTCCGCCGAGGTGGACATGGCCGCACTGGTCGCGGAGGCCGTGTGGGACGCGCGGGCGGCCGGCGCCGGGCACCTCTGGCAGCTCGAACTCGACCTGGACGGCCCGTCGCTGGTGCTCGGCGACGAGGCCCGCCTGCACCAGGTGGTGGCCAACCTGCTGGCCAACGCGCGGGTCCACACCCCCGTCGGCACCACCGTGACCGCCTCGGTCGAAGTCACCTCGACCACCTGCGTGGTCCGGGTCCGCGACGACGGCCCCGGCATCCCGCCCGACCTCCTCCCGACCGTCTTCGAACGCTTCACGCGGGCCGACACCTCCCGCACCCGCGCCGGTGTCCTGGAGGGCGGCTCGGGCCTGGGCCTCGCGATCGTCTCGGCCATCACGACGGCCCACGGCGGCCGCATCGAGGTGGAGAGCACCCCGGGCCGCACGGAGTTCACCCTGGAACTCCCGGTCACCGAACTCCCGCCGACCGGAACGGCGATCAGCGCCCGCACGGCACCCGTGTAGCAGAGCACCGTGCGGGCGGACAGCCGGATCGCTAGGGAGTGGTCGTGAACGTGTCGAAGTCGGCCTCGCCGGTGGTGCCCGAGGCGTGCGAGGTCTGGGTGAGGCCGACGTCCTGGGTGGCCGCGGCGGTCGGGACGGTGATGGTGCCGACCAGGTTCCAGGTGGCGTCGTCGGTGGAGTAGTAGCCGCTGTACGTGGTGCCGTCACGGACCAGCTTCAGCCACGACGGGTAGACGGCGGTGCCGGTGGAGTCCTGGGAGTCCAGCTTGCCGTCGCCGTCGCTGTCCCAGTCGAGGAGGTAGCCGTTGGCGGGGGTCGCGACCAGGGCGAGATAGCCGGCGGAGGTGTCGGGCTGGGTGATGTCGTTGCGGACCATGATCCCGGCCTTCGCCCAGACGCTCGTGTTCGACTGGGAGTCGAGCTTCACGGTGGTCACGGAACCGTCGTGCTCGGCCCCCGGCAGATAGACCGTGCCGTACTCGTTGGTGCCGTTGTACAGGTCGGCGCCCTGGGCGCGGATGCCGAGCCGGCTGCCGGACTCGCTGAAGCTCGCCGTGGTGGAGGCGAACGTCCGGTACGGGGCCGTCACCTGGTGGTTGACGGTGATCGTGTCACCGGCGGTGAGCCCGGTCCTCCCGTCCGACCGGAAGCGGTAGGCAGCCGTCCCCTGGAAGTCGCTGGAGGCGAAGAGCTCCGCCGAGGGCGGGATGGCGACGGAGTAGGTGGCCTTCAGCGCGTGGCCGCCCCGGATCGTCCGGGCCGACGTCGGTGAATGCGTGGTGATCTTCGTGCCGGACGGCCCGGTGAGGGTCAGGCCGGTGTCGGTGATCGGCCGCGACCCGTTGTCGGACAGGACCGCGGTCACGGTACGCGTGGTGCTGTCGCTCGACGCGGGGGCCCAGTTCAGCGCCAGCGAGACGTCCGGAGCCGCGGCCACCGTGTGGCGGCTGGGGTGCACCCGGTACAGGACCACGCCGTGCGGCGGCACGTTCGCGGCGATCCGGCCCGCGGACTCGGTCAGCTGCTGGTTCCACAGCTCCCGCAGGGCGTAGTCGCGCGTCGCGGGCAGGCCCAGCGCGGCCGCCGTCGTGGCGACCTCCCGCGGAGCCGAACCGGTGTTGAACAGGCCGACCACGACATCCCCGTCGGGCTCGGTCTTGGCGAACACCTGGGAGTTCGGGTCCGAGGAGATCCGCTTGGCGTCGATGCCGTCCTGGTCGACCGCGAGCACGTCGGTGTTCTTCAGCAGGGCGAGGTCGGCCGGGTCGAGGTGGGTCAGATCGGTGCCGAGAACGAGTGGGGAGGCGGCCAGCGACCACAGGCTCATCTGCGTCCTGCGCTCGTCGGGGGTCAGGCCGTTGTGGTCGCCGTTGCCGATTTCCAGGGAGTCGTAGTCGTTGTACCCGCCGGGACCGCCGTACGGGGCCCACGCGGCGACCTGGTCGAACCGCGAGGCGACCGAGGCCCAGGTGGTCAGCGGATAGCTGCTGTCGTCCGGTCCGCAGTAGCACTCGATGTCGCCGCCGGTGCGCCAGCCGTTGGACAGCTTGGCCCAGGTGGCCGCGTTGTTGATGTCGAGGTTGTTGGACAGCTCCAGATGGATGGGCCGCCCGGTGTGCTTCAGAGCGTCCGACCAGGCCTGGACGTCCTGCTGGTCGGGGGTGCCGACACCGTCGATCTTCAGATAGTCGATGCCCCAGCCGGCGAACTGACCGGCCCAGGAGTCGATGAAGGACTGCGCGCCGGGCTTGGTGTAGTCGATGCCCACCATGCCGCCGCAGTTGTAGTTGTTCTCCGTCGTCGAGGTGGCGATGTCCCGGGCGTGGTACGCGGTTCCCTTGATCGCGGTGTTCTGCGCGACCGCCTGCTGGGAGATGCCCGGAGTGACATAGAGCCCGAACTTCAGCCCGAGGGAGTGGACATAGTCGGCGACGACCTGGATGCCGTTCTCCCCACCGCGGGGCGGGAACTTGGCGGGGTCGGTGACCCAGCGGCCGTACTGGTCGACGTCCGGCCCCTGGCTGCCCGGGCACTGGTACCAGAAGTCGTCGACGTTGGCGTAGACGAAACCGTTCTTCGCCAGGCCGCTGGTCTTGAGGGCCTTCGCCTGTGCCTCGATGGTCTGCGCGGTCGGATTGCGCCGGACGAAACTCCAACTGCTCCACCCGAGCACGGGCTTGAGTCCGACACCGTTGTCATCGGCTTGCGCCGGCTGGCCGCCGGTCGCGGTGATTCCCATCGTGAGCAGCAGTGCTCCGGTGAACGCGGCTACTACCCCGCGTATCTGTCTTCTCATGAGTTCTTCCTCCATCGCAGCGCCCTGACAGCGCGACGGTCGGTATCGGAAGGCCGATGACTCAGAAACCGTCAAGAACCAACCCCATGGCCGCGTCAAGTGAACATGACCGAACGCCAGTCACCACATAGCGCGCTTGGCCAAAAATGAGTCAAGTCTGTGGGCCCGCTATGGCCGCTGACTGCCCAGCAGCCGCGCCTGCTCCCGCTTCAGTTCGCCGAAGCCCCGGCGGGCGTATGCGGCCAGTTCCTCGCTGGGGAACGGCACGAGCGACAGATGTTCCGAGAAGTCGCCCCGCGCCCAGCGCGCCGACGTGATCTCGTATCCCGCCGCATGCGCACACAACTCCAGCAGCAGCGGCGGCATCTCCGGCTCCCGCAGCGGATCGGCCCGCCCGACGGCGAGATCACGCAACTCCCGCAGAACCGGCAGGAACACGGTCGTCACCCACAGCCGCCACTCGGCCGGCTCGTCGTCGTTCGGCGGAGCCGCGTCGCTGAAGGGGGAGGTGCCGCCGGGCCGGGCGTGTCGCTCGACGGACGCGGCGAAGACGCGGCCGTTGGCCTCTGTCAACGCGAAGAACGGCCCGTAGAAGTCGCTGAGTTGCCGATTCACCCGGGCGAGCCGCTCCTGCCGCTGGGTCAGCCGCAGGCCGTTGAGGTAGGTGGCGAGGTACCCGGCGAAGGCGAGTGCGACTGTGACGGCGGCTGCGATCATGCGCCGATCGTATGGGCGTGATCAGAATCCGACGAGGGCGTCGAGGCCGATCTGGACGGGAAACGGCAGCTCGGTGACGAGCTTGGCGTGCCACGCCGTTTACAGCCGCCCCCGTCCGCGCTAGCTTCACAGGGGAGTGGGGTGGGAGCGCTCCCATATGCATCGGCGGACCGGAACCCGCCGGCGCGTCGGGCCCGCTTCCACCCCGCGTTCGTCTCCGTGACCCGCGCACGACCGTTCACCCCACACAGAGGTAGATCTGTCATGCCTATGACAAGTGCACGATCTCCGTACCGTCTGCCCCGATTACCCCTCCCCACCCGGGGCCGGGCCCTGTTCCTCACCCTCCTCGCCCTGCTCACCGCCATCCCCGCCCTCGCCCTGGTCCTGGCCGCCGGCACCCCGGCCCAGGCGCACGGCACCCCCATGAAACCCGGCAGCCGTACCTTCCTGTGCTGGCAGGACGCGCTCACCGACACCGGGGAGATCAAGCCCGTCAACCCGGCCTGCAAGGCGGCCCAGCAGGTCAGCGGGACCACGCCGTTCTACAACTGGTTCTCGGTGCTGCGCTCGGACGGCGCCGGCCGCACCCGCGGCTTCGTGCCCGACGGTCAGCTGTGCAGCGGTGGCAACCCCAACTTCACGGGCTTCGACCTGCCCCGCGACGACTGGCCGGTCACACATCTGACCTCCGGCGCCACCGTCGACTTCTCCTACAACGCCTGGGCGGCGCACCCGGGTTGGTTCTACGTCTACGTCACCAAGGACGGCTACGACCCGACCCAGCCGCTCACCTGGGACGACATCGAGGACACGCCGTTCCTGACCGTCGACCACCCGCCGCTCAACGGCACCCCGGGCACGGTCGAGGCCAACTACTCCTGGACCGGGCAGCTTCCGGCCAACAAGACCGGGCGGCACATCATCTACATGGTGTGGCAGCGCTCGGACAGCGCGGAGACCTTCTACTCCTGCTCGGACGTCGTCTTCGACGGCGGCAACGGCGAGGTCACCGGCATCCACGACCCGGGCAACCCCACCGAACCCCCGCCCGGCACCTGCACCGCCACCCGGACCACGACCAACAGCTGGCCCGGCGGCTACCAGTCCGAGGTCACCGTCACCAACAGCGGTGATGTGGCGATGCTCGGCTGGATGGTCGACTGGACGCTCCCCGGCGGCCAGTCGGTGGCCAGCCTCTGGAACGGCAACGCGACCTACAGCGGACAGGACGTGATGGTCCACAACGCCGACTGGAACGGCTCGCTCAGTCCCGGGCAGAGCACGACGTTCGGCTACGTCGTCCAGGGCGACGGCGGGGACAGCGCAACCGGCCTGCCGTGTCAGGTCGGTTGACGTACGCGATCGGCTCTGGGCGGACCCGGTGTCGGTGCGCACCGGGTCCGCGAGCCGGGCAGGCGAGGGGGGGTAGGCCTGTCCGGGTGGGAGTTGCTCGAAGTGCCTCGTACGTGTCCTGCTGTGCGGCTTGTGTCGACGCTGTGACGAGCGACAACGTTGTCTCATGGTCTGTACATGACTTTACCGTCTCAACCGACAACGATGTCAAGGTATTTCGGATCGCCCGACCGAGTGAACCGGGCCAGTGCCCTCCGCGGCATGCGCGGTCTTCCGTGCTACCGGTGGCGCACGTTACTGTCCCTGCGGCTTGTGCGACCTGTGGTGCGCGACCCGTCCGGAGGAGGAAGGGCCGCGTCATGCGTTTCCGACCCATGTCCCTGCTGCTGGCCGCGGTACTCGCGGCCGGCGGCTCCCCCACGCTCGGCTTCGCTCGCGCGGGGGGACCCCCATCCCCCGCCCTGGCGGCGACCGCCAGCGCACCCCCCGAACTGGTCAAGGACCCCACAGCGTACGTCGATCCGCTGATCGGCAGCAGGAACGGCGGCGACACCTTCCCGGGCGCCGTCGTGCCGTTCGGCATGCTCTCCTGGAGCCCGGAGAACACCAGAGGCGACGCGACGAGAACGGCCGCACCGGGCGGCTACCAGTACGACGCCACCCGCATCCGCGGCTTCAGCCTGACCCACATGTCCGGCACCGGCTGCGCGGGCGGCAGCGGCGACATCCCGTTCTTCCCGTACGCCGGCGAGGTCACCTCGTCCCCGGCGACCGACACCAAGGACGCCGTCTACGCCTCCGACTTCAGCCACGCCGACGAGACCGCCGAGCCCGGCCACTACCAGGTGGGCCTCGCCTCCGGCGTCACCGCCGACCTCACCGCGACCACCCGTACCGGCTCGGCCCGTTTCACCTACCCGGCCGACAAGCCCGCCTCCCTGCTGATCCGCACCGCCAACTCCGAGGTGGGCTCGGCTGATTCGACGGTCTCCATCGACCCGGACACCCGCACGGTCTCGGGCTCGGTCACCTCCGGGGACTTCTGCGGCTATCTCGACCCCGAGGGCCAACGCTCCTACTACACCCTCTACTTCACCGCCCACTTCGACCGCGCCTTCACCGCCACCGGCACCTGGCAGGACGACAGGCTGAGCCCCGGTTCGACCACCGCCTCCGGCGGCACCGGCGGCTTCCCGGCGAACGGCGGGCGGCCCGTCGCCGGCAAGGGGGCCGGTGGATACGTGCAGTTCGCGCCCGGCTCGGGCCCGGTGAACGTCAAGGTCGGTATCTCGTACGTCAGCCGGGCCGCCGCCGAGGCGAACCTGAGGGCGGAGAACCCGCCGCGACGCTCCTTCGACGCCGTCCGCGACGCGGCCCACCGCGCCTGGCGCGAGCGCCTCGGCGCCATCCGCGTCGGCGGCGGCACCGACGCCGACCGCACCACCTTCTACACCGCGCTCTACCACTCCCTCTTCCACCCCGACGTCATCAGCGACGCCGACGGCCGCTACCGGGGCAGCGACGACAAGGTCCACCGTGTCGCCCGCGGCCACCGGGCGCAGTACGGCACCTTCTCCGGCTGGGACGTCTACCGCGACCAGGTCCAGCTGCTCACCCTCCTCGACCCGCGCACCGGCTCGGACATCGCCCAGTCGCTCTACGAACTCGCCCGGCAGAACGGCGGGGTCTGGGACCGCTGGCTGCACGGCGCGAGCGGCACCCACGTCATGAACGGCGACCCGTCGCCGACCGCCCTCGCCGGCATCCGTGCCTTCGGCGGCACCGGCTTCGACCTGAAGGGCGCGCTGGACTCCCTGGTGAAGGCGGCGACGGTCCCGACGGCCCAGGATCTCTCGGCGGCCGGCAAACCGGTGCTGTCGGTCGGCCAACGCCCGTCCCTCGACAAGTACCTGGACGAGCACTACATGCCGTCCGTGTCCAACGCCTGGGGCGGCGCCGCCGAGACCCTGGAGATGTCCACCGCCGACTTCTCCCTCTCCCAACTCGCTGCGGCGGCGGGGGAGAAGAGCACCGCCGCGACCTTCGCCGACCGCTCCCAGTGGTGGCAGAACAACTTCAACATCGCCGCCGACCCCAGCGGCGGCTACATCGCCAACCGCAAGGCGGACGGCAGTTGGGTCACCGGGTTCACCCCGGGCACCGGCAACGGGTTCGTGGAGGGCACCGCCGCCCAGTACACCTGGATGGTCCAGCACAACCCGGCCGGGCTCTTCGCCGCGATGGGCGGCACCGACCAGGCCCTCGCCCGCCTCGACGCCTTCTTCCACGACAGCGACGGCGGCTGGGCCTTCACCGGCAGCGGCGGCGACAAGTCCGAGCTGGACAACGAGCCCTCGCTCAACGTGCCCTACCTGTACGACTACGCCGGGGCCCCCTACAAGACGCAGGAGACCGTCCGTGCCGCGATGACACAGCTCTGGTCGACGCAGCCCGGCGGCATCCCCGGCAACGACGACCTCGGCGCCATGTCCTCCTGGTACGTCTTCTCCGCGCTCGGCATGTACCCGCAGGTCCCCTCCCGTGCCGAACTCGTCCTCGCCTCACCCCTGTTCGAGCGCGTCGAGATCGACCGCCCGGACGGAAACGACATCTCGATCCACGCGACGGGAGCGGCCGCCGGCGCCCCGTACGTCCAGTCACTGAAGGTCAACGGCCGTACCAGCGACCGCCCTTGGCTCGACAGCTCGTTCGTCCGCGACGGCGGCCGGCTCGACTACACCCTCTCCACCACCCCGAACCGCACCTGGGGTGTCTCCTCCGCGCCCCCGTCCTTCCGCCAGGGCGAGCAGCCGTACCAGATCGGCGTCGGTCCCACGGCCGCGACGATCACCCCCGGTGACAGCGCGAAGGTGGACATCCGTGCGCTCTCCCTGACGGGCGGCACCGGCCCGGAGGTCCGCTTCCGCGTCGAGACCCCGGACGGCGTCACGGCCACCCCCGCCGAGGGCACGATGACCGACGGCTCCCAGCAGCTCACCCTCACCACCGCCCCCGACACCCCGCAGGGCTACTACGACGTACGGGTCACGGTGACCTCCGCCAACGCCTCCTACTCCCAGCCGGTCGCCCTCACCGTCGCCTCGCCCGGCACCCTCCTCGCCGCCTACGACAACACCGGTGTCTCGGACGACTCCGGCGACCACGACGAGGCCGACTTCGACGGTGGCGGCTGGAGCTACTCCCGCCAGGCCCTCGCGGCGGCCGGCCTCACCGCGGGCGGCCAGGGCACGATCGACGGCCTCGCCTACACCTGGCCCAACGCCCCGGCAGGCCGCCCCGACAACGCGACGGCCGCCGCCCAGACCATCGAACTCCCCACTCCCGCAGCCAGGTTGTCCTTCATCGGCAGCGCCACCAACGGCAACCAGCCCGCCCGGGCGACCGTCACCTACACCGACGGCACGACCGACACGATCGACCTCTCCTTCACCGACTGGACCATCGGCGGTGGCGGCGGAACCGTCCAGTACGGCAACGAGATCGTGGCGAAGACCGCGTACCGCAATGTCGCGGGCGCGGACAAGGACCCGGTGGCGACCTACGTCTTCGCGACCAGGCCGTTCACGGCCCCGGACGGCAGGACCGTCAAGAGCGTCCGCCTCCCCGGGAACAGCGACCTGCACGTGTTCACTCTCGCCACCGGCTGAGCCGGACAAGAGAGAGGGGGCGGACCCGAACGGGCCCGCCCCCCTTTCCGTGCCGCTGTCTCAGGCCAGCAACTCCACCTCCGCCAGCGTCGATTCACCGTCCAGGACGAGCCGGTAGTGCGCGTACGCCCCCGGTTTCTGGATCGTGAACGCCCTTGTCTGGAGGTCCCAGGCGAAGGTCTCGCCCGAGCGGTGGTCCACTGTCTTCCAGTCGGTGCCGTCCGTGGAGGCCTGGAGGGTCCAGCCCGTCGGGGCCTTCGTGTGGTCCGACGGGGAGGTGAGGGTGTACTGGATGCCCTTGGCCGACCTGGTCACCGGCAGGTCAACCGACGTCACCGCCTCCTGCGTCGCCGAGGTGTTGTCGAACAGGGCGCCGTTGGCCTTCAGGACGTCCGCGCGCGGGGTCGGGACCTTGTCGTCCTTGGTGATCGAGACGGGGGCGGCGTCCTTGCCGGTGCCCCACGTCGACGGCTTCGGGCCCATCGTGAAGTCGATGACACCGCCCTTGGAGATCAGGGAGTTGGGCAGCGAAGTCGACGTCCAGATGCGGCCGTTGACGCGGACGCCCTGGACGTAGACGTTCTGCGCGCTGTTCCTCGGCGCCCGGATCACCAGGTCGTGGCCGTTCTCCAGGTGGACCGTCGCCTTCTTGAACAGCGGGGAGCCGATCGCGTAGTCGCCGCTGCCCATCACCAGCGGGTAGATGCCGAGGGCCGAGAAGAGGTACCAGGCCGACTGCTCGCCGTTGTCCTCGTCGCCGTGGTAACCCTGGCCGATCTCGCTGCCGAGGTAGAGCCGGGAGAGCGCCTCACGGACGTAGGCCTGCGCCTTCCAGGGCTCGCCGGCCGCGTCGTACATGTAGATGACGTGGTGGGCGACCTGGTTGGAGTGGCCGTACATGCCCATCCGGACGTCCCGGGCCTCGGTCATCTCGTGGATGACCCCGCCGTACGAGCCGACGAAGTCGGGGGAGGCCGTCTCGGGCGTCGCGAAGAACTCGTCCAGCTTGTCCGCGAGGCCGGAGCGGCCGCCGTACAGGTTGGCGAGGCCCCGGCTGTCCTGCGGGGCGGTGAAGGCGTAACCCCAGCCGTTGGTCTCGGTGTAGTCGTAGCCCCACACGCGCGGGTCGTACGCCGACGAGTCCACCCGCCAGCCGCCCTGGGCGTCCTTGCCCTGGAAGAAGCCGGCCTTGGAGTCGAAGAGGTCGACGTAGTCCTGGGCGCGGTTGAGGAAGTAGTCCGACTCCTCCTTGTAGCGCTTCTCGCCCGTCTTCGCGTAGAGCGCCTTGCCCATCTCGGCGATGCCGTAGTCGTTGACGTATCCCTCCATCGCCCACGACAGGCCCTCGCGGGTGTCGTCGCTGGTGTAGCCGAGGAAGGGGGAGGTGGACATGCCCTTGCGGCCGACGCCCGAGGAGGGCGGGACCACCGTCGCGTTCTTCAGGGCCGCGTCGTAGGCCGCCTTCGCGTCGAACTTCACGCCCTTGACGTACGCGTCCGCGAACGCCACGTCCGAGGAGGTGCCGGTCATCAGGTCGGCGTAGCCGGGGGAGGACCAGCGCGAGGTCCAGCCGCCGTCCTTGTACTGCTGCACGAACCCGTCGACCATCTCACCGGCCTGACCTGGTGTCAGCAGTGAGTACGCCGGCCAGGTCGTGCGATAGGTGTCCCAGAAGCCGTTGTTGACGTACACCTTGCCGTCCACGATCTTCGCGCCGGTGTGCGTCGGGGTGTCCTGGCTGGTCATCGGGGAGAAGGGGGAGGCGTACTGGTACGTCGAACCGACCTTCTCGAAGCCGGAGTTGGGGTACAGGTACAGCCGGTACATGCTGGAGTAGAGGGTGGTCAGCTGGTCCGCCGTGGCGCCCTCCACCTCCACCTTGCCGAGCAGCTTGTCCCAGACCTTCTGGGCCCGCGCCTTCACCGTGTCGAAGGTGGTGCCGTCCGGGATCTCCTGGCGCAGGTTGTCCTTGGCCTGGTCGACGCTGATGAGGGAGGTGGCCAGGCGGAGCGTGACGGTGTGGTCGGAGCCCGCGTCGAAGCGCAGGTAGCCCTTGACCCCGCTGGAGTCCCCGGCCGTCACCGGCTTGTCGAACACGCCGTAGACGAAGAGGCGGGTCGCGCCCGTCGACAGGCCCGACTTGACGTCCGAGTACCCGGTGACGATCCCGTGTTCCTTGTCGAGGGTCAGGCCCGCCTGCTCGGTCACGTTGTCGAAGATCACGCTCGCGTCGTCGCCCGGGTAGGTGAAGCGCAGCGCGGCCGCGTGGTCGGTGGGTGTTATCTCGGCCTTGAGGCCGTTCTCGAACGTGACCCCGTAGTAGTACGGCCGTGCGGTCTCGTTCTCGTGCCGGAAGGCCAGTTCGCGGGCGTCCCGGCCGGTGTCCGGGGTGCCGGCCGCGACGGACGGCATCAGCTGGAAGGTCTGCCGGTCGCCCATCCAGGGGCTCGGCTCATGGCTCGCGCTGAACGCCTGGATCGTCGGCAGGTTGTCGTCGTTGTTCGCCCGTGCGTACTCGTACAGCCAGCTCTCCGAGGACGCGTTGGTCACCGGCGTCCAGAAGTTGAAGCCGTGCGGCAGGGCCGTGGCCGGGAAGTTGTTGCCGCGCGAGAAGCTGCCGCTGGAGTTGGTGCCGCGGGTGGTCAGCGCGTAGTCGGACAGATGCGCCTTCGGCTTCTCCGGGGCCACCGGCTTCAGGGACACGTCGTCGATCCAGCCGCGGAACTTGGCCGGCCCGGCGGGGGAGTCGTAGCCCACCAGGATCCGGTCGACCGTCTTGCCGGCCGCGACCGAACCGATCACCGACGAGACGTTGTTCCACTGGTTGACGTACAGCGCCTTCGACGCGCCCTGCGCGCGCGGCGACAGCCCGAACCCGTGCTGGTCGACGGCCCCGAGGCCGCTCAGATAGGTGCCGTCCGTGAAGGCCAGGTCCACCGCCACGTTCGTGGCGTCGTAGTCGAGGTCGCCGTCGGCCATCGACGGGAAGATCCGGTAGCCCAGCCGGGTGTCGCGGCCGACCTTGACGTTCACGTCGAAGACCTTGTTGTACGAGTACGCCCGGCCGCTCGCCGTGTGCCGTCCGGCGTATCGCAGTGCGTGCGTTCCGGTGAACCCGGCCCGCGCCTTCGCGGTAGGCGAGCCGCTCGGGCCCCTGTCGACCAGCGAGAGCATGTCCTGGGGCACCGGCCCGCCGCTGCCGCCCGTGGAGAACTGGACGTCGGCGATCTGCAGGATGTCCGAGGCGCCGTTGTTCTTCGTCACGTCGAGCCTGAAGTGCTGGTACTCGGCGGGCGCGGAGAGGTCGTACGACTTGGTCTGGAACCGCTCCGAGAAGGACTCGCCGGTCCGGGTGTCGACGGTCTTCCAGTCCTTGCCGTCCGTCGAGCCCTGGAGGGTCCAGTCCTTCGGGTCGCGCTCGTCGTAGTCGTTCGCCGAAGTGAGGGCGTAGGTCACCAGTTTGATGGGCTTGTCGAAGTCGAACTCGACCCAGCCGGTGGGCTCGAAGGTGAGCCACTTGGTGCCCGGCTCGCCGTCGACGAGGTTCTCCTTCACCTCGCCCGCGCCGGTGTTCTCGCCGCTCGCCCGTACGTCGGTCACATGGTCGGTGACATTGCCGGGGATGCCGGTGCTGTAGCCGCCGTCCACGCCCGCGGCGCGCGGTGCGCCACTGGGGTCGGTGTCCACGGTGTCGGTCCAGTCCGGTGACGGATCGCCAGACTCGAACGAGGATGCGAACTGTGTCGCGGCGGCCGGTGCCTTCGCCGGCAGGGCGACCGCGGTTCCCTGGGAGCCCAGGGTCATGACTACGGCGGCCGCGATCACGACCGCCGTACCAGATCCGTGTCCTGTTCTTCGCTGCGTTCTCCGCTGCATCACAACGGGTACCCTCCCTGCCACACGAGACAACGTTGTCAGCTGCTGGCGCAGGAACCAGTAGGTGGTCAAGTGGCCCGTGATGTCAAGGGTGTTGGCTGCGGCATTCAGGGGTGTATGTCGGCTCTTTTTCCGGCAAGGCGTACAGAGATCGCTCATATTTCCGACAGGTCTCAACTAGGAAAAGACCCATGGGCAACCTTGCATTCGATCTTGCCCCGCTGGCGGAAAGTGGACTATACCTGTCGGCGTTTCCCGCATGACTTCCTGCACGACCCAGCACTACCCGACCGCGGTGCCGGGGAGGATCCGGTTCACCGCCTGAGTCCTGGAGAAGGCGTGGACTTGAGCATGGGATCCCCTTCCGCAGCGAACCATGGTTCCGAGGGTGTCGGCCGCCGCGATCTGATCAAACGTTCGGCCGCACTCGGCCTGATTTCGGTACCCACCGTCGGATTCCTCTCCGCCTGTGCCAGCAGTGGCGGCGGCGGTCAGTCCAAGGACAAGGCCGGCAAGAAGACGGCCAAGAACCCGCTGGGCGTCAACGAGACCGCGCAGATGGAATTCGTCCTCTTCGACGGCGGTTTCGGCAAGGAGTACGCCCAGGACGCGGTGAAGATCTACGAGAAGAACTTCCCGAAGGCCAAGGTCAAGTTCTCCGCCACCCAGAAGATCCAGTCCACTCTCCAGCCGCGCTTCAACCAGGGCACCCCGCCGGACCTCATCGACAACTCCGGCGCCGAGCAGATGGACATGGGTGTGCTCGTCGGCAAGAACCAGCTGGCCGACCTCACCCCGCTGCTCGACGCGCCGTCGTACGACGACCCGAACAAGAAGGTCCGCGACACGCTGCGCCCCGGCATCGTCGAGATGGGCCAGTTCGACGGCGACCCGGTCTGGATCATGTACTACGCCTACACGGTCTACGGCGTCTGGTACTCGCAGAAGGCCCTGGACTCGCTCGACGCGGAGTACCCGCAGACCTGGGACCAGATGATCGCCGTCTGCGAGAAGGCCAAGAAGAAGGGCATGGCCGGCTGGACCTACGCGGGCAAGTACCCGTACTACATCCCCTTCTCGCTCTACCCGATGATCGGCAAGGTCGGCGGCGTCGAAGTCCTGAACGCGATCGACAACCTGGAGCCCAACGCCTGGAAGCACCCGGCCGTCAAGGCGTGTTTCGAGGCCTACTACGAGCTCTACAAGAAGGGTTACATCCTCAAGGGCACCCCCGGCCTGGACCACATCCAGTCCCAGACCGCCTGGGCGCAGGGCAAGGCCCTGTTCATCCCGAACGGCTCCTGGGTGGAGAACGAGTCGGCGAACGTCATCCCCTCCGACTTCAACCTCGCCGTCTCCGCGCCCACCGGCATCGACAAGAACGACAAGATGCCGTTCGGCACCATCTGGGCCTCCGGCGGCGAGCCGTTCGTCGTCCCGGCCAAGGCCGCGAACGCCCAGGGCGGCATGGAGCAGTTGCGCATCATGCTCAGCGAGGCCTCCTCCAAGAACTTCACGACGAAGGTGAAGTCGCTGACCGCGTACAACGGCGGCACCGACGGCATCACCCTCACCCCGGGCCTCACCTCCGGTGTCGCCGCGCTGAAGCTGGCCGGGTCGAACGTGGTCAACCCGCGGCTCCAGGACTGGTACGTGCAGCTCCAGAAGGAGAAGATCGGAGTCGCCGGCCTCGGCGAGATGATGGCCGGCCGGCTCACCCCGGCGGAGGCCGTCAAGAAGATCCAGGGCTTCGCCGACGAGGCCGCCAAGGACACCACGATCAAGCACTACAAGCACCCGTAACACTCACCCTCACGGCACCGGAGTGGCGATGCAGCACGGCAAGTACCGGTTCATTGTGGGGTTTCTGGCGTTGCCCCTCGGACTGTACGCGCTCTTCGTGGTGTGGCCGTTCATCCAGTCCATCTACTACTCGTTCACGGACTGGACCGGCCTGAGCCCCGAATTCAAGATGGTCGGCCTGGACAATTACCGGAGGATGCTGCACGACGACATCTTCTGGAAGTCCTTGCAGCACAGCTTGATGTTCGCGATCGTGCTGCCGCTGGTGACGATCAGCCTGGCGCTGTTCTTCGCCTTCATGATCAATGTGGGCGGCCGGAGAAGGAAGGGCGGCCCGGTCATCTCCGGGGTCCGGGGCTCTTCCTTCTACAAGATCGTCTACTTCTTCCCGCAGGTGCTGTCGATCGCGATCGTCTCGCTGCTGTTCGCCTTCGCCTACAACCCCGACAGCGGTGCGATCAATTCACTGCTCCGCGGAATTGGTCTGGACAATATCCAGCCGCTCTGGCTGGGCGACCCGAGCCTCGCCCTGTGGTGCGTGATGGCCGTACTGGTCTGGTCCACGGTCGGTTTCTTCGTGGTCCTCTTCTCGGCGGGCATGGCGTCCATCCCCGCGGATCTCTACGAGGCCGCCCTGCTCGACGGCGCCGGCCGCGCCACCACCTTCTTCCGCCTCACCCTGCCGCTGCTCTGGGACACCGTGCAGTCCGGCTGGGTCTACATGGGCATCCTCGCGCTCGGCGCCGAGTCGTTCGCAGTCGTACAGATCATGACGACCGGACCGGGCGGGCCCGACTACTCGACGACCGTGATGGTCCTGTACGTGTACCAGAAGGCGTTCCGGGACGGTCAGGCCGCCTACGCCACCACCATCGGCGTCGCCCTGCTGATCGTCACGCTCGCCTTCGCGGCGGTCGTGATGCGGCTGGGCCGTCGCGAGCGGCTGGAGTACTGAAGCGATGACGACGACCGAGACCGACACCCCCGTCACGAAGACCGACATCCCGGCGCCGAAGCCGCCCCGGCGGCAGCGCGAGGGCGGGGTCCTGAACGTCTTCTCCCACGGCGTCCTGGTCATCTGGGCGTTCATGGTGGTCACGCCGCTGCTGTGGGCGGTGATGACGTCCTTCAAGGACGACCGGTCCATCTTCAGCTCGCCCTGGGCGCTCCCCGACAAGCTGCACTTCGACAACTGGTCGCGGGCGTGGACCCAGGCCAACATGAGCGACTACTTCCTGAACACCGTCCTGGTGGTGGGCGGCTCGCTGATCGGCACCCTGGTCCTCGGCTCGATGGCGGCCTACGTCCTGGCCCGCTTCCAGTTCCCGGGCAACCGCTTCATCTACTACCTGTTCATCGGCGGCATGAGCTTCCCGATCATGCTCGCGCTGGTCCCGCTGTTCTACGTCGTGAACAACATGGGCCTGCTGAACACGCTGCACGGCCTGATCCTGGTCTACATCGCGTACTCGCTGCCGTTCACGGTGTTCTTCCTCACGGCGTTCTTCCGCACCCTGCCCACATCGGTGGCCGAGGCGGCCTTCGTCGACGGCGCCTCGCACACCCGCACGTTCTTCCAGATCATGCTGCCGATGGCGAAGCCCGGCCTGATCAGCGTGGGGATCTTCAACTTCCTCGGCCAGTGGAACCAGTACATGCTCCCGACGGTCCTCAACACGGACCCCGACAAACACGTCCTCACCCAGGGCCTGGTCCAGCTGGCGGTCAGCCAGGGCTACAAGGGCGACTGGTCCGGCCTCTTCGCCGGCCTGGTGATGGCGATGCTCCCGGTCCTGGCGGCGTACATCATCTTCCAGCGCCAGGTGGTGGCGGGCCTGACAGCGGGCGCTCTGAAGTAACCCGAACGTTCGCAACCCGAAAGAGGGCGCCCTTGAATCCGGCGCCCACGACCGCGCCCCAGGGGCGCGGGGCTGTGTTCACTATGCGGCTCCGCCGCGTGGGCGCGACCAGCCACAACGACGCCGCACCCGCACCACCACGGTCACCCACCGCCCCCTCCGCCACCTGCTGACCAGTGGCCTAGACATGTCGAATGCATGTCCCCCAGGCAACCCCCGAACCGCCAACGATTTCTGTCAAGGACTTGACGGCGGTAACCCGTTCAGCAGAGCTTGGAGTTCATAACTTGTAAGTGGCCCGGTCTCAGTGAGGTGATCTGGGTCACGTTGGCGGCGCCGTGGCCGCCTCCGATGGCGGGAGTGGATGGGTCGATGGAGACTCCGGGGTCGCAGTCGTCGCTGCACCGAGCCAACCTGGAACGTGTCGTACGGGCCGTACGTCTGGCCGGATCGCTCACGCAGGCGGAGATCGCGCGCACGACCGGCCTGTCGGCTGCGACGGTCTCCAACATCGTGCGCGAGCTCAAGGACGGCGGAACCGTCGAGGTCACGCCCACGTCGGCGGGCGGCCGCAGGGCCCGCAGCGTGAGTCTGAGCGGTGACGCCGGCATCGTCATCGGGATCGACTTCGGTCACACCCACCTGCGCGTGGCGATCGGCAACCTCGCCCACCAGGTGCTGGCCGAGGAGTCCGAGCCCCTCGACGTGGACGCGTCGTCCAGCCAGGGCTTCGACAGGGCGGAAGAGCTGGTCAACCGCCTGATCGCGGCGACCGGCGTGGACCGTTCGAAGATCGCCGGCGTGGGCGTCGGCGTCCCCGGCCCGATCGACGTGGAGTCCGGCACCCTGGGCTCCAGCGCCATCCTGCCCGGCTGGATCGGCGCGAGACCCGCGGAGGAGCTGCGGCTGCGGCTCGGCGTCCCCGTGCACGTGGACAACGACGCCAACCTAGGCGCCCTCGGTGAGCTGGTCTGGGGCAGCGGCAAGGGCGTACGTGATCTTGCTTACATCAAGGTCGCCAGCGGCGTCGGCGCCGGTCTGGTGATCAACGGGAAGATCTACCGGGGCCCCGGCGGCACGGCGGGTGAAATCGGACATATCACGCTCGATGAGTCCGGCCCGGTCTGCCGCTGCGGCAACCGCGGCTGCCTGGAGACCTTCGCGTCGGCCCGCTACGTGCTGCCGCTGCTCCAGCCCGGTCACGGCGCGGACCTGACCATGGAGGGCGTCGTGCGGCTGGCCCGGGAAGGCGACCCCGGCTGCCGTCGGGTGATCGGCGACGTCGGCCGTCACATCGGCAGTGGTGTGGCGAATCTCTGCAACCTGCTGAACCCGAGCCGGGTGGTCCTCGGCGGTGATCTCGCCGAGGCCGGAGAGCTGGTCCTGGGGCCCATCAGGGAGTCCGTGAGCCGCTATGCGATCCCCAGTGCGGCGCGCCAACTCTCGGTACTTCCGGGGGCGCTTGGCGGCCGTGCGGAGGTGCTCGGCGCGCTCGCTCTCGCACTCAGCGAGATGGGCGATTCGACCCTTTTGGACGGATCGTTGCCCGCTGTTGCACCTGCCTTCACTTAGAGAACGAATGGCGCCGTTGCCATCTCGTTAAGTATTTACTTCTTGACGTCGAAGTCACGGCCGAGTTGACTTCCAGCCACCTCGGCCGCAGCGTTGCGGCCCTGTCAGGGAGGCACCCCCAAATGAACGCAACGATGCGTAGAGTCGTGATCGGCACCGCCGCGGTTTCCATGGCGCTGTCCGTCGCCGCCTGTGGCAAGGCCGGCGACGACAAGAAGAGCGACTCGTCGAGCAGCAGCTCCTCCGGTGGCAAGACCATCGGCCTGCTGCTCCCCGACAGCGTGACCGCTCGCTACGAGAAGTTCGACCACCCGTACTTCGAAGCGCAGGTCAAGAAGCTGTGTGCCGACTGCACGGTCGACTACGCGAACGCCGCCGGTGACGCTGCCAAGCAGGCCCAGCAGGTCAGCACCATGGTGACCAAGGGCGTCAAGGTCATCGTGATCTCGGCCCAGGACTCCGCGGCCATCAAGTCCTCCATCCAGGCCGCCGTGGACAAGGGTGTCAAGGTCGTCGCGTACGACCGCCTCGCCCAGGGCCCGGTGTCGGCCTACGTCTCCTTCGACAACGTCAAGGTCGGCGAGCTCCAGGGCCAGGCCCTGCTGGACGCCCTCGGCTCCAAGGCGACCACCAAGTCCAAGATCGTCATGATCAACGGTGACGACGCCGACCCGAACGCCGCCCAGTTCAAGAAGGGCGCGCACGAGGCCCTCGACGGCAAGGTCGACATCGCCTACGAGCAGTCCGGTCTGTGGAAGGACACGGTCGCCGCGCAGAAGGTGAAGGCGGCCATCACCCAGCTCGGTGCCAAGAACATCGCGGGCGTCTACTCCGCCAACGACGGCATGGCCGGTGGTATCGCCACCACCCTCAAGGGCTCCGGCATCAGCGGCATCCCGCTGACCGGTCAGGACGCGGAGCTCGCGGGTATCCAGCGCATCGTCGCCGGCACCCAGTCCTCCACCGTCTACAAGGCGTTCAAGCCGGAGGCCGACGCCGCCGCCACGATCGCGGTGAACCTGCTCAACGACAAGAGCATCACCTCGCTCGCCACCACCACGCAGACCAGCGGTTCCGGCGACAAGGTGCCCTCGCAGCTGCTGACCCCGGTGTCGGTCACCAAGGCCAACATCAGCGACACGGTGATCAAGGACGGTCTCTACACCGTCTCCGACATCTGCACCAGCGAGTTCGCCAAGGCCTGCAAGGCCGCCGGCCTCCAGTAGCCCGGCTCCGGAGCCGCAGGGCTCCGGCCGCCAGCGCCCGGGTGATCGCAGTACGACACCCGGGCCCCGGCCGCCCGACGCACCCCGGCCCTTCCGCAAGGCGCCCGGGGGCGTCCGACGGTCACGCGAAACCCCTCCGACGCCCGCTCCGGCCTTCATACCCCGCTGCCGGAGCGGGCGTCGGACGGACCCGTTGCCAAGCGCAGCGGATTCGCGCATGTTCATCTTGTAAACCGCGTGCGTACACCGACGGCAACCCGTGGTGTCGCACGCCCCTCCGCGCCTGATCACCAAGCGCGGCATCCCCGCCGGTCAGGCGGCGAAGGAGATGGTTCACGTGTCCGCTACGCCCGTGCTGGCGTTGCGCGGAGTCTCCAAGCGATTCGGTGCGGTCCAGGCACTCACCGATGTCGAACTGGAGGTCCACGCCGGAGAAGTGGTCGCCCTGGTGGGCGACAACGGCGCAGGAAAGTCGACCCTGGTCAAGACGATCGCGGGTGTGCATCCCATCGATGAGGGCGTCATCGAGTGGGAGGGCAACCCGGTCAACATCAACAAGCCGCACGACGCCCAAGGTCTCGGCGTCGCGACGGTCTACCAGGACCTCGCTCTCTGCGACAACCTCGACGTGGTCGGCAACCTCTTCCTCGGCCGTGAGCTGCTGCACCGCGGCGTCATCGACGAGGTGTCGATGGAGAAGCGGTCCCGCGAGCTGCTGAGCACGCTCTCCATCCGCATCCCGAGCGTGCGCATCCCGATCGCCAGCCTCTCCGGCGGTCAGCGCCAGGTCGTGGCCATCGCCCGCGCCCTGATCGGCGACCCCAAGGTCGTCATCCTCGACGAGCCCACCGCCGCCCTCGGTGTCGAGCAGACCGCGCAGGTCCTCGACCTGGTCGAGCGGCTGCGCGAGCGCAACCTCGCCGTCATCCTCATCAGCCACAACATGGCCGATGTGAAGGCGGTCGCGGACACCGTCGCGGTGCTGCGTCTGGGCAAGAACAATGGTTTCTTCCCCGTGAAGAGCACCAGCCAGGAAGAGATCATCGCGGCGATCACGGGTGCCACGGACAACGCCGTGACCCGTCGTTCGGAGCGTCGCACCCCGGAGGCGGCAAAGTGAGCGAGACGTCCAAGACCGTGAAGGGCGACGAGTCGCCCAAGACCGAGAAGGCCGACACGACCGAGCCGGCCGCGGCCCCGGTCACGGTGGCCCCCGCCGACGACCCCACGGGCGCGCCGGTCGCGGTCGTCGACCCGCGCCTGCTGGTCCGTGAAGAGGGCCTCAAGGGCTACCTCACGGAGTTCAAGCGCCGGGTGAAGGGCGGCGAGCTGGGCTCGCTGCCGGTGGTCGCCGGCCTGATCATCATCTGGACCATCTTCCAGGTGAAGAACAGCCTGTTCCTCAGCGCGGACAACCTCTCCAACATCAGCTACTTCCTCGCGGCCACCGGCATGCTCGCCATCGGCCTGGTGTTCGTGCTGCTGCTCGGCGAGATCGACCTCTCCGTCGGCTCGGTGAGCGGTCTGGCCTCCACGGTGTTCGCCGTCTTCGTGGTCAACCACGGGATGAACCAGTGGCTGGCGCTGATCCTCACGATCATCACGGGCATCGGCATCGGCGCGCTGCACGGCTGGTTCTTCGCCAAGATCGGCGTACCCGCGTTCGTGGTCACCCTGGCCGGCTTCCTCGGCTGGAACGGTCTGATGCTGTGGCTGCTGGGCTCCAGCGGCACGATCAACATCCCGGCCGACAACGGCCCGGTGAAGCTCCTCGGCCAGAGCTCCTTCTTCATGGACCAGGCCATCATCGGTGCCTACCTGCTGGCCGGCCTCGGTGTCGTGCTGTCGGCCCTGGGCCAGTTCAACGAGCAGCGCCGGCGCCGCGCGGCGGGCGTGCCGTTCCGGCCCACCAGCGAGATCGTGGTCCGCGTCGCACTGCTCGCGATCGCGTCCTTCGCCGCGGCGGCCGTGCTGAACAACGCGGCCGGCGTCTCCAACGCGCTGGTGATCTTCCTCGCGTCGCTGGTGATCGTCGACTTCGTGCTGCGTCGTACGACGTACGGCCGCAAGGTCTTCGCGGTCGGTGGCGGCATCGAGGCGGCCCGCCGTGCCGGTATCAGCGTGCCGATGGTCCGCATCACCGTGTTCGCGATCTCCGGTGGCTTCGCGGCCATCGGCGGTATGTTCTTCGCCGGTCAGACGGCGAGCGCGACCCTCAACGCCGGTGGCGGCAACACCCTGATGCTCGCCATCGCGGCGGCCGTCATCGGTGGTACGTCGCTGTTCGGTGGCCGCGGCAGCGTCTGGTCCGCCCTCCTGGGCATGCTGGTCATCCAGTCCATCCAGACCGGCCTCGACCTGCTGAACATGAACACGTCGATCCAGTACATGATCACGGGTGGCGTTCTGCTGGGTGCGGTTGTCATCGACTCGGTCTCCCGTAAGAGCCAGAAGGCCGCGGGTCGCGGCTGACGCCGATCGCCGTTGGGGGTGCGGTGCGCGGGCGGCCTTCCCGCCGTCGTGGTTGATCGCGCAGTTCCCCGCGCCCCTGGGTTTCCGACTGTGCCCGGCACTGAACAGTGCCGGGCACAGTCGTGTCATAGGAAGGGCTCTCGATGGGTACGGCCGTTCGCGTGACGTATGACGTACAGCCCGCGCGTCGGCCGCCCGGGCGGAACATTAGACTCGACAAGCCCGGCAACAGCTCGATCAGCTCTACTGCAAGGAGGCACGGGTGCCGCTGCTGACCCGTATCAGGGGACCGCGCGATCTGGACCGGCTCAGCCCCGAGGAGCTGGTCCAGCTGGCAGAGGAGATCCGGACCTTCCTCGTGGAAGCGGTCTCCAAGACCGGCGGACACCTCGGTCCCAACCTGGGCGTGGTCGAGCTCACCATCGCCCTGCACCGCGTCTTCGACTCCCCGAAGGACAAGGTGCTGTGGGACACCGGCCACCAGTCCTACGTGCACAAGCTGCTCACCGGCCGCCAGGACTTCTCCCGGCTCAAGCAGAAGGGCGGCCTGTCCGGCTACCCCTCGCAGGCCGAGTCCGAGCACGACGTCATCGAGAACAGCCACGCCTCCACGGTCCTCGGCTGGGCCGACGGCATCGCCAAGGGCAACCAGCTCCGCAAACGCGACAGCCACGTCGTCGCCGTGATCGGTGACGGCGCCCTCACCGGCGGCATGGCCTGGGAGGCGCTGAACAACATCGCCGACGCCAAGGACCGCCCGCTGGTCATCGTCGTCAACGACAACGAGCGGTCGTACGCCCCGACCATCGGCGGCCTCGCCAACCACCTGGCGACCCTGCGCACCACGGACGGGTACGAGCGGTTCCTGGCCCGGGGCAAGGACCTGCTGGAGCGCACACCCGTCGTCGGGAGGCCGCTCTACGACACCCTGCACGGCGCCAAGAAGGGGCTGAAGGACTTCATCGCCCCGCAGGGCATGTTCGAGGACCTGGGCCTGAAGTACGTCGGCCCGATCGACGGCCACGACATGGAGGCCCTGGAGTCGGCGCTGGCGCGGGCCAAGCGGTTCGGCGGCCCGGTGATCGTGCACTGCCTCACCGAGAAGGGCCGCGGCTACCAGCCCGCCCTCCAGGACGAGGCCGACCGCTTCCACGGCATCGGCCCCATCCACCCCGACACCGGCCTGCCGGTCAAGGCCTCCGGCGCCGACTGGACCTCCGTCTTCGGCGACGAGATGGTGAAGCTCGGCAAGGAGCGCGAGGACATCGTCGCCATCACGGCGGCCATGCTCCAGCCGGTCGGCCTGAAGAAGTTCGCGGACACCTTCCCGGACCGCATCTACGACGTCGGCATCGCCGAGCAGCACGGCGCGGTCTCCGCGGCGGGCCTCGCCACGGCCGGCCTGCACCCCGTCTTCGCCGTGTACGCCACCTTCCTGAACCGCGCCTTCGACCAGGTCCTGATGGACGTGGCCCTGCACAAGTGCGGAGTGACGTTCGTCCTGGACCGGGCCGGCGTCACCGGCACCGACGGCGCCTCCCACAACGGCATGTGGGACATGTCGATCCTCCAGGTCGTCCCCGGCCTGCGGCTCGCCGCCCCGCGCGACGCCGACCAGGTCCGCGCCCAGCTCCGCGAGGCCGTCGAGGTCGACGACGCCCCGACGGTCGTCCGCTTCTCCAAGGGCGCGGTCGGCCCCGCCGTGGCCGCCGTCGGCAAGGTCGGCGGCATGGACGTGCTGCGCCAGCCCGGCACCGACACCCCGGACGTGCTCCTGGTCTCCGTGGGTGCCCTCGCCCCCATGTGCCTGGAGATCGCCGGCCTCCTCGACAAGCAGGGCATCTCGACGACCGTGGTCGACCCGCGCTGGGTCAAGCCGGTGGACGAGGCCATGGCCCCGCTGGCCGAGCGCCACCGGGTGGTCGTGACGGTGGAGGACAACATCCGCGTGGGCGGCGTGGGCTCCGCCGTCGCCCAGGCCCTGCGGGACGCGGGCGTGGACGTCCCCCTCCGCGACTTCGGCATCCCGCCCCGCTTCCTCGACCACGCGTCGCGGGCCGAGGTGATGGCGGAGATCGGCCTCACGGCCCCCGACATCGCCCGCCAGGTCACCGGTTTGGTCGCGAAGCTGGACGGTACGACGACGGAGGTCGACTCGGTGGAGCCCGCGAGGGATTGAGACGCCCCAGTTGAGGCGCGCCCCTTCAGGGGCGCGGGGAACTGCGCGACCAGCCCCCACCGGCCGACAGCCCCCGACGAAACACAAACCACTCCGATGGGTCGGTTTCGCTCACCCCTCCGGTGGCGAGACCGACCCATCTGCGTGAACCTTCCCTTGCCGGGGCATACGCACCCCCGGCCCTCTCGATCATGTCGAGGACGACAAACGTGGGAGGTAGGCACGTGAGCAGTACGCTCTTCAGGACCAAGAACGTCGAGCAGTCCATCAAGGACACCGAGGAACCGGAGCACGCGCTCAAGAAGTCGCTGTCGGCCCTGGACCTCACGGTCTTCGGCGTGGGTGTCATCATCGGCACCGGCATCTTCGTCCTGACCGGCACGGCCGCCAAGAACACCGCGGGCCCCGCCGTGGCCCTGTCCTTCGTCGTGGCCGGCGTCGTCTGCGGCCTCGCCGCACTCTGCTACGCCGAGTTCGCCTCCACCGTCCCGGTCGCCGGTTCGGCGTACACCTTCTCGTACGCCTCACTGGGCGAGTTCCCCGCGTGGATCATCGGCTGGGACCTGGTGCTGGAGCTGGCGCTGGGCACGGCGGTGGTCGCCGTCGGCTGGTCGGGGTACATCCACTCGCTGCTCGACAACGCCGGCTGGCACCTGCCCGAGTACCTCAGCGGCCGCGACGGCGCCCACGGCTTCGGCTTCGACATCCTCGCCGCCGCCCTGGTCCTCGTCCTCACCGCGATCCTCGTCGTCGGCATGAAGCTCTCCGCCCGGGTCACCTCGGTCGTCGTCGCCATCAAGGTGGCCGTCGTCCTCGTCGTCATCATCGCCGGCGCCTTCTTCATCCACAGCGGCAACTACAGCCCCTTCGTCCCCCCGAAGGAGCCCGTACCGGCGGGCGGCAACCTCAAGGCCCCGCTGATCCAGCTGATGTTCGGCTGGGCGCCCTCCAACTTCGGCTTGATGGGCATCTTCACCGCCGCGTCGGTCGTCTTCTTCGCCTTCATCGGCTTCGACGTCGTCGCCACCGCCGCAGAGGAGACCCGCAACCCCCAGCGGGACGTGCCGCGCGGCATCATCGGCTCCCTCATCATCTGCACCTTGCTGTACGTCGCCGTGGCCGTCGTGGTGACCGGCATGCAGAAGTACAGCGAACTGTCCGTGGACGCCCCGCTGGCCGACGCGTTCAAGGCCACCGGGCACCCCTGGTTCGCCGGCCTGATCAGCTTCGGCGCCGCCGTCGGCCTGACCACCGTGTGCATGATCCTGCTGCTCGGCCAGTCCCGGGTGTTCTTCGCGATGAGCCGGGACGGACTGCTGCCCCGGTTCTTCTCGCACACCCACCCGAAGTTCCGCACCCCGTACCGGCCGACCATCCTCCTCGGCGTCGTCATCGCGATCGTCGCCGGCTTCACCAGCCTCAGCGAACTCGCCGAACTGGTGAACATCGGCACGCTCTTCGCCTTCATCGTCGTCGCGATCAGTGTGGTCATCCTGCGCAACACCCGGCCGGACCTGGAGCGGTCCTTCCGCACCCCCTGGGTGCCGGTGCTGCCGATCGTGTCCGTGCTGGCCTCGCTGTGGCTGATGCTCAACCTGCCCGCCGAGACCTGGCTGCGGTTCGCCATCTGGATGGTCATCGGCTTCTTCGTCTACTTCCTCTACGGCCGCTCGCACAGCCGCCTCGCCCAGGCCGAGCGGGCCCCCGCCGACGCTCCGTGACCGGCAGGCTCGCCACTCCGGCCCCGTATGTCCCGTCCGGGTGGGACTGCGGGGCCGGATAGCGTGCTCCCCATGCTTCTCGTGCCCCTCGCGCCGCCACGGTCCGTAGTCGTACGCAAGGGGTACTGGGCGCGGCTGCTGCCGCTGCTCGCCGTCCTGGCCTGCGTCACCCGGGTGCCGTCCTTCGTCCGGCCGCTGTGGAACCCGGACGAGGGCTATCTCGCCGTACAGGCACGCCTGCTGGCGCGCGGCGGGCAGCTGTACGAGACCGTCGTGGACCGCAAGCCGCCGCTGCTGCCGTGGCTGTACGAGGGGACGTTCGCGGTCTTCGGGTCCGGGTCGCTCACCCCGGTCCGGGTCCTCGCCGTGCTGGCCCAGCTGGCCACCGCCGTACTGCTCGCGTCGATCGCCCGGCGGCGCTGGGACGACCGCGCGGGCCGTACCGCCGGGACGCTGTACCTGCTGGTCTCGGTCGGGCTCAACCCCGAGGACGCGCAGGCGGCCACCTTCGAGGTGTTCATGCTGCCTTGCACGGCCGCCGCGATGTGGTGCGCCGACCGCCGCCGCTGGGGAGCGGCCGGGGCCGCCGTCGCCTGCGCCTTCCTCACCAAGCAGACCGGCGGTGCGGTCCTGCTGCCGGTGCTCTACCTGCTCAACCGGTACGGCGGCCCGCGCGCGGGCCTGCTCAGACTGGCGGCCGGCGCCGCCCTGCCCGTGCTGGGCGTGGCCCTGGCCACCGACCCGGCCGGTTTCGCCTTCTGGACGGTCACCGGCTCCGGCGCCTACGCCTCCTTCACCGGCTCCGAACTCCATGTCCTGGCCCGGGCGTTGACCAACACCGCGATCCTCGGCGCGGCCTCGGCCGGCCTGCTCCCGCCCATCGCGCGGGCCCTGCGCATCGCCCGCACCGGCGCCGCCGACCTGTGGCTGTGGCTGGCCGCGTCGGCGGTCGCCGTCACGCTCGGCTTCCACTTCTTCGGCCACTACTTCCTGCAACTCACCCCGCCCCTCGCGCTGTTGGCCACGGCCGCGCTGCAGATCCTGCCGCGGGAACGGACCTCGGCCGCCGTCCTCGCCTCGGCCTGCGCCTGCGCCCTGTTCCTGACCTGGGGAGTCCTGGCCCCCAGGCCCGAACTCGCGCACGCGCAGCGGCTGGCGCTCACCCTCGACCGACGTACCGCGCCCGGCGACCGGGTCCTGGTCTGGGGCATACACCCGGAGACGTACTGGCTCGCCGACCGCATCCCCGCCACCCGCTATCTCACCGCCGGCCTCCTCACCAACTTCAGCGGCGGCCGGGACGGCCCGCAGGTCGGCGAGAAGTACGCCGTCGAGGGCACCTGGCCGGTCTTCCGCGCGGAGTTGGCCGACCGGGCGCCGGCCCTGGTCATCGACGACTCCCGGGGCAAGCCGTACGGCCCCGACCACGTCCCCAGCCTGCGCAGGCTGCTCGCGGCCGAGTACGAGCAGGCGGGCGAGGTGGACGGGGCGGTGCTGTATGTCAGGGTGCCGGGGGAGTAGGCGGGCCTGGTGGAGTGCCCCGTAAGGGGCGCGGGGAACTGCGCGACCAGCCCCCACCGGCCCGCGGTGAACGAACTGCCCAACCAGCGGAGCGCTCAGTGCAGCAGGGCGCTCGGCCCGATCACCTCGGCGCCCAACTCCGTCACCCGGCCGCGCAGTTCACGGTCGGCGGTGACGACGAGCCGGGGCCGGCCGGGGTCCTCGGCGGCCAGCTCCACGATGCGGTCGTCGCCGCTTCCGGGTGCCGACTCCACCCGTACCCCGGGCACCGAGGCCACCCCGCGGGCCGCGCCCTCGACGACGAGCACCAGCTCCACCGGCGTGGGCCGACCGGGCAGCCCCTGCTCGGCCAGCCGGTCGCGCAGCCGCTCGGCGGCTCCCCTGCGGTCCCGCCACCAGCCGTCCGGCCGTGACCCGACGACGTTCGCGCCGTCGACGATCACCAGCAGGGGAGCTTCGTCTTCCATGCCCCAAGCCTCGCACGCCCGGGGCCCCGACACTGCTGCGAACGGCCCCGCTTAGAGTGAAGCGGTGAACGGCGACTGGCTCCTCCGCGGCCGTGACGGCCGGCTCAGTGTCTATCTGCCGTCGGGCGACGCCGTGCTGTGCCGGGCCGAGCGCGGCCCGGGCAGCCTCTGGGGCACCCCCCGGAAAATGGGCGGCGACCAGCGGCTGCACTCCGGCTTCTCGGTCGGGCAGGGGGCCGACGGATACGCCCACCTGGTCGCCTGGCGGCCCACGGTGAAGGGCGAGTCGGGTCTCGTCCACTCCACGCACTACCGGCCGCATCTGGCCGCCCTGGACTGGCAGTCGATCGGCCACCCGAGCAAGAAGGGCGACGTCACCGGTTCCCCGGCCGTCGCGGTGGACGCGCAGGGCCGCGCCCAAGTCTTCGTCCGCAACCGGGGGCGCGGGGTGAGCATGGTCGCCCAGAAGGCGAAGGGCGGCTGGGAACCGTGGCGGGACCTGAAGGGGCGGCTGGTCGAGGACGGGCTCGCGGCGGTGACCGGTGAGTCGGGGCGGGTCGAGGTGTACGCGGCCGTGCCCGGCGGGATCGTGCACTGGCGCCAGGAGGCGGCCGGGAAGCCGCCCGTGCTCCTTGAGTCCCTGGAGACCCCGGTCCGGCCGGGCACCCTGCGCGCCCTCGCCACCTCGCCGGAGAGCACGACCCTCTACTACACCGACGAGTCCGGCGACCTCTGCGCCTGGCGTCCCGGCGGCAAGCCGTACACCCTGCTGCCCTCCGCCGGGCCCGGCCCGGTCGCCGCGGTCCGCTGCGAACTCGACGGGTACGACTGCACCCTGCTCGCCCAGCGCTCGGCGAGCGGCCGGGTCGCCTTCGCCGCCTACCCGACCGAGGACGAACAGGCGGGCGTCTGGTGGACCGAGTCCGGCCCGCAGCTGCCCGCGGACGCGACCGTCGCCCTGACCACCGACGCGGAGGGCCGGGTGACCGCGGCGAGCCTGTCCCCGGCCACCGGCCAGCTCCTCCTCACCCGCCGCAAGGACGAGCCGGGGCTGGCGCTGCAGGCCTGGCAAGAGGTCTGACGTCCGGACCGCCGGTGACGGCACGCGAAAGGGGCCCTCCGCGTGGTGCGGAGGGCCCCTTGACGCTGCTGTGGCCGTTACGCGGGGACCGAAGCCACGCCCGGGGCCAGGAACTTCTTGCCGTTCACACGCTCCGAGACGCCCTCGCGGTCCAGGTACGGCGTGATGCCGCCCAGGTGGAAGGGCCAGCCGGCGCCCGTGATCAGGCAGAGGTCGATGTCCTGCGCCTCGGCGACGACACCCTCGTCGAGCATGAGCCCGATCTCCTGGGCGACGGCGGCCAGGACACGGTCGCGGACCTGCTCCTCGCTGAGGACGACGTCACCCTGCTTCAGCAGCGCGGCGACCTCGGGGTCCAGCTCCGGCTTGCCGCTGTCGTACACGTAGAAGCCGCGCTTGCCCGCCTTGACGACGGCGGCGAGGTTCGGGGAGACCGTGAAGCGGTCCGGGAAGGCCCGGTTGAGGGTCTCCGAGACGTGCAGGCCGATGGCGGGACCGACCAGCTCCAGGAGCACCAGCGGGGACATCGGGAGACCGAGCGGCTCGACCGCCTTCTCCGCGACCTCGACCGGGGTGCCCTCGTCGATGACGTTCTGGATCTCGCCCATGAAGCGGGTGAGGATGCGGTTCACGACGAACGCCGGGGCGTCCTTCACCAGAACCGCCGTCTTCTTCAGCTTCTTGGCGACGGCGAACGCGGTGGCCAGCGAGGCGTCGTCGGTCTGCTCGCCGCGGACGATCTCCAGGAGCGGCAGGATCGCGACCGGGTTGAAGAAGTGGAAGCCCACGACCCGCTCGGGGTTCTTGAGCTTCGACGCCATCTCCGTCACCGACAGCGAGGAGGTGTTGGTGGCGAGGATCGCGTGCGCCGGGGCGACCGCCTCGACCTCCGCGAACACCTGCTGCTTGACGCCGATCTCCTCGAACACGGCCTCGATGATGAAGTCCGCGTCGGAGAAGCCCTCGGCCTTGTCCAGGACACCCGTCACCAGCGCCTTGAGGCGGTTGGCCTTGTCCTGGTTGATACGGCCCTTGCCGAGCAGCTTGTCGATCTCGGCGTGGACGTAGCCCACACCCTTGTCGACGCGCTCCTGATCGATGTCGGTCAGCACGACCGGCACCTCCAGGCGGCGCAGGAAGAGCAGCGCGAGCTGCGAGGCCATGAGGCCCGCGCCCACGACGCCCACCTTGGTGACCGGACGCGCCAGGTTCTTGTCGGGCGCACCCGCCGGGCGCTTGCCGCGCTTCTGCACCAGGTTGAACGCGTAGATGCCGGCGCGCAGTTCACCGCCCGTGATCAGGTCGGCGAGGGCCAGGTCCTCGGCGTCGTAACCCTGCTGGAGGTCACCGTTCTTGGCGGCGGCGATGATGTCCAGGGCGCGGTAGGCGGCCGGGGCGGCGCCGTGCACCTTGCTGTCGGCGATGAAGCGGCCGCGCGCGACAGCCTGGTCCCAGGCCTCGCCGCGGTCGATCACGGGACGCTCGACCTCGATGTCGCCCTTCAGCACCTGGGCGGTCCAGATCAGCGACTGCTCAAGGAAGTCGGCACCCTCGAAGAGAGCGTCGGCGATGCCCAGGTCGAAGACCTGCTCACCCTTGAGCTGCTTGTTCTGGTTCAGGGAGTTCTCGATGATGACCGAGACGGCCTTGTCGGCACCGATCAGGTTCGGCAGCAGCGCGCAGCCGCCCCAGCCCGGGACCAGACCGAGGAAGACCTCGGGCAGCGAGAACGCCGGGATGGCCTTCGAGACGGTCCGGTACGCGCAGTGCAGACCGACCTCGACGCCACCGCCCATGGCGGCACCGTTGTAGTACGCGAAGGTCGGCACCGCGAGGCCCGACAGCCGCTTGAAGACCTCGTGACCGCCCTTGCCGATGGCGAGCGCGTGCTCGTGCTCCTTGAGGAGCTCGACGCCCTTGAGGTCCGCGCCGACCGCGAAGATGAACGGCTTGCCGGTGATGCCGACACCGACGATCGTGCCGTCGGCCGCCTCCTTCTCCACCTGGTCGATGGCGGTGTTGAGGTTCGCCAGCGAGGCCGGGCCGAAGGTGGTCGGCTTGGTGTGGTCGAGCCCGTTGTCCAGGGTGATCAGCGCGAAGCGGCCGGCCCCGGACGGCAGGTCGAAGTGGCGTACGTGCGCCGACGTGACGACCTCGTCGGGGAACAGGTCCGAGGCCTGCTTCAGAAGCTCGGCGGTGGTGCTCACTTGTCCCCCTCGAAGTGCGGGTTCTCCCAGATGACCGTCGCGCCCATGCCGAAGCCGACGCACATGGTGTTCAGGCCGTAGCGGACGTTCGGCTGCTCCTCGAACTGACGGGCCAGCTGCGTCATCAGACGCACACCCGAGGAGGCCAGCGGGTGACCGAAGGCGATGGCGCCGCCGTACTGGTTGACGCGCTCGTCGTCGTCCGCGATGCCGTAGTGGTCGAGGAAGGCCAGCACCTGCACGGCGAAGGCCTCGTTGATCTCGAACAGACCGATGTCGGAGATGCTCAGACCGGCCTGGGCGAGCGCCTTCTCCGTGGCCGGGATCGGGCCGTAGCCCATGACCTCCGGCTCGACACCCGCGAAGGAGTACGCCACGAGACGCATCTTCACCGGCAGGTTGTTCTCGCGGGCGAAGTCCTCGGAGGCGATGATCGAGGCGGTCGCACCGTCGTTCAGACCGGCCGCGTTACCGGCGGTGACCCGGCCGTGGACGCGGAACGGCGTCTTCAGACCGGTCAGGTTCTCCAGGGTGGTCCCCGGGCGCATCGGCTCATCGGCCGTGACGAGACCCCAGCCGGTCTCGCCGCCCTCCGGGTTCGTCCGGCGCACCGAGATCGGCACCAGGTCGGCCTGGATCTTGCCGTTGGCGTACGCCTTGGCGGCCTTCTCCTGCGAGCGCACCGCGTACTCGTCCGCGCGCTCCTTGGTGATCTGCGGGTAGCGGTCGTGCAGGTTCTCCGCGGTCATGCCCATGAACAGCGCCGACTCGTCGACCAGCTTCTCGCTGACGAACCGCGGGTTCGGGTCCACGCCCTCGCCCATCGGGTGCCGGCCCATGTGCTCGACACCGCCGGCGATGGCCACGTCGTACGCGCCGAAGGCGACGGAACCGGCGACCGTGGTGACGGCGGTCAGGGCGCCGGCACACATACGGTCGATGGAGTAGCCGGGCACGGAGGTCGGCAGGCCCGCGAGGATGCCCGCGGTACGGCCGATGGTCAGACCCTGGTCACCGATCTGGGTGGTCGCGGCGATGGCGACCTCGTCGATCTTCTTGGTGTCCAGCCCGGGGTTGCGGCGCAGCAGCTCCCGGATCGCCTTCACGACGAGGTCGTCGGCACGGGTCTCGTGGTAGATGCCCTTCGGGCCCGCCTTGCCGAACGGGGTGCGGACGCCGTCGACGAAGACGACATCCCTGACGGTACGAGGCACGATGGCTCTCCTCCAGGGTGCGGGATGGCACTGCTGCGATGCGCTGAGCGCGCGCTCAGGCCCCATGCTACTTATGAGTAACGTGGCTGCCCAGTCCTGGTGGGTGGAGCGGCGAACGTCACATGGCAAGGTGCCTCGTCTGGAGCGCCCCTTTAGGGGCGCGGGGAACTGCGCGACCAGCCACATCGGACCCGCAGGTCCGTACGGCGCGCATCACCGGGGCGGCGAATGGATGCTGCGGAGACGGCTCGGTCCGCGGTGTGCCCAGTTCGAAGATGCGGGTGTTGCCCGTCAACAGCCGCCGGGTGCCGGCGGGGCGGGACCGGGGCGCGGGGGACGTGAGCACGGGGGCTCCTCTCGGGTGGTGGTGTACGCATGCGGACGGCCGTCGGGTCATGAACGGTCCCGGAAGAACGGGACGGCGGGAGCGGACCAGGGGTCCGGCACCCCCGAAGCCCGGTGACGGCCGGTCGCCGGACGCGGTGCCTCGTCGGCCCGTGTCATGACGGGCGCCGCGATCGCACAGACCAGCAGCGGCCCGCGGCAGGCCGTGTCGTCGTCGCCGCACGCGAGCCGCGTGGTGGCCGGGCCGCACACCACGCCGAGCGCGTCGAGCACCCGGGCCGTGTAGCGCGCGAGGGCCGGTGCCGGCGGGCCGCCCGGCGTGCGCGGACCGGTATGAACATCCGCCCGCAGGCCGGTGACGACGTGCTCGGGCCGTCCGTCCGGGCCCGGGCGGGTGACGCTGTCGACCGTGTACCGGTGGCGACCGGGCAGCTCGCTGAGCACCAGGTGCGGGCTTCCGTAGTGCTGGGCGGCCGCGTGCCACAGGGCCGGCCAGGCCGCGCCTACCTGGCGTTCGTCCGCGCATTCCACCGCGTCGACCGGGGTTCCGGCGGCTGCCGGGGCAAGCAGGTAGCCGGCCGCGGGGTACGACCGTGCCCAGGTCACGGCGTCGGCCAGACGCGCGGTGCGGATGCCCCGCAGCGCCGGGATGCCCAGCCGGGACAGCCGGGCCGCCTGGGCACCGCGGTCGTACCTCAGCGGCGAGGACGCCGGATCGGCTCCGGGCAGTCCGAGCTGCCAGGCGATCCGCTCGGCCAGCTCGATGCCCTCGGCGCCGCCCGCGACGACGGCCGACACCCCGAGCGCCCGCAGCGCCTTGACCGTCTGCCGCAGCCCCCGGTGCACGACCCGGTCGCCGTACCCGACGGGCAGCGTCGCGTTCCGGTACGCCGGCGGGCGCAGCCGGTGCTCCGGGAGGACGGCCACGGTCCGCCAGCCGTGCCGCGCGAAGGCCTGCTGATACGGGGCCCCGCCGTCGTACGGCGCGACCACTGCCACGGCGCCGGCGGCGGGACCGGCCCGTAGCACGGCCGCGGCGGCGGAGGAGGAGGGGACGGTGGTCATGGCGGCGGGCTCCCGAGCGGGTGGGGTGGCTGGCTGCTGGACGGGGTCAGCGGGTGCCGACGGGGATGGAGCCGCGGTTCGGCTCGCCGCTCGGGCGGTGAAAGTGTCTGAAAGAGCACTGCCGCGCCGTGTCCGGCGGTGGTGCTGCTCGCCCGCCCCGGTGTTCGCCGGGCACCCGTGAACGGCCACGTGCGTGCACAAAGACTCCCCTCGGTGAAGTGGGGGCCGGCAGTCCGGGCAGTCCTCCAGGGCAGGGAGACCGGCCCCGCGGATCCTGGCTGAGACTGTCCTTGAGCAGGCGCGTGCCATGACGCCCGCTCAATGCGCCCCCGTGCATTGGCTGGGTAGTGATCTGGGTGGTGTTTGCGGCCTCTGTGTCACCGGGTCTTGTTCGGACCGAGTGGTCTCTTCTGCTCCGTCCCCTCGTCTGTTGCGGCAGAACAGCACGCTGGTCCCTCAACTGCAGGGATTTTTCCCGGATTCGGGCGGCAATCACCCTGCTTGGACGGCTGGCCAGGCGCTCAGGGCAACCAGGATGTCTCGCCGTGAAGGGAGAGATGTCCCTGTTGCCCGGATGGCGCCTGAGCCAGAAGGGACCACTCGGTCTGTTCTGTCAGGCGCCCAGTCTGGAACTCGGGCCCGGTCACGTCAAGCGAGCCTCGGTCGCAGGAGGTGTCCGGGCGGTCGCGAACAATCCTTTGAACCCCTCGCCCGGTCCGATCTTCGGGGTAGTATCGGGGGGCTGAATCACCGCGTACGCGGTCATCCCGGACAAAGCCTGTTCAGCCGTGAATCCGTGAATCCGTCAACCCGTGAATGGGTCTCGAAGGCGAGATCGAATGAGCAACCCGCGCAGACCGCGGCGTCAGCAACAACGTGCCATCGACACGAGGCAGCGAATCCTCGACGCCGCCGGCGCGCTCTTTGTGAGGGACAGCTACGACGGGACGTCGGTCGGTGATCTCATCACTGCCGCGCGGACCAGCAAAGGGGCCTTCTACAGGCATTTCCCGGGTGGAAAGATCGAAGTGGCGACGGCCATCATGCAGGACACGCTGTCCATGGACGGTCTGCGAGAGCAGCGGATCATGCTCCAGGAAGTGGTCGACATCGGGATGATCCTCGCTTACCGGATTTCCCGGGAGAACGCACTTCAGGCCGCCTGGAAACTGTCGTTCCACAGTAATGCGCCGGAGACCTATGGAACCCCGTGGCCGGACTGGATCGCTTTCAATACGGGTCAGCTCACCGAAGCGCGGCGACGCGGCGAGCTGAAACAATTCGTCGATGTGGAACAGCAGGCCTACCAAATCGCGGGCGACTGGGCCGGACTGGTGCTCATCTCGAACACCATCGACCGGCACCTGGGGAATATCGAAGCGCGGATCTCGCGCATGTACCGCAATCTGATGACCGCAATCGCGGTCCCGGACCTCCTGCCCGAGATCGACTTTTCCGTGAACCGGGGCGGCCATCTCTACACCGCGTTCCTCGAAGGCCCGGCCGGCCAGGCCGATGCGGCCGGTCCGGAACCGTCGCAGGACGAACCGGTCGGAGAAGGCCCGGTGTGAGTGTGGGTGCCGGGCGTCGGCCGCGTCGTCCGCCTAGGCGGACAACGCCGCCACCAGCACCGGCGTCACCTGTTCCACCTGCCAGGGCCGCGCGCCGTAGCCCACCAGCGCGGTCCCCACGGTCTCCGCGTCGACCGCCTTCGGCGGCTCCCAGCAGAGCCTGCGCACGGTGTCCGGTGCGATCAGGTTCTCCTGCGGCATGGTGAGCTGCTCGGCCAGCGCCGACACCGCGGCCCGGGCCGCCGACAGGCGAGCCGCCGCGGCGGGATCCTTGTCGGCCCACGCCCGGGGCGGCGGCGGCCCCGTCACCGGCTGCCCCGGCTGCGGCAGCGCGGTGTCCGGCAGCGCCTTGGCGCGGTCCACCGCCGCCTGCCACTGCTCCAGCTGCCGCCGCCCCATCCGGTGGCCGTAGCCGTTCAGCCCCGCGAGGGCGTGCACATTGGGCGGCAACGCCAGCGCCGCCTCCACGATCGCCGTGTCACTGAGCACCTTGCCCGGCGACACGTCCCGCTTCTGCGCGATCCGGTCCCGGGTCTCCCACAGCTCCCGCACCACCCCGAGCTGCCGGCGCCGGCGCACCTTGTGCATTCCCGACGTCCGGCGCCAGGGGTCCTTGCGCGGCTCGGCCGGCGGCGCGGCCGCGATCGCGTCGAACTCCTGCCGTGCCCACTCCAGCTTCCCCTGCCGGTCCAGCTCCTTCTCCAGGGCGTCCCGCAGGTCGACGAGCAGCTCGACGTCGAGCGCCGCGTACCGCAGCCAGGGTTCGGGCAGCGGCCGGGTCGACCAGTCGACGGCGGAGTGGCCCTTTTCGAGCACGAAGCCGAGCACGCCCTCGACCATCGCGCCCAGCCCGACCCGGGGGAACCCGGCGAGCCGGCCGGCCAGCTCGGTGTCGAAGAGGCTGCTGGGCGTCATGCCTATCTCGCGCAGACAGGGCAGGTCCTGGGTGGCCGCGTGCAGCACCCATTCGACGCCGGCCAGTGCCTCGCCGAGGCCCGACAGGTCGGGACAGGCGACGGGGTCGATCAGCGCGGTCCCGGCGCCCTCGCGGCGCAGCTGGACCAGGTAGGCGCGCTGGCCGTAGCGGTAACCGGAGGCTCGCTCGGCGTCGACGGCGACGGGGCCGGAGCCGGCGGCGAAGGCGGCGATCACCCGGGCCAGCGCGGCCTCGTCCACGACCACCGGCGGAATGCCCTCACGGGGCTCGAGCAAAGGGATCGGCGCCCCCGCCACAGAAGATCCGGCGTCGTCCGGAGGGGTGCCCCCGGTGGTGCGCAGTGAACTGTCTGCTGCGGTCTCTTGGGCGTCGGTCACATGTCAAGGGTATCTGTGTGTGGACGGCGCCCGTCGACGGAACGTTCCGTCGACGGGCGCCGGAGGGGCGTAAACCAGTCAGGCCGGTGAAAGATCAGCTCCACGAACGGGGGACAGCGGGTTACGACATGACGACGGACCAGCGGCCGGTCCGGTCATGTCGGTGAACGTACGACCGGTCAGTGACCGGCGATCAGTGAGGCCGACGGTCGGTGACCGGCCGTCGTTGATCGTTGGCAGGTGATCGGCCATCGGTGGCCGGTGGCCGGTGATCGGCCGGTCAGTGGATGATGCCGGTGCGCAGGGCGACGGCGACCATTCCGGCGCGGTCGCCCGTGCCGAGCTTGCGGGCGATGCGGGCGAGGTGGCTCTTGACGGTGAGGGCGGACAGTCCCATCGAGACGCCGATCGCCTTGTTCGACTGGCCCTCCGCGACCAGTCGGAGCACCTCGACCTCACGGCCGGAGAGCTCGCGGTAGCCGCCCGGGTGGCTCGGGGCACCCGGGGGGCGGCGGTGCATGCGGGAGGCGGCGCCGATGGGGGAGGCACCGGGTCGGGTGGGGAGCCCGATGTTGGTGCGGGTGCCGGTGACGACGTAGCCCTTGACACCGCCGGCCAGGGCGTTGCGCACGGCGCCGATGTCGTCGGCGGCGGACAGGGCCAGGCCGTTGGGCCAGCCCGCCGCGCGGGTCTCGGACAGGAGGGTCAGGCCGGAGCCGTCGGGGAGGTGGACGTCGGCGACGCAGATGTCGCGGGGGTTGCCGATGCGGGGACGAGCCTCCGCGATGGACGAGGCTTCGATGACATCGCGCACGCCGAGCGCCCACAGGTGGCGGGTGACGGTGGAGCGGACGCGCGGGTCGGCCACGACCACCATGGCGGTGGGCTTGTTCGGGCGGTAGGCGACCAGGCTTGCGGGCTGCTCGAGGAGAACGGACACCAGGCCTCCTGGGGTGGGGGACGGGGGCCGGCTTGTGGGGATGAAGCCGGGACGAACCGTGCTTTCAAGGTCACAGTCGTCTTCGGCACCAAACCCGTCCGCCTTTAGAGAATGATCACGATTTGGTGAGTAACAATACGTGCAATTCGGACACGCGATCGATCATCCGAAGATCGAATCGGTTCGGGCTGTTGCCGTACGGGACAGAAAGTGGCCGTATCGACAAAGAGATGGTCAATGAAGGGTGAGTCGACGGGACTCGGGTGGACAGGGTGAGTCGACGGGACCCGGGTGGACGGGCCCCTGATCAACGACGGTGCGGGTTCAGCGCGCCTGCGGGTCGCGGCGCTGCGGCAGTGTGACCACCGAGGCGTCGCCGGGGGCGGCCGGCGGCAGGCCGGCCACCTGCGCCAGCAGGTCGCACCAGGAGGCCAGGTGGGACGCGGTGTCCGGGACGCCGGTGCGGCCCTCCCGGGGCGTCCAGGAGGCCCGGATCTCGATCTGCGAGGCGGCGGGGCGCGCGGACAGCCCGCCGAAGTAGTGCGAACTGGCGCGCGTCACGGTCCCGCTCGGCTCGCCGTACACCAGGCCGCGCGCCTGGAGGGCGCCGGTCAGCCACGCCCAGCAGACCTCCGGCAGCAGCGGATCGGCCGCCATCTCCGGCTCCAGCTCCGCGCGCACCAGTGTGACCAGCCGGAACGTGCCGTGCCAGGCGTCGTGCCCGGCCGGGTCGTGCAGCAGCACGAGACGCCCGTCGGCGAGATCCTGGTCGCCGTCGACGACCGCCGCCTCCACGGCGTACGCGAACGGGGCGAGACGCTGCGGGGCGGGTGTCGGCTCCACCTCGACCTGCGGCCGCAGCCGGGCACCGCGCAGCGCGTCGACCGCGGCCCGGAAGGCCGGCGGCGCGGTACTCCCGGTATGTCCTTCGTCCTCCTCGGTGTCCTTCCCCTCGCCCATCCCGCCAGCGCCGTCCGACAGTCGTCCCTGAGCCGCAGCCATGCGGGGAAGAGTAAGGGGAACGACGCCTTCGCGCAGGGAGAGACACCACCTAAGGCCCCACCCGAGGTGCCGCGCAGGGTGCGGTCACGGCGCCTTCGGGGGCGTGCGAGACTTGCCGTCGTGAGTGCGAACGGGAGCCCCGCGGGCCAGCAGCCGACAGCGACGTACGACAGCGCCTTCCTGAAGGCGTGCAGGCGTGAACCCGTACCGCACACTCCCGTGTGGTTCATGCGGCAGGCCGGGCGCTCACTGCCGGAGTACCACAAGGTGCGCGAGGGCATCCCCATGCTGGAGTCGTGCACGCGGCCCGAGCTGGTCGCCGAGATCACACTCCAGCCCGTCCGCCGGCACAACGTGGACGCGGCGATCTACTTCAGCGACATCGTCGTCCCCCTCAAGGCCATCGGCATCGACCTCGACATCAAGCCCGGTGTCGGCCCGGTCGTCGCGCACCCGATCCGCACCCGCGCCGACCTCGCCCAGCTCCGCGACCTCACCCCCGACGACGTCTCCTATGTCACCGAGGCGATCGGCCTGCTCACCGCCGAGCTCGGCCCGACCCCGCTGATCGGCTTCGCCGGCGCCCCGTTCACCCTCGCGAGCTACCTCGTCGAGGGCGGCCCCTCGCGCACCTACGAGAACGCCAAGGCGATCATGTACGGCGACCCGGAGCTCTGGGCCGACCTGCTCGACCGCCTCGCCGACATCACGGCCGCGTTCCTCAAGGTCCAGATCGAGGCCGGTGCCTCCGCCGTCCAGCTCTTCGACTCCTGGGCCGGGGCGCTGGCCCCCGCCGACTACCGCCGCTCGGTGCTGCCCGCCTCCGCGAAGGTCTTCGAGGCCGTCGCCGGATACGGCGTCCCGCGCATCCACTTCGGGGTCGGCACCGGCGAACTGCTCAAGCTCATGGGCGAGGCCGGCGCGGACGTCGTCGGCGTCGACTACCGGGTCCCGCTGGACGAGGCCGCCCGCCGGATCGGCCCCGGCAAGGCGCTCCAGGGCAACCTCGACCCGGCGGTCCTGTTCGCCGGCAAGGACGCGGTGGAGACCAAGGCGCGCGAGGTGCTCGACGCGGCCGCCGGTCTCGAAGGCCATGTCTTCAACCTGGGCCACGGTGTGATGCCGTCCACCGACCCGGACGCGCTGACCCGGCTCGTCGAGTTCGTCCACACCGAGACGGCGCGCTGACCCGCCCCGCTACCAGCTGTGCCGGGGTCGGGCCCGCCTGCCGAACAGCAGGCCGCGCGGTTCCGGCGGCGGGGGTGTGCCCGGCTTGAGCGGCCAGGCGAGCAGCATGCCCACGAGGAAGCCGACGATGTGCGCCGCGTACGCCACGGTCCCGGCGTCGGAGACGCCCTCGCCGGACGAGTACACGGCCTGGAGCACGAACCAGAAGCCCAGCACCAGCCAGGCCGGCAGCCGCAGCGGCAGGAAGACCAGGAACGGCACCAGCACCCAGACCCTGGCCGTCGGGTAGAGGACGAGATAGGCGCCCAGGACCCCGGCGATCGCGCCGGACGCGCCGATCAGCGGGTCGCCCGACGAGGCGTTGACGAGCGCGAAGCCGTAGCCGGCCGCGTAGCCGCAGAACACGTAGAAGAGGAAGAAACGGATGTGGCCCATCCGGTCCTCGACGTTGTTGCCGAAGATCAGCAGGAACAGCATGTTGCCCAGCAGGTGCAGCCAGCTGCCGTGCAGGAACATCGCCGTGAAGACCGACAGCACCGGCGACTTGTCGTAGCCGGGCGGGCCGACGACACAGCCGGGGCCGTTCCGGCCGATGCCCACCTGGCCGCTCGGGACCACCTGCGGCATCTGATGGTGGATCAGCTCCCGGGGGACCGCCGCGTAGTGGTCCATGAAAGCCTGCAGATGACACAACTGCGCCAGATCGCTGCCGCCGGCCACGGAGCCGGCTATGCCGGGCGTGAACAGGAAGACGAGCACGTTCGCGGCGATCAGTGCGTACGTCACATACGGCGTGCGACGCACCGGGTTCACGTCATGAACGGGGATGACCACAGCTGACTAGTGCCCAGGGCGGGGGCGCTCGAAGCGCGGGGAGTCTTCGTGAACGTCGGCACGCGCGCGTGCGTATGTCCCTGCGACCGACGTGAGGTACAGGCGACGTGAGGAACAGGCGATGAACGAGCGGGTTACTCCTCAGGCATTCCCTCCCATGCAGGCCCTGCCCGACGGCGAGGCCGAGATCTCCCTTGTCGTGCGGCTGCCCTGGGAGGACGTGGCACGGCTCGGCCAGGAGGCGGGGCGACTTGCTGCGCAGATGCAGCGGCCGGTGACGCTGGACGAGGCGGTCAGCAACCGGCTGCGGTCTACGCGGCCGGCGGCCGCGCATGCGCGGCCGGGGACCGAGCAGGGGGCCGGGGCTGGGGTTGCGGCTGCGCCGGGTGGTGCGGGGGTCACTTCGTTGCCGCGGATCAGTGGGACGGCTTGATCGCTGTTGCGGGGTGCGGGTGGACTGTGGCTGGTCGCGCCCCGCGGCGGAGCCGCAAATCGATTACGCCCCGCGCCCCTTGGTAGGCAACGCTGGCGCTTCTCAGAAAGTCCCGCCGCGTACCTTGGCCGCTGCCTTGCGCGCGGCTACGAGTACCGGGTCCCACACGGGCGAGAACGGTGGCGCGTAGCCCAGGTCCAGGGCCGTCATCTGTTCCGCCGTCATGTTGGCCGTGAGGGCGACGGCCGCGATGTCGACCCGCTTGCCCGCGCCCTCCCGCCCGACGATCTGGACGCCGAGCAGGCGGCCCGTCCGGCGTTCCGCGAGCATCTTGACCGTCATGGGGCTCGCGCCGGGGTAGTAGCCGGCGCGGCTCGTGGACTCGATGGTGACCGTCTCGAACTGCAGGCCCACCCGCAGGGCGTCCTTCTCGCGCAGGCCGGTGCGCGCGATCTCCAGGTCGCAGACCTTGCTCACCGCCGTACCGACGACACCCGGGAACGTGGCGTAACCGCCGCCCACGTTGGTGCCGATGACCTGGCCGTGCTTGTTGGCGTGGGTGCCCAGCGGGATGTACTGCTCCTGGCCCGAGACCAGGTTCAGGACCTCCACGCAGTCGCCGCCCGCCCAGATGTCCTCGTGCCCGCGCACCCGCATCGCGAGGTCGGTGAGCAGGCCGCCGTGCCCGCCGACGGGCAGGCCCGCCGCCTGGGCCAGGCCGGTCTCGGGGCGGACGCCGATGCCGAGGATCACCACGTCCGCCGGGTACTCGGCGTCCTCCGTGGCCACCGCGCGCACCCTGCCGTCCTGGCCGGTGAGCACCTTGGTGACCGCGGCGTCGTTCACCATGGTGATGCCGAGGCCCTCCATGGCCTTGTGCACCAGGCGGCCCATGTCCGGGTCGAGCGTGGACATCGGCTCGCTGCCGCGGTTGACGACCGTCACCTCGTAGCCCCGGTTGATCAGCGCCTCGGCCATCTCGACGCCGATGTAACCGGCGCCGACCACCACGGCCCGGCGGCCACGCGTGCGTGCCAGCGTGTCGAGGAGGGCCTGGCCGTCGTCCAGGGTCTGCACGCCGTGCACCCCCGGCGCGTCCGCGCCCGGCATGTCGGGGCGGATCGGCCGGGCGCCGGTGCCGATGACGAGTTTGTCGTACGACGTCCAGGACTCGGCGCCGGAATCGACGTCACGCGCGCGTACCCGCTTCCCGGCCACGTCGATCTCCACGACCTCGGTACGCATCCGCAGGTCGATCTCGCGCGCCCGGTGCTCCTCGGGCGAGCGGGCGATCAGATCGTCCCGCTCCCCGACGTCACCGCCGACCCAGTACGGGATCCCGCACGCCGAGTAGGAGGTGAAGTGGCCGCGTTCGAAGGCCACGATCTCCAGCTCGTCCGGTCCCCGCAGCCGGCGTGCCTGGGACGCCGCGGACATGCCCGCGGCGTCACCGCCGATCACGACCAGTCGTTCCCGCCCACCGCTCATGTTCATGCGAACACGCTACGGGGCGCGGGCATTTCGGGCTCGCTCAGGTCTCGCTGCCGGGCTGGGCCGGGGTACGGCGCCTGCGCACGAGCTTCCACCACAGCAGCGCCGCCACGGCCGCCAGTGCCGCGAACGGCAGGGCCGCGCCCAGGGCCAGGGCGATCCAGCGCAGCATGGTGACGAAGACGTGCCAGCCGCCGGACACGGCGTCCACGAACCCCGGGGAGTCGTCCTTCGCGGCCGCCTTCTTCACCGGCGTCTGGGTGAGGGACAGCGTGATCGTGGCCATGCTCGTGCGGTCCTTCAGGGACGCCTGCTGGGCCAGCAGCGACTCCAGGTCGGCCTCCCGGCTGCTCAACTCCCCTTCCAGGGTGACCACGTCACTGAGCTTGGTCGCCCGGTCCATCAGCTCGCGGATCCGGGCCACGCTGGCCCGCTGCGAGGTGACCCGGCTGTCCACGTCGACCACCTGGTCGGTGACGTCCTGCGCCTTCGCGGTACGGTCGATCAGCTTGCCCGCGCCCTGGAGGCCGGTGAGCACCTCGTCGTACTTGTCGGTGGGGACCCGGAGGACCACGCGGGTGCGTTCGCGGCCCCCGGAATCCCGGGTGGTGGTCTCGTTGCCGACGTAGCCCCCGGCGTCCTCGGCCGTGGTGCGGGCCGCGTCGAGGGCCTTGGGTACGTCCTTGACCTGCACGGTCAGGGAGGCGGTGCGGATGATCCGGTTCACCGTGAGGTCGGGCGTCGTCCGGCCGGTCCCGCTGCCGCTGTCCTTGGCGCCTGCCGAGCCCGCCGCCTCCTTGGCCGCGCTGTTCGCGCCCGCCTTGGCATCGCCGGCGGAGCTGCTGTCCGCGGTGTCGTTCGCACCGCATCCGGTGAGGACGAGGGCGGCGGCGAGCAGGAGGCCGGCGAGGGCGGGTCGTACGGGATGGCGCATGGTTCCCCCCGGGGGTCTTGATGACTGACGCTCCTTCGACGCCGGGGCGGGGCGGGACGTTTGGCGGCGCGGGTCCCGATGCGGTCACGGTCCGGACGCGTACGGGTCACCGGGCGGGGGCGGGAGTGTCAGTGGGGTTTGAGAGAGTGAGGGCATGAGCGCAACGGGTACGGGCCAGGTCGTCGTCATCGGAGCCGGGATCGCGGGGCTGGCCGCGGCGCACCGGTTGCTGGAGCGCGGCGCGCGCGTGACCGTGCTGGAGGCCTCGGAGAGAGTCGGCGGCAAGCTGCTGCCCGGCGAGATCGCGGGCGTGCGGGTCGACCTGGGCGCCGAGTCGATGCTGGCCCGCCGGCCCGAGGCGGTCGCCCTCGCGCACGAGGCGGGCCTCACCGGCCGGCTGCAGCCGCCGGCCACCGCCACGGCCTCGATCTGGACCCGGGGCGCGCTGCGGCCGATGCCCAAGGGCCATGTCATGGGCGTCCCCGGCACCGCCGCCGCGCTGGCCGGTGTGCTGTCGGAGGAGGGCCTCGCCCGCATCGAGCGCGACACCGAGCTGCCCCGCACCGAGGTGGGCGACGACGTCGCGGTGGGGGAGTACGTGGCCGCCCGGCTGGGCCGGGAGGTCGTCGACCGGCTGGTCGAGCCCCTGCTCGGCGGGGTCTACGCGGGTGACGCGTACCGCATCTCGATGCGCTCGGCGGTCCCGCAGCTCTACCAGGCCGCCAAGACCCACGACTCGCTGACGGAGGCCGTCCGCGAGATCCAGGCCAAGGCGGTCGCCAACCAGCAGACCGGGCCGGTCTTCATGGGCATCGAGGGCGGCGTCGGCACCCTGCCGCTCGCGGTGGCCGAGTCGGTCCGGTCCCGCGGCGGCGAGATCGTCACCGGCGCGCCCGTGACGGAGCTGCGCAGGGTACGGCCCGACCAGGCGGACGCGGCCGGACATGACGGCTCGCGCACCGTCTGGCGCATCGTCGCCGGTGACCGGGTGCTGCACGCCGACGCGGTGGTCGTCGCCGTTCCGGCGCCCGTCGCCGCCGCCCTGCTGCGCGCCGAGGCGCCCGCCGCCGCGGCGGAGCTGTCGGCCGTCGAGTACGCCTCGATGGCCCTGGTCACCCTCGCCTACCGTCGCGCCGACCTCGCCCTTCCCGAGGGCAGCGGCTTCCTCGTCCCGCCCGTCGACGGCCGCACCATCAAGGCCTCCACCTTCGCCTCCCAGAAGTGGGGCTGGATCGCCGACGAGAACCCGGACGTCGTCGTCCTGCGCACCTCGGTCGGCCGGTACGGCGAGACCGCGGTCCTCGGCCGCGAGGACGCCGGCCTCGTCGACGTCTCCCGGCAGGACCTGCACGCGGCCACCGGCCTGGACGCGGCCCCCGTCGCCACCCGCGTCACCCGCTGGACCGACGGCCTGCCCCAGTACCCGGTCGGCCACCACGCGCGCGTGGCCCGCGTCCGCGAGCACGTCGCCAAGCTGCCGGGCCTCGCGGTGTGCGGGGCGCAGTACGACGGTGTGGGCATCCCCGCCTGCATCGCGAGCGCGTACGCGGCGGTGGACCAGCTGGCGGGCGACCTGGGAGCCGTCGAGGAGCTCACGGCCAACCCGGTGCAGAGCCTGCACGGCGGAGCGGGAGAATAGGGACCATGAGTGACGACGCCCCCACCACCGAGTCCGGCAGGATCCCGAACAAGGGCAAGCTGGCCAAGGACCTCAACGAGGTCATCCGCTACACCCTGTGGTCGGTCTTCAAGCTGAAGGACGTGCTGCCCGAGGACCGCGCGGGCTACGCCGAAGAGGTCCAGGAGCTGTTCGACCAGCTCGCCGCGAAGGACGTGACCGTCCGCGGCACCTACGACGTCTCCGGGCTGCGTGCCGACGCCGACCTGATGATCTGGTGGCACGCGGAGACCAGCGACCAGCTCCAGGAGGCGTACAACCTCTTCCGCCGCACGAAGCTGGGCCGCGCCCTCACGCCGGTCTGGTCGAACATGGCGCTGCACCGCCCCGCCGAGTTCAACCGCTCGCACATCCCGGCCTTCCTCGCCGACGAGACCCCGCGCAACTACGTGAGCGTCTACCCGTTCGTGCGGTCGTACGACTGGTACCTGCTGCCCGACGAGGACCGCCGCCGGATGCTCGCGGACCACGGCAAGATGGCCCGCGGCTACCCGGACGTGCGCGCCAACACGGTCGCCTCGTTCTCGCTCGGCGACTACGAGTGGCTGCTGGCCTTCGAGGCCGACGAGCTGTACCGCATCGTCGACCTCATGCGCCACCTGCGCGCCTCCGAGGCCCGGATGCACGTCCGCGAGGAGGTCCCGTTCTACACGGGCCGCCGCAAGGACATCGCGGAGCTGGTCGCGGGCCTCGCCTGACCGTTCGTCAGCGCTGGCCGGCCTTGCCCTTCAGGGAGTCCCGCAGGTTCTTCCACCGGGCATGGTCGGCCGCCGGCTTCGGCTCGGGGTGCCCCGCACAGGAGGCGCGCCGGTCCGGGAGCCGGCCCTCCAGCAGGTAGGCCTCCAGGTAGCCGTTCACGCACTTGTTGGGGCCGCCGCCGATGCCGTGCGTGCCCGCGTCCCGCTCGGTCACCAGCACCGAGCCGGCCAGACGCCGGTTCATCTCCAGCGCGCCCGAGTACGGCGTGGCCGCGTCCCGCTCGGCCTGGAGGATGAGCGTCGGCGGCAGCTCACCGGGGCCCGTCCCCACGTCGAGGGCCTTCTGCCGGGGCACCGGCCAGTAGGCGCACGGCAGGTTCATGAAGGCGTTGTCCCAGGTCTCGAAGGGTGCCACGCGGGCCAGCCGGGTGTTGTCCCGGTCCCAGGTGGTGAACTTCCTCGGCCAGGGGGCGTCGTTGCACTCGACGGCCGTGTAGACCGCGTTGCCGTTCTCCGCCTCGGCGGCCGTCTCCGTCACCGGCGCCGCCAGCCGGACCAGGGGCTTGGCGTCCCCCTTCAGGAACTTCGACAGCGCCTCCGCCCGGCTCGGCCAGAAGTCGTCGTAGTACCCGGCCGACAGGAACGCGCCCTGCAACTGCCCCGGCCCGACCTTCCCGCCGGCCGCCTTCTTGGCCAGCCGCCGGCTCGCCTTGTCGTAGCTCGCCTGCACCTTCGCGGCCGTGTCGCCGAGCCCGTACACGTCGTCGTGCTTGGCGATCCAGTCCCGGAAGTCCGCCCAGCGGCCCTCGAACGCGGCCGACTGCTCCAGGTTGTCCCGGTACCAGATCCGCTCCGGGTCCGGGTTCACCGCCGAGTCCAGCACCATCCGCCGTACGTGCGAGGGGAACAGGGTCGCGTACAGCGCGCCGAAGTAGGTGCCGTACGAGGCGCCCATGAAGGTCAGCCGGTCCTCGCCGAGCGCCGCGCGCAGCACGTCCAGGTCCCGGGCGTTGTTGAGCGAGGTGTAGTGGCGCAGCCTCTTCCCGGAGCGCTTGAGGCAGCCCTTCGCGTACGCCTTCGCCTCCTTGATCCGGGCCTTCTTGTACGACTCGGAGGGATGCGTCGGCGACTGCGACGGCGCCTTGTAGAAGTGCTTGGGGTCGACGCAGGACAGCGGGGCGGAGCGGTCGACGCCGCGCGGGGCGTAGCCGACCAGGTCGTAGGCGGCGGCGATGCGCTTCCACTCGGGCAGTACGCCGATCATCGGGAAGAGCATGCCGGAGGCGCCGGGGCCGCCCGGGTTGTAGACCAGGACGCCCTGCCGGGGCACCTTGCGCTTGCTGTTGTGCGGATCCTTGTGGGTGGCCGGCACCCGGCTGACGGTCAGTTTGATCTGCTTGCCGTCCGGGTGCGCGTAGTCAAGCGGGACGCTCACCGTGCCGCACCGGAAGGTGTCCGGCGCCTCCAGATCGGTGGCGCACCGGCCGAAGTCGATGCCCTCCGCGCGCGCTCGCGCGGCGGCCACGGCGGTACCGCGCAGTTCGGCCGACGCCGAGTCCGGGACGCGGGGTGCGCTCCCGGCCGGGGCGGCGGCCAGGGTGGTCAGGATCAGGGACCCGGCTGCCGAGTACAGGGCGGGGGCTCTCAATGGCGTATCCCTTCGGTGCACGGCTGCGGTGGCGTGGCGGCAAGGCACCGCGGCGACTGCACGGCAGCAATAAAAGGGATATTTCGACCGGTTGTCGACGAAGGCAAGCACCGTGGGCCGGTGTCGGCGCCAATCCCCCTATGCGCCCCCGCTCACTCCCGCGGAAGCTGGTCCCGGTGTGCGAAGGCCGCACGCAGCTCCGGCTCGCCGATCGCGCGGATGCCGCGCACCGCGACGGAGGTCAGCAGCGAGTGGTCGTCGACCGTGCGGTTCACCCGCCGGTGCAGCACGCCGAGCAGCCGCTGCCCGGCGGGGGAGGCCCACCGCGAGTACGGGTGCACCTCGACCCGGGCGATGGCCAGGCAGCTCAGCGTCAGGGTGAGGGGCAGCGCGAACCAGACGGCGACCAGGTCGCGCGGCATCTCGGTCGGGGCGGGCAGCGTGAGCGCGGCCACGCCGAGCCCGAGGACCGCCAGTGCGGCGGCCCGGACCTGCCGGACGCCGGACGCGACCGTGGTCCGCGCCGCGGCGTCGGGCACCGCGAGCCCCGCCCGCACAAGCCCCTCGCCGAGACTCCGCACGGCGTCCGTGTCGGCCGCCGCCGAACGCACCGGCGCTATCCGCGACTGCCCCTCGGGCCCGATGGCCCCTATCACCGACCGCTCCATCTCGTCCCGCCCCCGCGGGTCCACGACGGTCGCCCAGCCGGTGTGGGCGAGCAGCAGCCGCCGTTGCCGGGCCATGGACACCAGCGTCAGGTCAGCGACCCGCGCGGGCCCGCCGGACAGGAACGCGGCCTCGTACAGCGTCAGATCGTGTCCCCGGCCCGCGTCCGCGTCGACGACCGCCGTCCGTACGGCGGCCAGGCACAACCGGGTGCAGGCGGTGCCGGCGACGGCCCAGGCCAGGAGCAGGAGAAGGACCCAGAACATGACACGTTTCTATGCCAGCGGCCTGGCCACCGCCATGCCCTGTTCACATTCCGGACCGAGTGTTGTCGGTATGTGACGTTCCGCTTCCCGTGCAGGTCAGGGGTTCTGGGACGTCGGCTCCGGACTGGCGGTGGCGGGCGGCAGCGCGTACGTCGAGGACGGCGACGCGGCCGGTGCCGCCGCCGCCACCGCGGTCGCGTCGGCGGGGGCGACGACGGGCGGCGAGGCCACGGGGGAGGGGGTGGTGGCCAACTGCTGCGCCAGTGTGGCGAAGTCGACGTAGCCCGTCGCCTCCAGGACCTTGATGTGGTCCAGGACGGTGTTGTTGGCGTCGTCGGCGAGGTCGCGGACCAGCGTGTTCTCGGTGGCGGCGCGGACCTGGGCGACCACGGAGAAGACCCGGCCGTGGGCCAGCCGCACGATGTTCGCGAACTCCCGGTCGAAGTCCTGCCCCTGCGCGGCGTTCAGTGTGGCGAGCCACTGCTGCTGCTGGGTGTTCGGCCCGTTCGGGATCGGCACGCCGAGCTGGGTGGCGACGGTGCGGACGTGGGCGTCGAGGGAGGTGTGCCCGTCGACGAGGTGCTGACCGGCCGTCCGTACGGCCGCCGTGGTGCCCTTCTCCTCCGCCATCTCCCCGGCCGGCAGCTCCCAGAGCCCGGCGAGCCGGACCTTGACGATGAAGTCCCGGTCCTGCGCGGACAGCGGGCCGTACGCCGTCGACACGGTCTGGGCGCTGAGCACGTTCACCGAGCCGGTGGGGTCCGAGCGGTCGGCGTACGACCAGATCGGAAACACCAGGGCGGCGAGGGTCGCCGCGAGACAGACGATGATCAGCGAGGTACCGCTGAATATGCCTCGTCCCTGGACGGGGGGTCGGGGTCGCGCGCGCATGATGCCTCCTGCACCGCACGGTGGGGCTTCGCCGCGCGGGGTTGGCATATTACCGAGGGGGTCAGGACGGTTGTTCGGCCGCGGGCCGGTGGGGACTGATCGCACCCACGCGGCGGAGCCGCAAATCAAATACAGCCCCGCGCCCCTGACGGGGCGCTTCCCAGCCGCGCCCTACATAGCTGCGGGCAGGCGTGCCGCAGGGCGGCACGGGTGGGCGCGGCGGCACCCGGCCAGCGCCGGTGAGCGTCCCCACCCCCCGGCCACTACCCGCGCCGCAGCAGCACCCTCCGCGCAAGCGACCGCCGAGGTGTCGGACCCGCCCGCTCCAGCCACCACTGCTCCAACCGCCGATGAGACCCCCCGTCCCCCGGCCGCCCCTCCCGCAGCAGTTCCCCCGCGAACTCCAGCGCGTCCCGCCGGTAGCCCCCCGTCATCGGCCGTTCCTGCGCATACGCCAGGAACGCCGCCCGGTAACCCGCCCCCAGGATCTCCGGCAGCTCCGGCGCCACCTTCGCCACCACGTCCGCCCGCTTGGCCGCCAGCGCCCGCGCCTGCACCCCCATCCGTACCCGGTCGAACCCCTCCGGCACCGGTGTCCCCGCGATCAGCGAGGACAGCACCGCGGCCTGCGCGAGCCCGACCCGCTGCCGGGTGGCGTCGGACACCTCTGGCGCGGCCGCCGCCGGCGAGGGCTCCCAGGGCTCGCCGGCGGCCACCGCACCCCCCGCCGCCACGGCCGCCCGGATCGCCGTCAACTCCCGCTCCAGCTCGGCCGGTTCCGGAAAGTTCTCGTCCCGCTCCAGCAGCACACCCGGCGGCGCCACCCGGGACGCGAGGCCGGTCAGGATGTCCAGGACCGCCGGGGGCACCGGATGGGCGTGGCTGTCGTGCCAGACGCCGTCCCGCTCGAAGCCGCCCGCGACATGGACGTAGGCGATGGCCTCCACGGGGAGTTCGGCGAGCTCCTTGGCCGGGTCCTCACCGCGGTTGACGTGGTTGGTGTGCAGGTTCGCCACGTCGATCAGCAGCCGTACCCCGGTACGGTCCACGAGGTCGTACAGGAACTGCCCCTCGGTCATCTCCTCGCCCGGCCACGAGATGAGCGCGGCGATGTTCTCGACGGCGAGCGGCACGGGCAGTGCGGCCTGGGCGATCCGGACGTTCTCGCAAAGCACGTCGAGGGCGTCCCGGGTGCGGGGGACGGGGAGCAGATGGCCCGCTTCCAGGACGGGCGACACCGTGCGCGGGCCGCCCGCGCGGACGAACGCGATGTGCTCGGTGACCAGCGGCGAGCCCAGCGCCGCCACCCGCTCGGCGAGTGCGGCCAGCCGGTTCTCGTCCGGGCGGTCCGCGCCGCCGAGGCCCAGTGAGACGCCGTGCGGTACGACCGTCACCCCGCGCTCGCGCAGCCGCCGCAGCGACTCGGGGAGGTGGCCCGGGCAGGTGTTCTCGGCCACGACCTCGACCCAGTCGATGCCCGGCATGCGCTCCACGGCGTCGGCGATCTCCGGCCGCCAGCCGATGCCCGTTCCCAGCCGCTCCAGAGCCATGGCCGTCCCCCCTGCTGCTTCGAGTGAGGGGGGTATGGCCCCGGAGCGCGCCCGCGAACCGCGTTGCCTGCCGCTTCAGAGCAACATTTGAGGTTCGGGGTCGCGCTCCGGGGAGCTCTCCGGCTACTGGCCGAGTACGCCGAGCGAGTCCGTCGGGTCCGGGCGAGCCGTGTTCACCGTGCCCGGCGCGCCGGGGGAGGGCTTCGACGAGGTCTGGACGTTGACGCTGGCCTGCGCGGCAGGCGCGGAGGGCACCACCTGTCCGGGGACCGGCACGGCCGGACCGGTCGGGCTGGCCGTCGTCGCGTTGGCGATCTCGTTGGCGATGGCGTCGAAGTCGACCTTGCCGGTCTTCTCCAGGATCGTGATGTGGTCGAGCACGGTCTGGTTGGCGTCCGAGGCCAGCTGCCGCACCAGGGTGTTGCGGGTGGTGTTCCGCACCGTACCGATCGCCGGGAAGATCTTGCCGTGCGCGGCCCGCAGCAGGTTCACGAACTTGTACTCGTACTCCGAGCCGGTCGCCGCCGACATCTCGTCGAGCCAGCCCTGCTGCTGCTCGTTCGGCACGTTGGGCAGCTCGACGCCCAGCTGCGCCGCGACGATCCGGACCCGCTTGTCGAGGTCGGTGTGGCCCACGATCAGGTGGTCGCCTGCCTCCTTGATCGCCGTGCTCGGCGCCCGCTGGATCGCCTGCTGCCCGGCCGGCAGCTCCCACAGCCCGGCCAGCCGCACCCGCACGATCAGGTCCCGGTCGGCGGCGGTCAGCGGACCCCACTGAGTCGCCACGGTGCCCGCCGCCACATTCGCCTGCCCGGTGCCGGAACGGTCGGCGTACGACCACACGGGGTAGGCGAGTGCGCCGAGCGTGGTGGCGAGGGCCGCCATGATCAGGGCCGTTCCGTTGAAACGCCGCAAGGGATGCCTCCCCGTGTCGCTGGTTCAGTGCCAGGACGTACGAGTGGGGCGGCAGCGGTGTTCAAACAAACGGCAAAGTCTCCAAGGAAAGGTAAAAAATCCGAGGCCGGAGTCAATGGTTTGACATTCGAGTATCTCTATGTTCAATCTTATCTGTCTTGGAAATCGAGATGAGTGAACATCGAGGAAAGTGATCGCCATGCACGTCCTGGTCATAGGCGGCGGTACCGGCGGGATGTGCCTGGCGCACGGTCTGAAGAAGGCCGGCGTCTCCGTCGCGGTGTACGAGCGCTACGGCTCCCGGAGCGACGGCCTGTACGGCTACCGGGTCGGCATCGACCCCACCGGCAGCCGTGCTCTGCACGAGTGCCTGCCGCCCGGGCTCTTCACGACGTTCGTCGGCACCTGCGCCCGGGACCCCCGGTACTTCAACGTGCTCACCCAGTCGAACCGCACCACCGCCACGATCGAACTGCCCGAGGCGGCCGACGCGGTGAACAGCGAACGCTCCGTGTCCCGCTCGACCCTGCGCCAGGTGCTGTTCACCGGCATGGACGACGTCGTGCACCACGGCAAGGAGTTCACCCGCTACGAGCAGCACCCGGACGGCAGGGTCACCGCCCACTTCGCCGACGGCACCACCGCGACCGGTGACGTCCTGGTCGCCGCCGACGGAACCCGCTCCGCCGTACGCCGGCAATACCTGCCGCACGCGGAGATCAAGGACACCGGGATCACGGCCGTCGCCACCAGGACCGCCCTCACGCCCGAGACCCGCGCCCTGCTGTCGGACGAGGTGCTCAACGGACTCTCCCTGATCTTCGGCACCAAGGGCCTGATCGGCATGCTCCACGTCATGGAGTTCAAGTGGGACGCCGAGGGCCGGCCCAAGAACCCCGCCGACAAGGCACTCCTGGACAGCTGGTCGGGCCTGCGGTTCGACAACACCCGCGACTACATCAACCTGTCCGTCTGGAGTTCCCACGACCGCTTCCCCGAGGACACGGCCCGGCAGCGCGGCAAGCAGCTCGTCGACACGGTCCTGCGGGTGACCCGCAACTGGCACCCGGACCTGCGCAGGATCTTCGAACTGTCCGACCCGGCGGCGGCGTTCCCGCTGAGGATCGCCACCTCGGTCCCCGTCGACCCCTGGCCGACGACCGCCGTCACCCTGCTCGGCGACGCCGTCCACACCATGACCCCGGGCCAGGGCGTCGGCGCCAACACCGCGCTGCGCGACGCCGCGCTGCTCTGCCGGGAACTGACCGCCGCCGCCCGCGGCGACAAGCCGCTGCTCACCGCGATCGGCGACTACGAGGCGGAGATGATCCCCTACGGCTTCACCCGCGTCGCCGAGTCCCTCGACAACAACGGCACCAGCGGTGACGACCCGCTCTACCGGCCCGTCACCGGCCGCCTCGCCCTCTTCGCCACCCGGAGCTTCTTCAGCGCGACCGGCAAGGTCCCCGCCCTGCGCCGCAAGTTCCTCGCCGACATGTACGCCTACCGGGGTGCCGACACCGACTGACCGCGTGCTATCCCCGGAGCGCGGGATGGTCCGCGACCACCGTGCAGCTGCCCGGCGCGATCTCGGTGAACCCGGCGTCCCGCACCAACGGCAGCCCGCTGTCCGTAAGTTCACGCCACTCGGCCGGATCGGCGGTCCGCACGGCGAGCGGGAACCCGGCGTCGCGCCAGGCGTCCCGCTCCTCCTCCGACAGCGCCCACCAGGCCAGTTGGGCCCCGTGCCCGGCCTGCGCCATCGCCTTGCCTGCCGACATCTCCAACTCCGGGTTCAGCCACAGCACAGGCCCGGTCCGGTCGGCGCCCACGGGCGGCTCCGGATCGTCCAACTCGGTCCCTGACACCTGCAACTTGGCCAGCTCCCTGGGCCACCCGTCCAGGGGAACGGGCGGAAACACCCGTACCTCGGCGGACTTCCCCGTGAGGGTGATCCCGGGCAGCTCCCCGGCCCGCCGCCACTCGGCCCCCCGCGCCCGCCGCACGACCTTCCGGATCCGCGCGTCCTCCCAGTCCCGCACGGCCTGCGCCCACTCCCCGTCCCCGAGGGCCCGCCCATCACTGAGCATGGCCAGCACGGCCCGAGCAGCGGTCTCAAGAGCGTCGGTGCGGGCTGGAGGAGCGGCCTTTTCGATTCGTACGACGAGCGGCAACACGAATTGAGGTGCCTTGTCGCGCTTGGTGGGCTCCGACTGGAAGGGACTGTCGCTGGGCTGCGTGGGAACTTCGCTCACACCAGCCAACCTATAAGGGGCGCGGGGAACTGCGCGAACGGCCCCCACCCACCCGCAGACCGCGCACAACCGAAACACACCACCCCGATCCCGCACGACAATGTCCCCATGCACCGTGATCTTGAACTGGCCCGCGTAGGCCGCCGCTACGGCATACGCGGCCCCTGGGTGTTACGAGGCGTCGACCTCACCATCACCCCCGGCTCCCTCACCCGCGTGGAGGGAGCGAACGGCACCGGCAAGTCCACCCTGCTCCGCCTCGTCGCCGGCATAGACGCCCCCACCGAGGGCCGCATCACCGGCCGCCCCCGCACCGCGTACGTGCCCGAGCGCTTCCCCTCGGCCCTCCCCTTCACCCCCTCCGGCTATCTCACCCATCTCGGCACCGTCCACGGCCTCTCCCGCCGGTCGGCCGCCGCCCGCGCAGCGACCTGGCTGGAGCGGTTCGGCGCCGCGGCCTACGCGGTCACCCCCATGGCCCAGCTCTCCAAGGGCACCAGCCAGAAGGTCGCGGTCGCCCAGGCACTGCTCGCCGACCCCGAACTCCTCGTCCTCGACGAGGCGTGGACCGGCCTCGACGCCGAGGCCCGCGCCGAACTGGAGCGGGCCGTGGCCGAGCGCACCGCCGCCGGGGGCGCCGTCGTGTTCGTCGACCACGATCCCCGGCGCCTCGCGGGCGCGCCCGACGCGATCCACCAGGTCGTCGACGGCACCCTCAGACCCCGTACCGACCAGGCGCCTTCACCCGTCGGCCCGCTCACCGCCGTCACCGTCCGGGGCCCGGCCGGCGGCCGGCTGCCCGCCGACGCGACCCGCACGGCGGCCTCGGCCGAGGAACCGGCCCCCGGCACCTACCGTCTTACGGTTCCCGCGTCCCACTCGGACGTGGTGCTGCGTGCCCTCCTCACGGCCCACCCGCCCTGGCATGTGGTCTCCGTCAGTCCCCCGGACGTCCCACCGGACGAGAAAGACCGCCCATGACCGCACTCCTGCGCTACCAGACCGCTCTCCTCCTGCGCTCCCAGCGCTGGCTGCCCCCGGTGATCCTGTACGCCGCGTTCCTGGGCGTGGGCGTGCAGAGCGGTCAGCCGGTGCTGGACTCGCTCGGCTACACGGCCGCCGCGCTGGTGCCGGTGGCCGCCTGGCTGGTACGGATCTGTGTCACCGGCGAACCGCCGGCCGCCCGCGCCTGTGTCACCGCGGCGCGCGGCCCGGCCAGGGCCCATCTGGCAGCCCTGCTCACCGCACTTTTCGCCGCCGCGCTGCTCGGCACCGCGGCCACCCTCGTCGTGACGGTGATCAGCCGGCACGCCACCAACGACCACCGGCTCCCCGTACCACCCCTGCGGGCCGGTGCCGCCGGTCTCCTCGCGACCCTTGCCTGCGCGCTGCTCGGCAGCGCCGTCGGCGCGCTCACCAACCGGCCGCTGCTGCGCTCGCCGGGCCGGGCGGTGCCCGCGATGCTGCTGGCCGCGCTGTTCTCGATGGTGGCCGCGGGCTCCCCGGCGCACGCGGCCGTCAGCGGCCTGGTCACCGGTTCGGAGTCCGGCCGGATCCCGGTCTCCCCGCTGCCGGTGGCCGCGGCGGCCCTGCTCACCACCGCGGCCTTCGCCATGGCCTGCGCTCTCAACGGCCGCCGCTCACCCTGAACAGGCGGTCCGCTGCGCCTCCTGCCACTCGCACCGGGGGCACATGGTGATGCCCTTGTACGACTCCGGGTACTCGGTCGGCTCCCGGCACAGCACACACTCCGCGTACGGCGGACCGTCCGCCGTCGGCGGCTGCGCGGCCCCGGTGATCGTGCAGTAGCCCTCGTCGCTCATACCTCCAGCGTAGGACGGTCACCGGTGACCGGGCGTCTCCCCGATCAGCTCGGACACCTTCACGAACCGGAAGCCCCGCTTGCGCAGCTCCGGTACGACGGTCCTGACCACCTGCTCGGTGGTCGGGGCGGCGCTGCGGGTGCAGTGCATGACGACCACGGAACCGGGCTTCACCCCGTCCAGCACCTGCTTGGCCACCGCGTCGGCGTCCGTCGCGAACGCGTCCCCGCTCACCACGTCCCACTGCACCGCGGTGACCCCGAGCGCGCCGACCGCGCGCAGCGCCTGCCGGTCGTAACACCCGCCGGGGAACCGGAAGTACGGCATCGGGTGCGGTACCCCGGCGCGGAGCAGCGCGGCGTAGGCGCGCTCCACGTCCGACTTCATGTTCGCGGCGGAGACGGTCGGCAGGCCGTAGCAGTCGCCGGTGAAGGCGTAGTGGCTGTAGGAGTGGTTGGCGACCTCGAACTGCGGGTCGCGGCCGAGGGAGCGTGCCTGGGCCGGGTACTCGTCGGCCCAGCGGCCGGTCATGAAGATCGTGGCCGGCACCTTCAGCGCGCGTAGGGTCGCGATCAGCGCCGGGTTGTCGAAGTGCTCGCCCGCGGCCGCGCGCGGCCCCTGGTCGGCGGTCATGTCGGCGTCGAAGGTGAGGGCGACGGTCTTGCCCAGGGTGCGCGGACCGTTCATGAAGACGGGCGCCGCACCGCCGGGGCCGGGGGTGAGCGTGGGCGGCGGGGTGGCGGAGGAGGAGGCCCTGGCGGGAGCCGGGGGGCCGGCGTGGGGTGCCTCGGTGGTGCCACAGGCGGCGAGCGCGGCGCCCAGGGCGACGCATACGGCGGTCGTACCGGTAAGACGGCGTACTAGTCGGATCACCGTATGAACGTAGGTCGGAATGTCCGATTTTCAGGGGTGGCGCGGCGGACGGCACGGCGCCGGGTCACCCGGGCGGCGGCCCTGTCCGCAGGGTGCTCTCGGTGATCCCGGCCGGGGCCTCGCCGTTCGGCCCCGGCTGCGGCCCGCCGGCCCGCTCCAGGAACCGCAGCAGCTCCACCGGGAACGGCAGGACCAGCGTCGAGTTCTTCTCGGCGGCCACCGCCACGATCGTCTGCAGCAGCCGCAGTTGCAGGGCCGACGGGGTGGCCGCCATCTGCTGGGCCGCCTCCGCCAGCTTCTTCGAGGCCTGGAGCTCGGCGTCGGCGTTGATGATCCGGGCCCGGCGCTCCCGGTCGGCCTCGGCCTGGCGGGCCATCGAGCGCTTCATCGTGTCCGGCAGGGACACGTCCTTGATCTCTACCCGGTCCACCTGCACGCCCCAGCCCACGGCCGGGCTGTCGATCATCAGCTCCAGGCCCTGGTTGAGCTGCTCGCGGTTGGAGAGCAGGTCGTCGAGGTCGCTCTTGCCGATGATGGAGCGCAGCGAGGTCTGGGCCATCTGCGAGACGGCGAACTTGTAGTCCTCGACCTTGACCAGCGCGCTCACCGCGTCGACCACCCGGAAGTAGACGACTGCGTCCACGCGCACGGTCACGTTGTCGCGGGTGATGCCCTCCTGGGCGGGGACCGGCAGCGTGACGATCTGCAGGTTGACCTTGTACAGCCGGTCCACGAACGGGATCACCAGATTGAAGCCGGGTGTCCGTACGTCACCCGTGACCCGGCCGAGCCGGAACAGCACGCCGTGCTCGTACTGCTTGACGACCCGCGCGCCGGCGGCCAGGTACAGCGCGCCGAAGCACAGCGCCGCCACCACCGCGACCAGCAACTCCTGAACCATCACGACCCCCAGGTAAAGAGGTCCGGTATGTCTGTTGCTGTAACGATATGCCCGGCGGGAGGGTAGGGGCCACGGCCGCCGGGGAGCAGGTCCGGGCCGGGATGCCGAGGGGCGTCGGCATCCCGGCCCGGGGCGGCCGCCGGTTCAGACGGCCGTGACCTTCACCGGCTCGGTGCCCGCGTCGCTGTGCCGCTCGGCCCAGCTCTCCAGTGCGGTCCGGCAGGCGTGATCGAGGTGGTGCAGCCCGGAGAGGTCCACCCGGATCGGGCGGTCCTGGGGCAGCGCCTCCAGGCTGTCGAGGATCTTCGGCAGCCGCAGGAAGGTCGCGTTGCCCGACAGGTAGGCGTCGACCGGCCCCGAGCCCTTGTCGACGACCTCCAGTTTGAGGTGCGAGGCCTCCCAGGCCGTCTTGACGATCGACAGGGCGAGCCCGATCAGGACGCCCTCGAACATGCTCACCGCGACGATCGACACCGCCGTGACGACGAGGATGAGCGCCTCGCCCCGGTGTTCGCGCCACAGCACGGCCAGCGCGCGCACCGGGATCAGCTTGGCGCCCGAGTGGACCAGGATTCCGGCGAGCGCCGGGATCGGTATGTACCCCAGCACTCCCGGCAGCAGGGCCGCGAACAGCAGCAGCCAGACGCCGTGCAGCACCCGGGACGCCTTGGTGCGGGCGCCCGCCTGGACGTTGGCCGCGCTGCGCACGATCACCGCGGTCATCGGCAGCGCGCCGAGCACCCCGCAGAGCGCGTTGCCCGCGCCCTGGGCGATCAGCTCCTGGTTGTACCGGGTGCGCGGACCGTCGTGCAACCGGTCCACGGCCGCCGCGCTGAACAGCGACTCGGCCGACGCGATCAGTGTGAACGCGACGATCGTGCCGATCAGCCCGACGCCCGCCAGTTCGCCGAAGGCGCTCAGCGGCGGCGGCTGGACGGAACCCAGCAGCCCGTGCACCTCGACGGTGGCCACCGGAAGGCTCAGGACGAAGGCGGCCAGGGTGGCGAGGCCGACGGCGGCCAGCGGTCCGGGGACCTTCCGCACCTTCGCCGGGGTGTACTTCCACAGCACCAGGACCGCGATCGTGCCCGCGCCGAGGGCGAGCGAGGCCAGCGCCCCGCCGTCCCCGAGGGCGTCCAGAAACGCCCCGGGCAGCCCGGCGATCTTGCCGGGGCCGGACTCGGGGGCCTTGGCGGCGAGTGCCGGATACAGCTGGCCGGCGATCAGCACCAGGCCGATTCCGGCCAGCATGCCCTCGACGACCGAGACCGAGATGGCCCGGAACCAGCGCCCCAGCTTCAGGACGCCCATGGTGATCTGCAGGACGCCGGTGGCCAGCACGATCACCCCGAGCAGCGGCAGTCCGAACTCCCGCACCGCCTCGAAGACGAGCACGGTCAGACCGGCGGCCGGCCCCGACACCTGAAGGCTGCTGCCCCGCAGCAGCCCGGTGACGAGACCGCCCACGATGCCGGTGACCAGGCCGAGTTCGGCCGGGACACCGGAGGCGACGGCCACGCCCACGCACAGCGGGAGCGCGACCAGGAAGACGACGAGAGAGGCGGCGAAGTCCTGCCGTATGTAAGGGAACTTGATGTGGGGGAACTTGGTCATCGCGACGCTCACAGGGTCTCGAACGCGTCGGTCTCGGCGCGGTGTTCGCGCACGGCACCGGTGTGGACCTCGTAGTACCAGCCGCGCAGGGTCAGTTCGCCCTCCGCCAGCTTCCTGTCGATGAACGGGTAGGAGCGCAGCCGCAGCAACTGGGCGAGCACATGGCTCTGCACGCCCTCGGCCACGGCCGGGTCCTCGACCGCCCCGGTCGGGCGTGGCTCGGCACTCGCCAGCCAGTCCCGGACGGCGGGTACGGCGGTCAGGTCGTCGCCGCGCACCAGCGCTCCGACGGCACCGCAGTGCGAGTGCCCGCAGACGACGATGTCGCGGACGCCGAGCACCTCCACGGCGTACTCGATGGTGGCCGCCTCGCTGGTGGGGTGGACCGAGGCGTACGGCGGGACGATGTTGCCCGCGGTGCGCAGCTCGAAGAGCTCGCCCGGGCGGGCGCCGGTGATCAGGGCCGGGACGACCCGGGAATCGGAGCAGGTGATGAAGAGCACCTGCGGGGACTGGCCTTCGGCGAGTCTGGCGAACTCCTCAGGGCGCTGTCCGAACGTACGGGCGTTGTCGATGAGGGGCTGCATGGTGTGTGGATTCCTCCTGGCGCGCTACAGCAGCGCGTCGGGCTTGCACGACGTTTGTGGGGGGATGAAGGGCATGGAGAGCCCCGGGGCAGAGCCCGTCCCGTCAGCAGCGGAAGACCTGAAGCGTGGCCGGTGAGTGGGCTCTCGATGCTCTTGACGTGCCGTGGTGCCTGGCTGCGGGAGGCACCGAGGCGCGTATGGCCTCGGTGTGGCGCGCGGTGGACGGACGGTCGTCCGCCCAGCCGACGGTGGCGCTGCGATGGCGGTCGGCGGTCTGCGGCGGGCTGGGGGGCTCGCCGCAGCGACCGTGGTCGCGGAGGGTGTGCGAGCCGTCGCGCACGACCTTCGCCGAGGGGTGCGGGCCGGACTGGGCTTTGGCCTCGACATGACTGAGGGTGTGCGCGGCTGCGAAGGTTGCCGTAGGCGCGAAGAACTGGACGGCGAGCAGGGCGGCGGCCAGGAGCGAGAGCACGGTCCGGGCCGTCGTACCTCGGAACATGAGCCCCCCTCGCGGCAGTTCACGCCTCTTGTGTGCACCAAGCACAGGTCAATGGTTGGTCAAGAAACACGTTAACCCTGCAAAGTTGTTTGCAGGGTTAACTCGGTGTTGCGAGCCGAAGAGAGCGTGAAAAGTGCCGGTGGTGTGGCCTGATCAGGCTCTTGACCTGGGGAGCTTGATCACATAGGGGGCGGCCGGCGGGGCCTAGCCGGCGGCCACGAGCCCCTTGGCGTCCCTGGCCAGGGCGGTGAGCCGGGATATCGCGCGGAAGTACTTCTTCCGGTAGCCGCCGTTCAGCATCTCCTCGCTGAACAGCTTGTCGAAGGGCATCCCGGAGGCCAGGACCGGGACCTCGCGGTCGTAGAGCCGGTCCGCGAGGACCACGAGCCGCAGCGCGGTCGACTGGTCCGGCACCGGCTGGACGTCCGTCAGGCAGACGGCCGCCACGCCGTCGGTCAGCGCGCCGTACCGGCTGGGGTGCACCTTGGCCAGGTGGTCCAGGAGGTGCGGGAAGTCGTCGAGCGAGGCGCCCGGGGTCGCGTACGCCGCCTTCGTCACCTGTTCGTCGGAGTACGGCGCCGGCGCCGCGGGCAGGCCGCGGTGGCGGTAGTCCTCGCCGTCGATGCGCAGGGCGCGGAAGTGGGCCGACAGGCCCTGGATCTCGCGCAGGAAGTCGGCGGCCGCGAACCGGCCCTCGCCGAGCTTGCCGGGCAGGGTGTTGGAGGTGGCGGCGAGCGCGACACCGGCGTCCACCAGCCGGCCCAGCAGCGTCGACACCAGGACGGTGTCGCCGGGGTCGTCCAGTTCGAACTCGTCGATGCACAGCAGGCGGTGGCCGGAGAGGGTCTGCACGGTCTGCTGGAAGCCGAGGGCGCCGACCAGGTTGGTCAGCTCCACGAAGGTGCCGAACGCCTTCAGCGCGGGCTCGGCCGGGGTGGCGTGCCAGAGCGAGGCGAGCAGGTGGGTCTTGCCGACGCCGTACCCGCCGTCGAGATAGACCCCGCGGGGCCCGGCGGGCACCTTGGCCGCCCTGCTCCTCCCGAAGCCGAAGAAACCGCGCCTCCCGCCGGCCACTGCGTGCGCCCCGCCGAGACCGCCGGCGAACTCTTCCAGAACCCGTACGGCCTCGGTCTGGCTCGGCTGGTTCGGGTCCGGGATGTAGGTGGCGAAGCGGACCGAGTCGAAACGGGGCGGCGGCACCATCTCGGCGACCAGCCGGTCCGCGGGGACGTGCGGCGAACGGGCGCACAGGGACAGCGGGGCCGCGTCGGCTATGGGGCTGACCTCGGATGCGGCGGGAGAAGACGACACGGTCACCCATGCTAGTTGCCGTGCCACACTGCACGACATGCGACGCCTGTTCCCTGTGACCGAACAAACAACAGCCCAGGCCTCCGGCGGTTCGGCCGAGGGGGCGGGGCCGGGGGGCGGGGCGGATGCCTCCGGCGGTTCGGCCGAGGGGGCGGGGCTTGGGGGCGGGGCCGGTGTCTCCGGTGGTCCGGGCGAGGGGGCGCGGCCCGGTGGCGGGGCGGGTGGTTCCGGTTCGCAGGGTGGAGAGGTGGACGGGGATGGCCCGGCTTTTGGCGGGGTGAGGGGTTCCGGTTCCGGTTTGGTCGATCGGGAGTGGGGGCTTGGCGAGTTGGCGCTTGCCTATGCCTATCCCGAGTCCGCCGGGCGGGAGGTCTGGCTGCGGGCCAACATGGTGTCCACGCTCGACGGGGCCGGTCAGCACGAAGGGCGTTCGCAGCCCATCTCCGGTGCGGCCGACATGCGGATCTTCGGCACCCTGCGAGGGCTCGCGGACGTCGTCGTCGTGGGGGCGGAAACGGTACGGCAGGAGGGGTATCGGCCGGCGCGCGAGCGTGCTGAGTTCGCCGGGGCCCGGGCTGCGGCGGGCCAGGCCAGGGTCGCCGCGGTCGCCGTCGTCACCGCGAGCCTCGACCTGGACTTCTCGCTCCCGCTGTTCACCTCGCCCCTCGTGCCCACGCTCATCCTGACCGGCGCGGCGGCCGCCCCCGACCGTGTCGCCGCCGCCGAGGAGGCCGGCGCCCGGGTGGTGATCGCCGGTGACGGCGCCGGCGTCGACCCCGCCCGCGCGGTCCGCGCCCTCGCCGGCCTCGGCCACACCCGGCTGCTCACCGAGGGCGGCCCCCGGCTGCTCGGGCAGTTCATCGCCGCCGGTGTCCTCGACGAGCTGTGTCTGACGATCTCCCCGATGCTCACGGCGGGCGACGCGCAGCGGATCGCCGGGGGACCCGGTGTCGCCGTACCCCGACGCTTCGAACTAGTGTCCCTCCTGGAAGAGGCCGGATTCCTGTTCGGTCGCTATCGCCGGTCCTGACATCAGCGGAATATCCCGTTCCGCTTAGCTTCCGGCGGGCAAACTGAATCCGGCAGTACCCGTGCGATCACGGGGCAGGATGGTTTCCGCAGGGGTGCTGGGCCCCACGGAGGACAGAGGGCCGCAGCGACCCTCCAAGGAGAAGAGGCGCCGGGTGTTCACAAGCGTTCTGATGATCGAGAAGGCCCTGACGTCCGCCGACGTGGAGTTCGTCACCACCTTGCACGGAGACGAGCAGGTCGCCTTCCACGTGCTGCTCCAGCCGCGCGGCGACCAGGCGGACCGCCTGCTGCGTGCCATCGACGACATCGCACTCGGCGAACTCGACGAGGCCGCCCGCGAGCGGGAGACGCCGGAGGGCGATGCGGCGAAGGGGCCGGCCGAGCAGGCGCTGGACGTGTCCCTCACGGCCCTGCGGGCGGCGGGGAGCACGGCGGAGGGGCGGATGGTCGAGGACCACCCGCTGGACGCGCTGCGGAAGCTGGTGGAAGAGGTGGGCGCGGACGAGGTGATCGTGCTGACCGATCCGCACTACGTGGAGGAGTTCTTCCACCGGGACTGGGCGTCCCGGGCGCGGCACAAGGTGGGGGTGCCGGTGCTGAAGTTGTTCTCGCACAGCAAGGCGTAGGCGCCGAAGGGGTGCGGTGTGTCGGCGGGTGCGGCTTCGTCGTGGCTTGTCGCGCAGTTCCCCGCGCCCCTTTGGGTTGGCGGGGCTCGCGTCCCCTGCAAAGGTGCCCGTGCTCCAGCACATAGGCTAGGCACGCTTTCGCACGTCACCGTCTCTGGGAGAAACACATGGCACCCGGCCTTCCTTCCGCCATGGAGCGACCGCACTTCATCGGGATCGGCGGCGCCGGGATGTCGGGGATCGCCAAGATCCTCGCCCAGCGCGGGGCCGAGGTGGCCGGGAGCGACGCCAAGGAGTCGGAGACCGCCGAGGCGCTGCGGGCGCTCGGCGTCACCGTGCACATCGGGCACGCGGCCGGGCACCTGGCCGACGACGCCAGCTGTGTCGTCGTGTCGTCGGCGATCCGGAAGGACAACCCCGAGCTGGCCCGCGCGGCCGAGCTGGGCATCCCGGTGGTGCACCGCTCGGACGCCCTCGCCGCCCTGATGGACGGCCTGCGTCCGATCGCGGTCGCCGGCACCCACGGCAAGACCACCACCACGTCCATGCTCGCGGTGTCCCTGACCGCGCTGGGCCGCAACCCCTCGTACGCCATCGGCGGCGATCTCGACGCCCCCGGCTCCAACGCCCTGTACGGGGAGGGCGAGATCTTCGTCGCCGAGGCGGACGAGTCGGACCGCAGCTTCCACAAGTACGCGCCCGAGGTCGCCATCGTCCTCAACGTGGAGCTCGACCACCACGCCAACTACGCCTCGATGGAAGAGATCTACGAGTCCTTCGAGACCTTCGCCGGCCGGATCGTGCCCGGCGGCACGCTGGTGGTCAACGCCGACCACGAGGGGGCGCGCGAGCTGACCCGGCGGCTGGCGGGCAAGGTGCGGACCGTGACGTACGGCGAGGCGGCGGACGCCGACGTCCGGGTGCTGTCCGTCGTACCGCAGGGCCTGAAGAGCGAGGTCACCGTCCTGCTGGACGGGACCGAGCTGACCTTCGCGGTGTCGGTCCCCGGACGGCACTACGCGCACAACGCCGTCGCCGCGCTGGCCGCCGGCGTGGCCCTCGGGGTCCCGGCCGCCGAACTCGCACCCGCCCTGGCCGCGTACACCGGAGTGAAGCGGCGCCTCCAGCTCAAGGGCGAGGCGGCCGGTGTCCAGGTCATCGACTCCTACGCCCATCACCCGACCGAGATGACCGCCGACCTGGAGGCCATGCGATCCGCAGGCGGGGACGCCCGGATCCTGGTCGTCTTCCAGCCGCACCTGTTCTCCCGCACCCAGGAGCTGGGCAAGGAGATGGGCGACGCGCTGGCCCTCGCGGACGCCTCGGTCGTCCTCGACATCTACCCGGCCCGCGAGGACCCGATCCCCGGGGTCACCAGCGAGCTGATCATCGAGGCGGCGCGAGGCGCGGGCGCCGACGTCACCGCCGTGCACGACAAGGACGAGGTTCCCGCCGTGGTCGCGGGAATGACGAAGCCCGGTGATCTGGTTCTCACCATGGGCGCGGGCGATGTGACCGACCTGGGCCCGAGGATCCTGGAACGCCTGGTGAAGTGAGGGGCTGAGAGTCATGTCGTACGACGTCGAGAAGCCGGACGAGCAGTGGCGGGCGGAGCTGTCGCCGGCCGAGTACGCCGTGCTGCGCCAGGCGGCGACCGAGCCGGCCTTCAGGGGTGAGTACACCGACACCAAGACCAAGGGCGTGTACTCCTGTCGCGCCTGCGGTGCCGAGCTGTTCACCTCCGGCACGAAGTTCGAGTCCCACTGCGGGTGGCCGAGCTTCTACGACCCGAAGGACACCGACGCGGTCGAGCTGGTCGAGGACCGTGCCCACGGGATGGTCCGCACCGAGGTGCGCTGTGCGCGTTGCGGCTCGCACCTCGGGCACGTGTTCGAGGGTGAGGGGTATGCGACCCCGACCGACCAGCGGTACTGCATCAACTCGATCTCGCTGCGGCTGACCGCCGACGAGAGCTGAGTCCGGCCGGGCCCGTCCTCAGGCGGGCCCGGAGGCCCGGCGGCGGGTGGCGACAACCACCAGGCCGCCCGCGACGTCCAGGCCCGCCGGGACCGCGGCGAACACCGTGGTGCCGTCGGGGAGGGGGGACACGCAGCCGGCTGGTGCCCGGAACGGGGCTGTTTGAGATTCTGTGAGGGTGTCGGGTGTCGCGCGATGGTTCCAGTCCCGCCGGGGACCCGCGTCCGCCGACGGCCCGGGCGGACAGGGCGGGCGTACGACGGGCGCCGACCCCTCCGCGCCGCTGCGGGCGTTGCGCACGGCCGCGGCCGGCATCGGCACGAGCCTTGACGAGTCCACCACCTGTACGGAACTGACCCGGGCGGCGGTACGGCTGGTGGGCGGGAGCGCGGCCGTGATGCGGCGCGTCGGCGACACCGTCTCCGGCTACGAGTCGATCACCGGCGACGCCGATCTGCTGCCCGACGCCCGCTGGGCCACCGCGGTGGCCCGGGACGCGGGCACCCCGGCGGCCGGCCACTGGGCGGACCCCTGGCTGTCCCGTCCGGTCGGCAGCCGTACCCGCCCGGCCCTGTGCGCGCCCCTGACCAGCGGCTCCGACCAGTACGGTGTCCTGGTCTGCGCCCGCGAGGGCGTCGCCTTCGCCCCCGCGGAGGCCGAACTGCTCGCCCTGCTCGCCGAACGCGCCGCCTCCCACATCCGGCACGCCCGCGAGTACGAGCAGGTCAACCGCACCGCCGGTGACCTGCAACGCGCCCTGCTCGCCGAGCCCGGCCGGCCGCACCCCAACCTGGACGTGGCCATCCGCTACCTCCCGGCCGGCGGGCGGGTGCTGGTCGGCGGCGACTGGTGCGAGACCGTACGGCTGCACTTCGGGCGCACGCTGCTCGTCGTCGGCGACGTGATGGGCCACGGGCTGGAGGCCGCCGTCGACATGAACGCCTACCGGTCCTCACTGCGCTACATCGCCTCCTCCGAGCTGCCCCCGCACCGGGTGCTGCGCCAGATGGACGACATCGCCGCCACCGAGGCGGACCGAAGACCCGCCACCTGCCTGCTCGTGCGCGTCGACCCGGGCCGTGGGCAGGTCACCCTGGCCAGCGCCGGCCATCTGCCGCCCGCGCTGATCACCAGGGGAGGCCGTACCGCACTCCTGCAGGTCCCCGTCGGCCCGCCCCTGGGCACCGGTTTCGGCGGCTACGAGTCGGCCACCCACCGGCTCGAACCCGACGAGGCGCTGGTGCTCTTCACCGACGGCCTGGTGGAACACCGCGGCGAGGACATCGACCGCTCCCTGCACCGCCTCGCCGACCTCCGCTTCACCCCCGCCGCCGGCGTCGACAGCCTGCTGGAGTCCATCCTCACCCGCCTCGACGCCCGCCACGCCGAGGACGACGTCGCGGTGCTGGCAGCGCGCCCGCACCCCCGGCAGGGCGGATTCGGCCCGGGCGCGGAGGACGCGGCGGAGGAGAGCTAGCCGGCGGTACGGGCAGCGGCCGGTTTCCTGGGCAGCGTCAGTGTGAACACCGTGCCGGCCGCGGGGCCCTCGCCCAGTCCGATGGTCCCGCCGTGCGCCTCCACCAGCGCCCGGGCCACCGACAGGCCGAGCCCGCTGCCGCCGCGGTCGCGGCTGCGGGCCTTGTCGACACGGTAGAAGCGGTCGAAGACCCGGGCGCGGTCGCCGTCCGGGATGCCGGGGCCGTGGTCGGTGACGCTCACCGACGCCGAGCCGGCGGTGACGGCGACCGTCACGGAGACCGGGGTGCCGGTGGGCGTGTGCACGGCCGCGTTGGTGAGGAGGTTGTCCAGCACCTGGCGGATACGGACCGGATCGAGGCGGACCGGGACCGGGTCCGGGCCGGCGGTCACCGTCAGGGGATGGTCGGCGTGGGCGGCGCGGAAGGCGTCGGCGGCCTCCCGGACCAGCTCCGTCAGGTCGGCGTCCTCCAGCCGCAGCGGGGTCTCCACCTCGGCCGCGTCAAGGCGGGCGAGGAGCAGCAGGTCGTCGAGGAGGATGCCCATCCGGGCGGCCTCCGCACGCAGCCGGGCCAGATGGCGGTCGCGTTCCCCGGGCTCGTTGGCGGCGGCGTACTGGAAGAGGTCGGCGTAGCCGCGTACCGACATCAGCGGGGTGCGCAGCTCGTGCGAGGCGTCCGCCACGAACCGGCGCAGCCGCTGTTCGGCCTCGGCGCGGACGGCGAGGGAGTGGTCGATGTGTTCGAGCATCGTGTTGAACGCGGTGCGCAGCTCCTCGACCTCCGGCCCGCCGCCCCGCTTCGCCGCGCGCAGCGGCAGCCGGGCCGCCGACTCCGTCAGGTTGTGCGAGGCGATGCCATGAGCCGTGTGCGCCATGTCGCTCAGCGGTTCGAGACCGTGCCGCAGCAGCCGGCGGCCGAACACCACCAGCGCCAGCAGCGCCAGTCCGAAGGCGACCACCTGGACCGTGACCAGCTGCCGAACCGTGTTGCCGATGCTGTCCGTCGGCGCCCCGCTGACCAGCACCACGCCCGGCTCCACCTCGCAGCCGCGCAGCCGGTACTCGCCCTCCCCGGTCAGGTCCTTGGTGCGCAGTACCTCGGTGCCCGCCGCGATCTGCGCCTTCGCCACCGAGGTGAGCGGGGCGATGTCCGCGGGCAGGTCACTGCTCTCCTCCGGCTTGCGCAGCACCGGGGTGCCGTGCGAGACGTCGTACACGGCGTAGTACCAGTGGTAGTACTTCTTGCCCTGGAGCGTGCCGTTCTGCGCGATGCTCTTGGACTGGGCGACCTGGGCCAGCCCCAGCTGGTCGTCCAGCTGGGCCGACAGGTAGTCCCGCATGTACATCGTCAGCGCCGAGCCGACGACCGCGAACACCACCAGCGCCAGCGCCCCGAGCCCCAGCGCCAGCCGGGTACCCAGGCGCATGGCCCGGTACGAGCGCCGCAGCCGGCCGATCCGCGCCAGGCCCGTCCGGAACCGGCCGGTCACTCCGCGGCCTGCTGCCGGATGACGTACCCGAAACCGCGCACGGTGTGGATCAGCGACTCCCCGCCGGCCTCGTCCATCTTGCGGCGCAGCCGACTGACGACCAGCTCCACCACGTTCGAACGGCCGCCGAAGCCGTACTCCCACACGTGGTCGAGGATCTGCGCCTTGGTGAGCACGGTCGGCGACTTGCGCATCAGGTAGCGCAGCACCTCGAACTCGGTCGGGGTCAGCGAGAGCAGCCGGTCGCCGCGGCGGACCTCGCGGGTGTCCTCGTCCATCGTCAGGTCGGCGACCCGGAGCACCGAGCGCTGGAAGCCGGGCCCCGCGCTGCGCCGCAGCACCGTGCGCAGCCGGGCCATCAGCTCCTCCACCGCGAACGGCTTGACCAGGTAGTCGTCCCCGCCCCGGGTCAGCCCCGCGACCCGGTCCGCGACCCCGTCGCGCGCCGTGAGGAACACCACCGGCACCATCGTCCCGGAGTGCCGCAGCCGGTCGAGCACACCGAAGCCGTCGAGATCGGGCAGCATCAGGTCGAGCACGACGATGTCCGGCCGGAACTCGGCGGCCCTGGCCAGCGCGTCCTCACCCGAGTACGCGGTGACCGCCTCCCAGCCCTCGTACCGCGCGACCGTCGCGACCAGGTCGGCGATCGGCGGGTCGTCGTCCACGACGAGGAGTCGTACTTTTTCCACCCGCTCATACTGCGCCACCCGGCCGTGGACGCCAGACCCGTGCTCGCACAGAGAACACATCGATAACGAGTTGAAAGTCGGCCGACAGGAAAACGACAGCAGTGGCGGGTGAAGCTCGACTCCCAGGATCCGATCAAGGAGCTGCGCACCCGTGACGACCGTCCAATCACCCCCTGCGCCCCCCACGGCGATACGCCCCAGGGTGGTGGCCCGAACGGGCCTTTACGCCGTGCTCGCCGCGAACGCGGCCGTGGTCGCCTACTTCTTCGCCCAGGCGGGCTTCGCCTCCAACGCGCTGATCGTCATCGGCCGCTTCTTCGGTCTCTACGGCGCCCTCGTCATGGCCTTCCAGCTGGTGCTGGTGGCCCGGCTGCCCTGGCTGGACCGCCGGATCGGCATGGACCGGCTGACCTCCTGGCACCGCTGGACCGGTTTCGCCCTGCTCTGGACGCTGCTCGCGCACGCCGTCTTCATCAGCTTCGGCTACGCCGACGGCGCGGGCGTCGGCCCGGTCTCCGAGCTCGTCGACCTCGCCGAGACGACCGAGGGCGTGCTCCGCGCGGTCGTCGCGTTCGGCATCATCGTCGTGGTCGGCGCCGTCTCGGCCCGCTACGCCCGCCGCCGGCTCGCCTACGAGACCTGGCACTTCGTCCACCTGTACACCTACGTGGCCGTGGTCCTCGCCTTCAGCCACCAGGTCGCGGTCGGTACGACCTTCACCTCGTCGTCCGCCGCGAAGACGTACTGGTACGCGGTGTGGGGCGTGGCGCTCGGCGCGGTGGCCCTGGGCCGCCTGGTCCTGCCGCTGTGGCGCAACTACCGGCACCAGTTCCGGGTCTCCGCCGTCGTCCCCGAGTCGGACAACGTGGTCTCGGTCCACGTCACCGGCCGCGACCTCGACAAGCTGGGCGCGCAGGCCGGCCAGTTCTTCCTGTGGCGGTTCCTGACCAAGGACCGCTGGTGGCAGGCGAACCCCTTCTCCCTCTCCGCCGCCCCCGACGGCCGCACCCTGCGCCTGACCGCCAAGGCCGCCGGCGACGGCAGCGCCGCGCTGCGCCACCTCAGGGTCGGCACCCGCGTCTTCGCCGAGGGCCCCTACGGCGCCTTCACCACCCTGCACCGCCGGAAGTCCGAGTCCCTGCTGATCGCCGGCGGGGTCGGCGTCACCCCCATCCGTGCGCTCCTGGAGGACCTCGAAGGCCACGCGGTCGTCATCTACCGAGTCGGCACCGACCGGGACGCCGTCCTCTACGACGAACTCCGTGACCTCGCCGTCGCCAAGGGCGCCGAACTCCACCTGGTCACCGGCCCGCCCGTCCCCGACAGGCTGGCCCCGCGCGAACTGGTCCGACTGGTGCCGGACATCGCCGACCGGGACGTCTTCCTGTGCGGGCCGCCGCCGATGATGAACGCGGTGCTGCGCACCCTGGGAGACCTGGGCGTGCCCAAGCCGCAGATCCACTTCGAGCGTTTCAGCCTGGCGGGATGAGAGAGACACCGTGAAGCGAGCCATACCTGTCGTCGCCCTGAGCATCGCGGGCCTGATCCCCGTCTGGCGCTACGAGCCGTCGATCGGCGGTACGACGTCCGCCACCGCCGAGTCCGCCACGCCTGAGTCCGCCACCACGCCGTCGGCCGCCTCGACCACCGCTTCGGGCACCTCTTCCGGCACCGTCGTCAAGGGCACCACCGTCAACACCGACAAGGGCCCGGTGCAGGTCCAGGTGACCTTCTCCGCCGACAAGATCTCCGCGGTGACGATGCTCCAGCAGCCGAACCATCCGCAGACGACCGCCGCGGTGCCGGTACTGATCTCGGAGACACTGAAGGCGCAGAGCGCGGACATCGACACCGTGTCCGGTGCGACGATCACCAGCGACGCCTACAAGGAGTCCCTCCAGGCCGCGATCGACGCGAAGGGCTGATCGTGCACCGAGTCGAACACGTCATGGGCTTCCCGGTCTCGCTCCGCGTCGACGACGAAGGGGATTTCACCGGGGCCGCCGACGCCGTCTTCGCCTGGCTGCGCGAGGTCGACGAGCGGTTCAGTCCCTTCCGGCCGGACAGCGAGGTCTCCCGGCTCGACCGCGGTGAGCTCGCCGGGTCCGAGGTGAGCCCGGACCTCGCCGAGGTGCTCGCGCTGTGCGAGGAGTACCGGCTGGCGACCGGGGGCGCGTTCGACGTACGGCTGCCGGGGCGGGGCCTCGACCCGTGCGCGGTGGTCAAGGGCTGGTCGGTGCAGCGGGCGGCGGAAGGGCTGTCGGCGGCCGGGGCACGGCGGTTCGTGCTGAACGCCGGCGGTGACGTGGTCGCCTCCGGCGGGCCCTGGCGGGTGGGGGTACGGCACCCCGAGCACGCCGACCGGCTGTGCACGGTCCTCGAACTCACCGACGGGGCGGTCGCCACCTCCGCCCGCTACGAGCGCGGCGACCACATCGTCGACGGCCGCACCGGGCGTCCGGCGACCGGCCTGCTCAGCCTGACGGTCGTCGCCTCCTCTCTGACCGAGGCGGACTCCGTGGCCACGGCCGCCTTCGCGATGGGCGCCGAGGGCGTCGGGTGGGCGGCCGCGCGTCCGGGCTGCGAGGTGTTCGCCGTGGACGCCGGGCGTCAGGTGCTGCGGACGGCGGGTTTCCCGGTCGCGCGGGAGCCGTCGGCGGCCGCCTGACCCCCGGCGGAGACGGCCCTGTGGCGTGGCCGGGACCGTCCCGCGCGTCAGTCGTCCAGGGCCACCTCTGAGCGTCCCGGTCACAGCAGGTCGACGATCCCCGCCGTGAACTCGGCCGTGGTCGCCGAGCCCCCGAGGTCCGGGGTGCGCAGCCGGGTCGTGGACAGGAGCGTGGCGATCGCGTCGGTGACGGTGCCGGCCGCCTCGGGGTGGCCGAGGTGGTCCAGCATCATCGCGGCGGACCAGATCGCACCGAGCGGGTTCGCCGTGCCGCGCCCGGCGATGTCGGGGGCCGAGCCGTGCACCGGCTCGAACATGGAGGGGAAGTCCCGTTCGGGGTTGAGATTGGCCGCCGGGGCGATGCCGATGCTGCCGGCGATCGCCGCCGCCAGGTCGCTGAGGATGTCACCGAACAGGTTGGAGGCGACGACGACGTCGAAGCGGCCCGGGTCGAGCACGAACTTCGCGGCCAGCGCGTCGATGTGCTCCTGGTCCCACGCCACCTCCGGGTGCAGGGCGGCGCGTTCGGCGACGAGTTCGTCCCAGAAGGGCATCGTGTGCACGATCCCGTTGGACTTCGTCGCCGAGGTCAGCCGGCCGGACCGGCCGGCGGCCAGCTCGAAGGCGTAGTCCACGATCCGGGTCACGCCCTTGCGGGTGAACACCGCCTCCTGCACGGCCGTCTCCTCCGGCAGACCGCGGTACAGCCGCCCGCCGATCTCGCCGTACTCGCCCTCGACGTTCTCCCGTACGACGACGAAGTCCACGTCGCCCGGCCGGGCCTCGCGCAGCGGGCTGGTCACGCCCTCGAAGACGCGGATCGGGCGCAGGTTCACGTACTGCTGGAAGCCGCGCCTGAGCGGGATCAGCAGGCCCCACAGCGAGACATGGTCCGGGACCCCGGGGTAGCCGACCGCGCCGAGCAGGATCGCGTCGTGCCCGCGGATCCGGTCGAGGCCGTCGGCCGGCATCATCGCGCCCTCGGCGAGATAGCGCTCGCAGGACCAGTCGAAGGTGTCGTAGGTGAGGGCGATGCCGTGGCGGGCGGCGACGGCGTCCAGCACACGGCGGGCCGCGGGGACGACCTCGGCGCCGATGCCGTCGCCGGGGATCAGGGCGATGCGGTGCTTCTCCATGGGAGGGATTGCAGCAACGGTTCGTGGGGCGCGTCCAAGACCGGCTGCCCATGTGCCTTATAGGCAGCCCTTATCAGGGGGCCGTCTCCGGATCCTCCGCCAGTGCCGTGCGCAGGAACGCCTCCGCCGACGGGGTCGTCGCGCCGCGCCGGCTCACCAGCGTCACCCGCAGGCTCGTACGAGGCTCCAGGTCCAGCACCCGGACGCCCGCCTGCCCGGCCAGCTCCCGCCAGGCGTCGGTGACCACCGCGAGGCCCGCGCCCGCCAGGACCAGCGGCAGGATCGCCACCCGGTGCTCGGTCTCGACGGCGAGGGTCACCTCCACCCCCGCGGCGATCAGGCCGTCGACGTACCGGCGCATCCCGGTGCCCTGCTGCCCGACGATCAGCCGGTGCCCGGCGAGGTCCTTCCTGTCCACCACCGTCGTGTCGGGGGCGAAGGGGCCGTCCGGGGGCGCCAGCAGCACGAACCGCTGCTCCGGGAGGGGGTGGGTGCGGACATCCGCGTCGGGGAGCGCGTCAGGGGTGGCCAGCAGCCCCAGCTCCGCCACCCCCGTGCGCACCATCTCGGTCACGTCCCGGGGGGTGAACGCGGCCCGTACGGTCACCGACACACCTGGATGGGCCCGGTGGAAGCGGCTGATCATCCCGGTGAGCGGGGCGACGGCCTGGGACGGCATCGCCGCGATCTCCACCCGGCCGGTGCGAAGCCCGTGCACCGACTCCACGCTCGCCCGCGCCAGTTCCAGGCCGCGGACCGCGGCCCGGGCCGGCTCGATGAGCGCCGAACCGGCCTCGGTGAGGACGACCCGGCGGCCGATCCGGTGGAACAGGTCGCTGCCCAGGTCCCGCTCCAGGGCCCGGATCGCCTGGGAGAGCGAGGGCTGGGAGAGGTAGAGCGCGGTCGCCGCCCGGTTGAAACTGCCGTGGTCGACCACCGCGAGGAAGTACTCCAGCTGCCGGACGTCCATGGTGCCGCCTTCCCGCGCCCGCTCCTGTCCGCCGATAGGCCGCGCCTATATGCATTGTCGGCCACGGGTCTTGGACGGGCCCGCCAGGGCCCTGCTGGGATCGGGCCATGAAGAGTCTGCTGCCTGCCTCGTTCGCCCGGCACACCGTCGACGCGGACGGTGTCCGTATCAACACCCTCGTGGGCGGGGACGGGCCGCCGGTCCTGCTGCTGCACGGCTACCCCCAGACCCATGCCATCTGGCACCTGGTGGCCCCGCGCCTGGCCGAGACCCACACCGTGGTCCTCACCGACCTGCGCGGCTACGGCGACAGCGACAAGCCGCCGTCGGACGCCGGGCACACCCCGTACGCCAAGCGGGCCATGGCACGCGATCAGCTGCTCGTGATGCGGGAGTTGGGCTTCGAGCGGTTCGCGGTGGTCGGCCACGACCGGGGCGGCCGGGTCGCCCACCGCCTGGCGCTCGACCATCCGCGGGCGGTCTCCGCCCTTGCGGTCCTGGACATCGTGCCGACCCGGCACGCCTACCAGCACGCCGACGCCGACTTCGGGCGCGGCTACTACCACTGGTTCTTCCTGACCGCGGGCAACGGCATCCCCGAGCACCTGATCGGCGGCGACCCGGAGTTCTGGATCCGGGCCCGCATGGGCGCCCGGCACCACGGCGGCACCCCCTTCGACCCGGACGCCCAGGCCGAGTACGTGCGCTGCTTCTCCGACCCGGCGGCGATCCACGCCTCCTGCGAGGACTACCGCGCGGCCGGCTCGGTCGACCTCGTCCACGACGAGCAGGACGCGGCGGCCGGACGCCGGCTCACCCAGCCGCTGCTGGCGCTCTGGGGCGAGCACAGCTTCGTCGGCCGCCACTACGACGTACCGGCCGTCTGGTCCGAGTACGCCGACGACGTCCGGGGCGCCGCGCTGCCCTGCGACCACTACGTCCCCGAGGAGGCCCCGGAGGCGACCCTCGGCCACCTCCGGTCCTTCCTCGCGGCTCACAACACGCCCTGACTCCAAGGCTGTTGGGCCAGGGCGGCCCGGACGAGACCGAGCATCCTGGACTGCTCGGCCAGCGCCTTGACCCGCCCGGTCGTCTCGTGACCGCCGCTGTACCAGTCGACGACCACGTCCCCGCCGGCCGCGCGCAGCGCCTCCTCGTAGCGGCGCACCTGCTTGGGCGGGGTACGGGTGTCGTGCGTGGCCTGGTTGATCCAGACCGGCGCGACGACATCGGCCACGTAGGTGATGGGTGACGCCCGCACGAAGCGTTCCAGGCCTTCCTCCGGCTTCGCGCCGAAGAACGACGACCAGGCCGCGCGCAGCGCCGGGTTCATGTCCTCGTACCCCGTAAGCCAGTCCGCCATCGGTACGTGCGCCAGCGCGCCGGCGAACAGTCCGGGCAGCCGTCCCACGGACAGCAACGACAGGAAACCGCCGTACGAGGCGCCCGTGACGAAGACCTTGCCGGGGTCGGCGACGCCCTCGGTGACCAGCCAGCGGACCGCCGCCTCGATGTCCTCCAGTTCGCGGTCGCCGATCGCCGGCATGAACCCCTCGCGGAAGCGCCGCCCGAAGGTGACCGAACCCCGGTAGTTCAGCGAGGCGTAGGCCACGCCGTTGTCCAGCCAGGCCTGGGCGGCGGGGTCGTAGCCGTCGACCGACACCATGTTGGGGCCGCCGTGCAGGTGCAGGACCAGGGGGCCGGGACCCGTGGTCCTGCGCGGTCGGGCCCACCACAGTTGGACGTGGGTGCCGTCTGTCGAGCGGACCTGGTTCGACGTGAACGGCACGCCGTCCAGGTCGAGTTGAGGGAACAGCACGGGGATGGGCGCCGAGTCCGGGCCGGTGGCGTGCAGCACGCGCAGGGGTGAGTCCGAGCGCTGGTGCAGGAGGCGCACGGTGCTGCCGGGGCCGTAGTGCGAGGCCCACAGGTGGAGGTGGGCGTTCGCCACGTCCGGCTCGAAGTACGCGCCCGGCGGATGGTCGAGCGGCCGGAGCGTGCCCGACTCCAGGTCGGCCTCCATGACCCGGTGGATCCCGGCGTCCACGTGCACGGCCAGGATCCGGGTGGCGTCGTCGGACCAGTCCAGCGGGACAAGGTCGCCCTGCAGCTGCGGGGCGTCGATGTCGATCCGGGTACCGCGCGTGGGATGCCAGACGCAGGGACGGGCGAAGCCGGTGCGCTCGGTGGCGACCAGGATCCGGTCGTCGCCCGGGACGGGGGAGTACCGCACACCGCGCACGGGTGCGTCGGGACCGTCGGTGAGGCGGTCGAGCACCTCGCCCGTGGCGGTGTCGACGACGGTGACCGCGAATCTGCGGACGCCGGGATTGTGGTCGGTGGTGTCGACGGAGGCGCGGGTGCCGTCGGTCGAGACGAGACCGTTCCACGCCTCGTGCGGCGAGCGGAACAGCAGCTCGGGTTCGGCGGAACCGTCCGTGCTCAGCAGCCACAGGCTGAAGCCGTCCTCCGCCGCGCACGTGATCACGGCCCGGTCCGCCCGCCCCGCCACGTCGATGCCGCGCAGGATGTACGGCGGCAGGTCCGGGGTGAGATCGCGGCTGTTGTCGTCGTCCAGTCCGGTCGCGTGCACATGGCCGACCTCGGAGCCGTTGTCGTCGTGCAGCGCCAGGATCTGCTCGCCGTCGGAGGAGAGTACGGCCTGCACGAGGTCGCCCGAGGTCACCTCGCTCAGCGGCCGGACCGTGCCGCGCCCGGCTTCCCACAGCGACAGCCGGGGACCGTCCTCGCTCTCCACGACGATCAGGGACCGGTCGCCCGGTCCGCGCCCGCGGCGGACTGCATGGGGCCGGTCGGCGGTGAAGAACCGCTGCCAGTTGCTGGTCATGGTGTGGTGACCTCCTCGGGTCGGTCCGGGGTTGCCGGGGGCGGGTCGTCGGGGAAGTGACAGGCGGTCAGCAGTCCGTCGCCCTGCTCCACGAGGGCGGGCGCGGTCTCGGCGCACACGTCCTGCGCCTTCCAGCAGCGGGTGCGGAACCGGCAGCCGGACGGCGGGGCCAGCGGGCTGGGCAGATCGCCGTCCAGGACGATCCGCCGCCGCGCCCGCTGGAGGCGCGGATCGGGGATGGGCACGGCGGACAGCAGGGCCTGGGTGTAGGGGTGGCGCGGCCGGGTGAACAGCGTGTCCACCGGCCCCTGTTCGACGATCCGCCCGAGGTACATGACCGCGACCCGGTCGCTGATCTGCCGGACCACCGAAAGGTCGTGCGCGACGAACAGATAGGTGAGGCCCAGCTCCTGCTGGAGGTCCTCCAGCAGGTTGATCACCCCGGCCTGCACGCTGACGTCCAGCGCGCTGACCGGCTCGTCGAGGACCAGCACCTCCGGTTCGACAGCGAGCGCGCGGGCGATGCCGATCCGCTGCCGCTGACCGCCGGAGAACTGGTGCGGATGCCGGTGGGCGTGCCCGGGGTCCAGACCCACCAACTCCAGCAGTTCCCGCACCCGTTCGCTCTCCCGGCCCCGGTGCAGACCGTGGATCCGCAGCGGCTCCGCGAGCGCCGCGTGCACGGTGAGCTTCGGGTTCAGGGAGGCGTACGGGTCCTGGAACACGAACTGGATCCGACGGCGTACGGCCGCCAGCTCCCGCCGCCCGGCCGCCGTCACGTCCGTGTCGAACAGCATGATCCGCCCGGCGGCCGGGTCGGTCAGCCGGACCAGGCAGCGGCCCAGGGTGCTCTTGCCGCAGCCGGTCTCGCCGACCAGGCCCAGCGTGGTGCCGCGCGGGATGACCAGGTCGACCCCGGAGACGGCCCGGACGGTCTGCGCGTGCCGTCCGCGCCGGCCGGTGGTGTACTCGGCCACCAGCCCCTCGACGGTCAGTGCCGGTGCGGTCATGGCGTCACGCTCGCGATCTCGTGCGCCCGCACGCAGGCGGCCGTGTGGCCCTCGCCGACCGGGACCGGCCGTGGGCTCTCGGCACACCGTTCGTCGGCGTGCGGGCAGCGGTTCTGGAAGGGACAGCCGGGAGGCCGCTCGTTCGGCGAGGGCAGCTGGCCGGCGATCTGGGCCAGCCGCCGGGTGCTGCGGTCGATCCTCGGCAGCGCGGCGAGCAGACCGCGCGTGTAGGGGTGGGCCGGCTCGTAGAAGAGGGGTTCGACCGGGGCCTCCTCCATCTTCCGCCCGCAGTACAGGACCAGGACGCGGTCGGCGAGGCCGGCCACCACCCCCAGGTCGTGGGTGATCAGCAGGATCGCGGACTTCGTACGCTCCTGGACGCGCGCCAGGACGTCGAGGACCTGGGCCTGGACGGTCACGTCGAGGGCGGTGGTCGGCTCGTCGGCGATGAGGACGTCCGGTTCGTTGGCGATACCGGTGGCGATCATCACGCGCTGGCGCATGCCGCCCGACAGCTCGTGCGGGTACTGGCCCGCCCGCGTCCGGGCATCGGGGATGCCGACCAGGTCGAGCAGGTCCACGGCCCGTTCCCGCAGGGCGGCGCGGGAGACGGACGGGTCGTGCACGCTCACCGCCTCGGCGAGCTGGGCGCCCACCGTCATCATCGGGTTCAGCGCGGCCAGCGCGTCCTGGAAGACCATGGCGATACGCCGGCCGCGTACGGCACGCAGCTCCCGGTCGGACAGGGGCAGCAGCTCCCGGCCGCGGAACCGCACCGAGCCCGAGGCCGTGGCGTTGCGCGGCAGCAGCCCCATCAACGCCAGCGAGGCGGCGCTCTTCCCGGAGCCGGACTCGCCGACGATGGACAGCGTCTCCCCGGCGTGCAGGTCGAAGGAGAGCCGGTCGAGGGCGGCCACCGGACCGGCGTCGGTGCGGTAGGTGACGCTCAGATCGCGGACCGACAGCAGCGGGGCCGCCGCCTGGCCGGTGTCTTCGGTGACGGGTCCCATCACTGCCTGCCTTGGGGGTCGAGCGCGTCGCGCAGCCCGTCGCCGAGGAAGTTCACGGCGAGCACGGTGACGAGGATCGCCAGGCCGGGGACGTACAGGAGATAGGCCTGTGAGGTGCCGATCAGCCCGGCGGCCTGGGTGAGCATGTTGCCCCAGCTCGACTGGGGCGGCTGGACGCCGTAGCCGAGGAAGCTGACGGTGGATTCGAGGATGATCGCCGTGGCCACCGACAGGGACACGTTGACCACGATCAGCCCCGTCAGATTGGGCAGCAGATGCCGTACGACGATCCGCGGGCCGGAGGCGCCGATGACCCGGGCCGCCTCCACGAACTCCTGGTGGCGCAGCTGGATCACCCGGGCCCGGACGACCCGGGCGATCAGGGTCCAGCCCAGGCCGCTCAGCACCACCACGATGGTCAGCGGCGAGGGGCCGAGCCCTTGCAGGGACACCGCCAAGACGGCTACCGGGGGCACGATCAGGAACAGGTCGGCCACCCGCATGATCACCTCGTCGGGCCAGCCGCCGAGATACCCGGCCACCGCGCCCGCCGCCGTCCCCACCAGGGTGGCCAGCAGGGCGACGCCCAGCCCGATGGCCAGGGAGAGCTGACCGGCGTAGAACATCTCGCTGAGGTAGTCGCGGCCGAGGGAGTCGGTGCCCAACCAGTGGGCGCCGGACGGCGGTTGGGAGGCGGCCAGGAGGTTCTGGGCGTTGTGCGGGTAGGGCGCGATCCAGGCGGCACCGAAGCAGCAGACCGCCAGCAGGACCAGCACGATCAGCGAGGCGACCGCGAGCCGGTGGCGCAGGAAGCGGGACAGGACGACACGGGCGGTGTGCGGGTCGCCGGAGATGACGGGCGGCGGGGGCGCCAGGAGCGTGGTGGGCTGGGTCATCGCAGGGCCACCCGGGGATCGAGGAGGGCGTAGGACAGGTCGGCCAGCAGGTTGAAGAGGATGACGGCGACGGCCACGACGAGCATCCAGGGCAGCAGGACGAAGACGTCCCCGGTCTCCAGCGAGGCGAGGAACAGCTTGCCCATGCCGGGGATCGAGAAGATCTGCTCGGTCACCACGAGCCCGCCGACCAGGGCGGCGGCGTCCATGGCGACGACGGTGACGAAGGGCGCGAGCGCGTTGCGCAGGGCGTGCCGCAGCAGGATGCGGCGGCGGGGGACGCCCTTGGCCCGGGCGGTGCGGACGTAGTCGCTGGACAGCGCCTCCAGGAGGGTGGCGCGGCCGAACCGGGACCAGGACGCGACGAGCCCGACGGTGAGCGTGATCACGGGCAGCACCAGATGGCGCAGGTAGTCGAGGTCGAGTCCGCTGTGGCCGACGGAGTGCAGTCCCACGAAGTACAGCGGGGGGTCGGGCAGGCCGAACTGCTGCTTCGGCCAGACGGCGAGCACCTGGATGAGGACCAGGCCGAACCAGAACGCCGGCATGGCGACACCGAGATAGGACAGGCCCGTCAGCACGTGGTCGCCCACGGTGTACTGGCGGGCCGCCGAGTACAGACCGATCGCCAGCGCCAGGACGACGGCGAGGGCGACACCCCACAGGATCAGCTGGAGCGTGGTGCCGAGGGCGTCGCCGACCATCGGCAGCACGGCCCCGCCGGTCCGGGTGCTGATGCCCCAGTCGCCCTGGACGAAGCCCTTGACCCAGAGCCAGTACTGCTCGGGCAGGCTGCGGTCGAGCCCGAGGCGGACCGTCTCCCGGTGCAGGGCCGTGGGGTCGACCGACTGGCGCAGCTTCGCCAGCGGGTCGAAGGTCGCCCGCACCGCCCAGAACAGGATGAACGAGGCGACGCAGACCACGGGCACCGAGGCGAGCAGGCGGCGCAGGGCGTATCGGGTCATGGCAGACCCCTGCGGGGTGGGCGGACCGGTGTCATTTCGTCAGGCCCCATTCCGCGAGGTTCCACCAGGGGCCCTCCACCGGGTTGATGGAGAGCGGTCCGCCGACGCGTGCGCCGGTGACCAGGATGTTCGGGACGGCGGCCAGCGGCAGCGAGGGGACGTCGTCGGCGATGAGCTTCTCCGCCTTGTGCGACTCCGTGATCCGGGCGCTGTCGTCCAGTTCGGTGTCCACCCGCTCCAGGACCGGATCCAGGCCCGGGACGCGGATGCGCATGAAGTTGATGCCGGACTGGCCGTTGGCGGCGCTCGGGATGGCCGTGCTGCTGAACGTGGCGGACAGGGTGGGGTTGGGGAAGGAGTCGGTGAGGTTCCACAGGCCCAGCTGGAAGTCGCCGGCGGGGGCGAGCTTGCCGAAGATGTTCGCGGGCGTGGAGTTCTTGATCGTCACCCGGAACCCGGCCTTGCCGAGCTGGGCCTGGAGGATCTGTTCGGTCAGCTCACGGCTCTGGTTGCCGGCGAGGGAGGTGACGGCGAACGCGGCCTCCTTGCCGTTCTTCGCCCAGTACCCGCTCCCGTTCTTCGTCCACCCGTCCGCCTTCATCAGCTGTGCCGCCTTGGCCGCGTCGGGCTGGTAGCCGGAGAAGTCCGTGGACGCGTAACGGGAGACCAGCGGCGACAGGAAGCTCTGCGCGGGAGCGGTGACGCCGTAGGAGCCGAACAGGCGCTTGACGATGGCCTCGCGGTCGACCGAGTAGGCGAAGGCCTTGCGTACGGCGGCCGAGTCGAAGGGGAACTTCGCGTTGTTGAGCCACAGGGCCTGGAGGTTGCCGGTCTGCGACTGCACCTGCATACGGGCCGCGCTGCCCAGGGTCTTGATCTGGTCGACGGTGGTGAGCTGCGGGGTGGGGTAGAGGGCGTCGAAGGTTCCGCCGGCGAAGGCCTGGACGGCCGCCGAGGTGTCCGAGGCGAACTGGAAGGTGACCTTGTCCAGGTGCGGTTTGGGGCCCCAGTAGCGGGAGTTGGGGACGAGGGTGACGGAGACCCCCTTCTTCCAGGACGCGATCTTCCAGGGGCCGCCGCTGAAGCTGTAGCCGTCCTTCATGACGGCGTCGCGGTCCTTGCCCTGGAGGAGATGGGACGGCAGTACCCCGTAGCCGGCGCCGAAGAGCTGCTTCCAGTTGCCGTAGGGGGACTTGAGGGTGACGACGGCGGTGGTGGGGTCGGGGGTGGCGATCGACGCGATGCGGTCGTAGCCGCTCTTGTCGAAGATCGCCTTGCCGTCGCGGACCTGGAGGGCGGTGTACTTCAGGTCGGCGGAGGTGATCGGCTTTCCGTCGGACCAGACGGCCTTCGGGTTGAGCCGGTAGGTGATCTGCTGCTGGTTCCCGACCAGTTTCGTGGTCGGTTCGGACGCCATCAGGTTCGAGGGGACCGGTGTCCAGTTTCCGCCCTTGAGGCGGACGTCGAAGACCTGCGGGACGGTCTGGGTCTGCATCATGTACGTGCCCCAGATGGAGGCGCCGCAGGTGCCGATCCAGTCGGCGCAGTCGGGCTCCTGCTCGGCTCCGATGACGAGGCTGCCGCCCTGTCTGACCGGCAGGTTCGTGCCGGTGTCCGACTGGGGGGAGGCGGCCTGGGAGGTGCATGCGGTGGCGGTCAGCGCCAGTGCGGTGAGGAGTGCGCCGGCCGCCGGGAGTCTGGCCGGGAACCGGCCCTGAACGGTCGCTGTGAGCGGTTGAGGCATGGCTGGAAACCTTCCGTGGCGAAGCCGTGGGCTCATCGTAGGGAGCCGCACAAGACTTAGCAATGGAGATAGGCTAGTAACTATGCGTTTGCATTGCCCAGGTGTGTGGATAACGTTTCGGTGCAGGCGATAGGGTCGCGACGGCGGCCCGGAAGCCGAGGGAAGGAAGACCATGAGTGGTGCGCGCGCGGGCGACGGCAAGGCAGCTGATGCGAGCGGGACCGGGGGGCGGCGGCGGCTGGCGCGGGACACCCTCAGCCGGCGGGTGATCCTGGACGCGGCGGAGAAGGTCGCCTCCCGGGACGGTCTGGAGGCGTTCACCTTCCAGGCCCTGGCCAAGGAGCTGCACGCCCACCCGACCTCGCTCTACCGGCACTTCCGCGACAAGGACGAGCTGATCCTGGAGCTCATCGACGACCTGCGGGCGCGGTCCTACGGCGGACAGCTGAAGGCCACCGACTCCTGGCGTGACGACCTGCGCACGCAGGCCCGGTACATCCACGAGCACTACCTGCGGTATCCCGTGTTCGCCTGGCAGATGGCGGCGCGTACGACGCGCCGGCCGACCGAGTTCGCCAACGTGGAGTTCGCCCTCGACTGCCTGTACCGGGCCGGCCTCGACGACGAGGAGGCGGTGGCGTTCGTCCGGGTCTTCGGGAATGTCATCCGCTCGCTGTCCGCCATGGAGGCCGGACTCCAGGCGCTCGACCCCGACTCCCGCGACCGGGACACCCTGGCCTGGGAGCTGGAGTACCGCCGGCTTCCGGCGGACACCTACCCGCGGATCGCCGGTCTGACGGCCCCGCTCGCGGCGATCGGCGATCCCCGGATCTTCGACAACGCGATCGACATGCTGCTGGACTCGGTGGCGGCCCGGGTGCGGGACAGGGCGACGGAGGCGTGACCGGGGTGCCGGTGTCAGGGCGCCCGATCGGCGAGCAGACCGGCGACGAGGGACGTACGGTCCCGGACGGAGGTCAGGTCCACCCACTCGTGGCGGGCGTGCGCGCCGCCGCCGTCCGGGCCCAGGCCGTCCAGGGTGGGCACCCCCAGGCTCGCGGTGATGTTGCCGTCCGAGCCGCCGCCGACGCCGGTCTCCGTGACCGGGGTGAGTCCCAGCCGCTCGGCAACCGCCCGGGCGGAGTCCAGCAGGCCGACGGACATCCCGCGTTCCAACGGGCCGCGGTTGACGCTGCCCTGGAAGGCGAGTTCGGCGCCGGGCTCCCGTGGGCGCAGCGCCCGCAGTTCCCGTTCCACCCGCTCCAGTTCCGCGCGCTCCCAGGCCCGCACGTCGACGTCCACGAACGCCTGCTCGGGAACGGTGTTGGTGGTGGTGCCGGCGCCGCCCACCGTGGGTGTGACGGTGGTCCCGCGGTCCCGGTCGGCCAGCTCGCTGATCGTCAGCACCTGATGGGCCAGCTCGATCAGCGCGTTGACGCCGTTGTGCGGTTCCAGGCCGGCGTGCGCGGCCCGGCCGCTGACGCCGAGGCGGTACTGCGCGACGCCCTTGCGCGCGGTCTTGAGCGCGCCGCCCTCGCTCGGTTCGAGCACCAGGACCGCGCCGCAGGCCGCCGCGGCCTCCTCGACGAGGGCGCGTGAGGTGGCCGACCCCTGCTCCTCGTCACCGGACACCACCATGCTGACGTGGGAGACGTCCCCCGCCAGCGCGAGTGCCTCGAAGGCGAGGACGAGGCCGGCCTTCATGTCGAAGACCCCGGGGCCGGTCGCGCGCGTTCCCGTCACGGCGAACGGGATCTCCGCCAGGGTGCCGAGCGGCCACACCGTGTCGGCGTGCCCGAGCAGCAGGACCCGATGGCTGTTCGGTACGGCGGGATCGGCGCCGCGCCAGTACAGATGCGGCACCCCGCCGGAGACGACCCGTCGCGGGCGGCCCAGCGCGCTGCCCGCCCAGCTTTCGAGCAGGTCGTAGGCGTCGTTCAGCCCTCGGTCCTCGCCCGACGGCGTCTCGATGCCCACCAGTTGCCCCAGTCGCCGGGTGAAGCGCTCGGGGGGTGTGGAGCCGGAACTGAAGGACAAGACAGCTCCCTTTCGATCGATGACGGTCCCGTCGGCCGCGGGCCACCGGGAGCATCACCATGCTCGTAGTCTAGAAGATAGTCAATATGCGTTGCTATCTTGGGTGCGTACAACGGAAAACATCTCGGGCCCGGCATGACACCGCCCTCCGGGGCATGTCATGCCGGGCCCGAGGCCGGCGACCTTCTCGGCAGGACCGCCGAGAAGACAACGGGGAGGAGGGGATCAGCCGACGTCGGACGCGTCCAGGCGGTACAGGCCGCTGTACGCGCTCACCGCCGTGCCGAGCTTCTTCACCCAGGTCGCGATCTCCGAGTTCGTGCCCTGGCCGCCGTCGCTGCTGACCACGATGTAGTGCAGCTTGCCCGCCTTCACCAGGCTCTTGAGCTTGGCGAGGGTCATCGCGTCGTCGCTGCCGGACCAGCCGCCCATGGAGATGACGGGCTGACCGGACTCCAGGATGATCGAGGAGGCCGTCTGGTCGGTGGCCACCGCGACCAGCCAGGTGGCGCCGTCCTGGTGCTTCTCGAGGTACGTGATCATCGCGGAGCTGACCTGGGTGCCACCGCCCATGCCTCCGCCGGTACCACCGGACTCCGACTGGCTGCTGGAGCTGGAGCCGGCATCGGTGGTTCCGGTTCCGGTCGGCGGCTGCCCCATGGACTGTCCGCTGGAGCTGCTGGAGCTGCTGGAGCTGCTGGAGCTGCTGGAGCTGCTGGAGCTGCTGGAGCTGCCGGAACCGCTGGGGGCGGTCCCGCTCGGCGCGCTGCCGCTCGGGCGCTGGCCACCTCCGCCGCCCAAACCGCCCATGCCGCCACCGGTGTTCGGCCCGGCCGTCGGGTTGGTGCCGTTGGTGCTCGCGGTCGTGGCCGCCGAGACGGAGTAGGCGGCCGGGCCGGCCAGCAGGGCGACGACCGCCGCCACCGCCGCGAGGCCCATCAGCTTCTGCCGCCGCATGAACCGCCCGACCAGCAGCCCGGCCACCGCCAGCGCACCGCCCAGTGCGGCCACCACCTCGGCGACCGTGTACACCGTGCCGGAGCCGGAGACCCGCTGGAGCAGGACGACCGCCCACACCGTGCTGGCGGCGACGGCCACCGGAAGCACCCAGCCCCACTTGGCGGCCGAGCCGTCCCGGAAGGCCTGGTAGAGCATCACCCCGCCCGCGCCGGCCAGGGCGGCGATCCCCGGCGCCATGGCGGTGACGTAGTACGGGTGGAAGGTGCCCTCGGCGAGGGAGAAGGTCAGGAAGTGCAGGACGAACCAGCCGCCCCACAGCAGCAGCGCGGCCCGCCTGGCATCGGTGCGCGGCGCCCGGCCGCGCAGCACCAGGCCGCCGGCGAGGACGATCGCGGCGAACGGGATCAGCCAGGAGATCTGGCCGCCCATGATGTCGTTGAACATCCGGTACAGGCCCGAACTGCCGCCGAAGCTGGCGCCGTTGCCCGCCGAGCCCACCGAGGAACTCGCCCCGAAGATCCGGCCGAAGCCGTTGTAGCCGATGACCAGGTCCCACACGGTGTTGTCGGTGGAGCCGCCGATGTAGGGCCGCGAGGAGGCCGGGATCAGGTCGACGATCACCATCCACCAGGCGCTGCTCACGACCAACGCGACCGTGGCGACGGCGAGGTTGCGGATGCGCCGGCCCAGCGACGCGTTCGCGGCCCACAGATAGACCAGGAAGAACGCGGGCAGCACGACGTACGCCTGCATCATCTTGGTGTTGAAGGCGAACCCGATCGCGACCGCCGACCAGACCAGCGGCATGAGCCTGCCCGTTCGCACCGCCTTCAGCAGCGCGGCCGCGCCGAGCAGCATCAGGAAGACCAGGACCGGGTCGGGGTTGGTGTCCCGGTTGATGGCGACGGTGATCGGCGTCAGCGTCAGCACCAGTGCGGCGATCGTGCCCGCGACGACCCCGAAGTCCCGCTTGACCAGCCGGTACAGCAGGGCGACCGAGCCGACTCCGACGGTGACCATCGGCAGCATCAACTGCCAGGTGCCGTACCCGAAGACGCGGGCGGACAGGCCCATCACCCACAGGGCGAAGGGGGGCTTGTCGACGGTGATGAAGCTGCCGGCGTCGAGGGCGCCGAAGAAGAACGCCTTCCAGCTCTTGGTGCCTGAGTAGACCGCCGCGTCGTAGAAGCTGTTGCCGGTGACGGAGGTGAGGTTCCAGGCGTACAGGGCGGTGGCCAGGAGCAGGATCGCCCACAGGGCCGGGCGGGCCCAGCGCGGGTCCTCGGGGGCGCCCGTGAACAGCCTTCTGACACGCGAGACCGGCGGGGTGGCGGCCCGGTGCCGGCCGTCCTGGACCGGGGTGGGCGGCGGGGCGAGGGTCGTCATGACGCGTACTCCATGGGCTCGGCGGCGGTGGCTGCCCCGGTGGGCAGGGCCGTGACGTTCTGGGGGACGGTGGTGCGGCGGGGTACGGCGTGGACGCGGGTGCGGCCGGTGACGGTGGCCCGGAACATGCGGGCCATGCCCTTGAGGTCGTCGACGGCGGTACGGACGATGTCGACCCGGCTGTCGGGGTCGTCGACCCAGTCGACCGGGACCTCGTGCACGCGCAGCCCGTTGCGCTGGGCGAGCACGAGGAGTTCGGTGTCGAAGAACCAGGCGGTGTCCTCGATGTGCGGGGCGAGGACGCGGAACACCTCGGTGCGCACGGCCTTGAAGCCGCACTGCGCGTCCGAGAAGCGGGCGCCGAGGCCTGCCTTGAGGAGCAGGTTGTAGGTGCGCGAGATGAACTCCCGCTTCGGGCCGCGGACCACGGCCGACTGCCGGTGCAGCCGGCTGCCGACGGCGAGGTCGCTGTGCCCGGACAGGAGCGGGGCGACCAGGGGCAGGAAGCCTTCGAGCCCCGTAGACAGGTCGACGTCCATGTAGGCGACGACGTCGGCGGTGGAGCGGCTCCACACGTGCTTCAGTGCGCGGCCCCGGCCCTTCTCCTCCAGCCGCCGTGCGTGGACGTGCGGCAGGCGCAGGGTCAGGTCGGTCGCCACCGTCCAGGTGGCGTCCGTGCTCGCGTTGTCCGCGATCGTGATGCGGAACGGGAACGGGAAGGAGTCTTCGAGGTATGCGTGGAGACGGCCGATGCTGCCGGCGAGGACGTGCGCCTCGTTGTACACCGGCACCACGATCTCGACCGACCGGCGCCGGACGCCTCCCGCGTTCGTTTCGTTCATGACCATGACGATCGGGGCGCTGTCTGGGGCGGTCGTGAGGCTTCACTGAGCGAGGAATGAGAATCAGGGAACTCACAGGTCGCGCACAGCGGACGACGGCCAGGTCACAAACTGAAGAGGATCAGTCAGCCGCCAAAGTGCTGAAACACTTCCGGTCTAGACTCTCTCCGCAACGGCCTGCGCCACGGCGACCGTGGTCGATAACTGGGCACTTTCTGCCAAACCCGAAGGGCATTCGGCGTTTTGATACGGATAGATTCAGTCACCAAGCGGTACCCGGACGGTACGGTCGCCGTCGACCGGCTCTCCCTGGAGATACCGGATCGCTCGATCACCGTCTTCGTCGGTCCTTCGGGCTGTGGCAAGACGACGACCCTTCGGATGATCAACCGGATGGTGGAGCCCAGCGAGGGCCGCATCCTCCTCGACGGCGCCGACATCCAGGCACAGCCGGTCAACACCCTGCGCCGGTCGATGGGTTACGTCATCCAGAACGCCGGTCTCTTCCAGCACCGCACCATCATCGACAACATCGCCACCGTGCCCCGGCTGCTCGGCTGGAGCAAGCAGCGGGCGCGGTCCCGGGCGGCCGAGCTGATGGAGCGGGTGGGGCTCGACTCCGCGCTCGCCAAGCGCTACCCGTACCAGCTCTCCGGCGGCCAGCAGCAGCGCGTCGGCGTGGCCCGGGCGCTCGCCGCCGACCCGCCGGTGCTGCTGATGGACGAGCCGTTCTCCGCCGTCGACCCCGTGGTCCGCAAGGGACTCCAGGACGAACTCCTGCGTATCCAGGAGGAGTTGGGCAAGACCATCGTCTTCGTCACCCATGACATCGACGAGGCGATCAAGCTCGGCACGATGGTCGCCGTGATGCGCACCGGCGGCCATCTCGCGCAGTTCGCCCCGCCCGCCGAACTGCTCACCGACCCCGCGGACGCCTTCGTCGAGGACTTCCTCGGCGCCGACCGGGGCATCCGGCGGCTGTCCTTCTTCCCGTCCGCGGACCTTGAGCTGCAGACCGCCCCGATCGTCGCGATCGACGCCGACGCCGGCAGGCTCGCCGCGCGTACCTCGGCCGACGCCCCCTATCTCCTCGTGACGGACCTGGACGGCAGGCCGCTCGGCTGGGGCGAGCCGCGGGCCCTCACCGCCGGCTCGATCCGGCCGGAGCAACTGGTGTCCTACGGGCGGCCCTTCGTGCCCGGCAAGGACTCGCTGCGCGCCGCCCTCGACGGTTCCGTTCTCTCGCCGACCGGCTGGGCCGTGGCCGTGGACGGCGAGGGACGCGCGGTCGGCGTCGTCTCCCAGCAGGTCATCGGCGCAGCGATCCGCACCGCCCACGCCGAGGGCCGCGACGACGCGAAGGTCGGGGGATGAGCGGCTTCTTCGACATCCCGAGCGACCTCCAGAACACCTACTTCGGGCTGATCGGCCTCCACCTCCGCGAGGCCCTCATCCCGGTCCTGGCCGGTCTGCTGGTGTCCCTGCCCATCGCCCAGCTCTGCGTGCGCTTCCGCTGGCTGTACCCGCCGGTGCTGGGCGTGACCACGATCCTGTACGCCATCCCCTCCCTGGCCTTCTTCGTCGTCCTCATCGACTACACCGGCCAGACCGAGACGACCGTGATGATCCCGCTCGCGGTGTACAGCCTGGTGGTCCTGGTCCCGGCCATCGTGGACGGCGTCCGCTCGGTTCCGGCGGAGACCCTTGCCGCCGCGACCGCGATGGGCCTCGGCCCCGTACGCCGTTACTTCCAGGTCCAGTTGCCGATCGCCATCCCCGCGATCATCGCGGGCCTGCGCGTCGCCACCGTCTCCAGCATCTCCCTGGTCAGCGTCGGCATGCTGATCGGCAACCAGGGCGCCCTCGGCAACCTGCTCAACGACGCGAACCTCTACCACCGTCCCGCACTGGCGGTGAACTCGGTCGTGACCACAGCCGTGCTGGCCATCCTGGCCGACGCCGTCCTCGTCCTCGTACGCCGTGTGCTGACGCCCTGGATGCCGAAGGAGAGCACCCGGTGAACGTCCTGAACTACGTCCACGCCTTCTTCAGCGACAGCTCCCACTGGCACGGCTACGACGGCATCCCCACCCGGCTGTGGGAGCACATCCAGTACTCCCTGGAGGCCCTCGCCTACGCCGCCCTCATCGGCCTGCCCATCGGCCTGATCACCGGCCACTACGGCCGCGGCGGCAACACCCTCGCGCTGATCGCCACGGCCGGCCGGGCGCTGCCCAGCTTCGGCCTGCTGGTCCTGATGTTCATCTGGCTCGGCTTCGGCATGCTGCCGGTGATGATCCCACTGGTGATCCTCGCCGTACCGCCGGTCCTGGTCACGACGTACGAGGCGATGCGCTCGGTCGACCCGTCCCCGGTGGACGCGGCGCGGGGCATGGGAATGCCGGAGGCACGTGTCCTCTTCCAGGTCGAACTCCCGGTGGCCCTCCCGCTGATCCTCAGCGGCCTGCGCTCGGCGGCCATCCAGATCGTCTCGACGGCGACGATCGCGGCGTACGTCAGCCTGGGCGGCCTGGGCCGCTACATCATCGACGGCCTCTACCAGAAGAACTACGAGAAGGTCGTGGGCGGCGCCACGCTGGTGGCGGCGATGGCCCTGGCCACGCTGGGGATTTTCTGGGCCATAGCCCGATTGACGGTTTCTCCTGGAGTACGGAGGGGATAACGCGCCCCTCAGGGGCGCGGGACTGTATCGATATGCGGCTCCGCCGCGTGGGCGCGATCAGCCCCACGCGGCGGACAGTTCCCCACCCACCGCACTACCCCCCACTACGCGCCAGCGCCAGTTCCAGCACAACAAGCAGCGCATCCCGCACAGAACCCCGTTCACGCGCATCGAAGACGACCAGCGGCGTCCCCTCGGCAACGTCCAGCGCCCACCGAACCTCGTCCAGCGTGTGTTCGACGCGGCCGTCGAACGCGTTGATCGCGACGGCGAACGGAATCCCCTTGTGCTCGAAGTAGTCGACCGCGGCGTAGCAGTCGTCGAGGCGACGCGTGTCAACGATGACCAGCCCGCCGAGCGCGCCCTCCACGATGTCGTCCCACATGAATCCGAAGCGTTCCTGCCCGGGCGTGCCGAACAGATACAGCTTCAGCGTCGGGTCGATGGTGATGCAGCCGAAGTCCATGGCGACGGTCGTGGTCGTCTTGCGCGGGGTGAGCGAGAGGTCGTCCACACCCGCCGCGACCTCGGTGATCGACGCCTCGGTGGTCAGTGGCTCGATCTCCGAGATCGAGCCGACGGCGGTGGTCTTGCCCACGCCAAAACCGCCCGCGATGACCATCTTCACCGGCAGCGGCGGCCGTACGGCCGTACGCCCGGTGCCCCGGGTCAGCGAGTCAGTCGGTGTCACGGAGTACCCCTCGGGAGTCGGGGATGGCCCGCAGGCCATCGATAACCCTGCGCAGGACGGACGAGTCGTGGGTGGCCTCGAAGTCGGGCACGTGCACCGTCAGCTGCCCGGCCTCGCGCAGGTCTTCGGCCAGCACCCGGACCACGTTCAGGTGCAGCCGCAGCCGGGCCGCCAGTTCCGCGAGCGACTGCGGAATCCGGCACGCGGCGACGATGTCGTGCTGCTCGAAGGAGAGCCGGTCCAGCACGGCGAGCCCGGCGACGGTGGCCACCACCTGGGTCTCGACGGGCATCGCCGGTCCGGAGGCGCTGTCCGCCACCCGGCCGGCGGTGACCAGGAACGGCCGTACGGCGGGGGCGGGGCCGACCGGGTCAGGGCCCGGGGGCGGGGTGCCGTCCGCCATGGCTGTGTCTTCCTCTCTCGGCCTTCTCGGCTTGCCGACCGGCGGTGCCGGTCAGCGTGTCTGTGGGACGCCGACGCTGTTCTTCAGCTCCAGGACGAGCTGCGGACTGAGCGCCGCACCCGCGCGGTTGGCGAACAGCGTCATCTCGTAGGCGATGTTGCCGAGCTTGGCCTCCTTGTCGGCGACCACGCCGAGTACGGCGCCGCTGCCGATCGCGGAGACGATGACATGGCCGCCCTCCAGGTCGATGATGACCTTGTTGAGGCCGCCCAGGCCGTAGTTGCCGGAGGCGCCGGCGGCCAGGCTGGTGATGCCGGAGACGATCGCGGCCAGTCGTTCGGAATGGGCGCGCTCGCGCAGTTCCGACACCGCGATCAGCAGACCGTCGGAGGACACGGCGATCGCGTCGACCACGCCTGCGGTCTCGGTGGCGAAGCGGTTCAGCAGCCAGGTGAAGTCGGCTGCGGCCGCCTGCAGGTCGGTCGGCGTGATGCCGCCCGTCGGGGTGTCACCTGTCGACGTGCTCACTGCTCGGCTCCTTCCGGAAGGTGGTTCTGGTCCTGCGGGGGGTGCGTGGGGTCGATGTGCGGCCGTACGGGCCGCTGGTGGCTTCCGGTGTCGCCCTCGCGCCGGGCGCGCTCCACCGCCGCCTCGAACTCGTCCAGCGCGTCGCGCTCGGCCTCGGCGTCGCGGGTGCGCGGTGCCTGGGCGAGGCTCTGGGCGGCGCCGACGGTGGTACGGAGGGTCGCGCCGCGTACCCGGCGACGCAGCGGGCGGGTCCCGTCGGCGTCGTCGGGGTCGGCCGGGGGCTCGCCGGAGCGCGCGGCCGGGATCAGCGGGGCCTGCGGCGCCGCGGGCTCGGCGGCCGGATCGCGGCGCGGCAGCCGGCGGGGGAGCAGGCTCTCCGGCTCGGCGGCGGCCGGAATCGTGACGGCGGCGGTCGGGCCGGTCGCCTCGGCCGGCGCCACCGGTGTCGCCGGTTTCGTCAGGGCAGCCGGTGTCGTGGGTGCCGTCGGCTCCGCCGGTTCCGCCGGTTCCGCGGCGAACGGGGTGCCGGAGGTGTCCGCCACCGCGCTCATCGTCAGCAACAGCCTGGAGGGCAGCGTCACTTCGGCGGTGACACCGCCGCCCGGGGTCCGGGTCAGCTCGACGACGATCTCCCAGCGCCGGGCCAGCGCACCCACCACGAAGAGGCCGAGCACCTTGGTCGGCACCAGGTCGAGGCGCTCACGGCGGATCAGCCGGGCGTTCTCCTCGGCCAGCCGCTCGGCGCTCATGCCGAGGCCGTGGTCGGTGACGACGATGTGCGCGCCCACGTCGCTGGAGCGGACGGTCACCTCGACGGGGCTGCCGGCCGGCGAGAACGACACCGCGTTCTCCAGGAGTTCGGCCACCATCAGCGTGAGGTCGCCGATGATGTCCGGCTCGATCATGGCGTCCGTGCCGGCGTACAGCCGTACCCGCTGGTAGCCCTCGATCTGGCCGAGCGCGGCCCGGACCACGTTGGACACCGGGGTCGGGCCCGAGGCCAGCACGGTCTCGCGGATGCCGGCCAGCAGCATCAGGCTGTCGGCGTTGCGGCGCAGGCGGACGGCGATGTGGTCGATGGAGTAGAGGCGTTCGAGGAGGGCCGGGTCGGTCTCGGCACGCTCCACCGCGTCGATGAAGGCGAGCTGGCGGGTGGTCAGGTTGCTGACGCGGCGCCCGACGTTGCCGAACATCTCGGCGGTGTTGCGGCGGCTGAGCACCTGGCGTTCGAGCAGGGCCGCGGCCGTGGTCTGCACCTGGTTGAAGGCCTCGGCCAGGTCACCGATCTCGTCGCGGGCGGTGACCGGCATGTCCCGCAGCCGGGGCGGGCCTGAGTCCTCGGCATCGTCGTCGGCGACGCGGGCGAGTTCGCGGCCCGCCACCTCGGCGACCTCGTGCGCGACCCCGGTCAGGGCCTGCACCGGGCGGATCACCGAGCGGCGGACCAGCGCCGCGAGGGTGATCCAGAGGACGAAGCCGAGCAGCGCGCCGCCCAGCAGCAGAACCGCCCGCTGCTCGGCGGCGCGGTCGGCGGCGTCGGCGCGGTCGGCGATCTGGCCGATGAGTGAGGCGGTGATGGTCAGCCGGGCGGTGGCCTGGTCGTGGTAGGCCGGGTAGTCGGAGAGCGCGTCCTTGACGGCCCGCCGGATCTGGTCCTGGTTGCCGGACTCCAGCTGGGCCGGGTCGATCTGCAACTCTGCGAAGGACTGGGCGATGGTGGTCTGGGCCTTGGTGTGCTCGACATCGGCCAGCTGCCGGGCCTGGCCCTCGGTGGCGAACCGGGTGAACCGGTCGGCCTGGTGCTCGAAGAGGTCGTAGGCGCCGACCGCGTTGGTGAACTCGATCAGGGCGTTGGTGTCGCCGGTGGTCGCCGCGAGCACGTTGGTCTCGAAGGCGCCGTGGGCGGCGTCCGCGCGCAGCAGCGAGTCCAGCAGGTTGCCGGTGAAAGTGGAGGCGAGGTTGGTGTCGCGGTCCAGACCGAGGCCGTCGATCAGGTCGTTGGACGCGTTGGTGTAGGCCGGGTCGATGTTGTCGGCGGGCAGATAGGCCTGCTCGACGGACTCCCGCAGGCTGGACAGCCCCTCGACCTGCCGCAGGGCGGCCGCCTCGGTGTCCGGCAGTCGGTCGCCGAAGGCGTCACGGACCTTCGTGACCTGGGAGTTCACCGCCTTCTGGGCGGCACGGTAGCCGGCCGCCGAGGGGGTGGAGTAGCCGGACTCGTAGCGCGCGGAGAGCAGGATCGCCTGCTGGTGCTCCGCCTCGACCTTGTCCACCAGGCGTGCCACCTGCGTGCTGTCCCGGACCGTCTGCGCCGCGTCCTCCGCGCTGGTGGACTCCTGCACCAGGTCGGTGATGACGTACGCCAGCAGTACGGCGATGACGGCGAGCGGTACACCGACCAGCAGGTTGAGCTTGCGCCGGAAGGGCCAACGGTCGGCGAAACCCCTGATCCCGCCCCGAGCCTGGGCGGGCCGGACGGGCGCGTCCACCTGGTTCGTGGACACCGGGCCTCCTTCATGAGGGTGTCTGGTCTGGGGGGCGTCTTCACCCCGAGCTGCTGCGGAACGACACCGAGTAGCGGGCCCCGTGCACCGCTGTGACCGATATCAACTGCGGTGAGACTACAGCTTTCTTGAAGCTCGGTTCCGCTTGCTCTTTATCAAGAATCCGTTACAAAGAGACCGCTCTCCGTCCACAACTGGCCACGGATTGAAGCCAATCGGTGACCCGGAGACACTTGACTGACCGAGAACCGGCTGGATTGGATCGTCGGGAGTGGTTAGCAACAGCCCCGTGGCTCACAACCAGGCCCGCGTGGTTCGCAACACCCCCACCCTTCCCACAGCTCCCGGAACGGCAACCGTGACTTCCAACACCCTTCCCAGCAGGTCAATCCGGACATACCGAGGCGTGGCGGCCGTCGCGCTCGCCGCGACGACGGCCCTGCTGGCGGGCTGTTCCTCTTCCGACGACAGCAAGTCCGACCCGCTGTCGGGCAGCAAGGCGAGCGGGGACACCGTCGTCGTCGGCTCCAACAACTTCGCCGAGAGCACCCTGATCGCCGACATCTACGGCGAGGCGCTCAAGGCCAAGGGCGTCAAGGTCACTTACAAGCCGAACATCGGCAGCCGCGAGACCACCTACGGTCTGCTCAAGAACGGTTCGATCTCCGTTCTGCCCGAGTACAACGGCGCCCTGCTCGCCTACCTCGACCCCAAGGCGACCCCGAAGACCATCGAGGAGACCACGTCGGCCATCGAGGCCAAGCTGGACTCCAAGCTGACGCTGCTCGACCCGGCGGACGCGCAGGACAAGGACACGGTGACGGTCAACGCGGCCACGGCCGCCAAGTACAACCTCACCGAGAAGTCCTCCATAGCCGACCTCAAGAGCATCGCCAAGGACCTGGCCATCGGCGCCTCGCCGGAGTTCCAGACCCGCCAGCAGGGCCTGGTCGGCCTGAAGTCCGTGTACGGCCTGGAGTTCAAGTCCTTCAAGGCGCTGGACGCGGGCGGCGCGCTCACCGAGGCCGCCCTGAAGAAGAACGCGGTGCAGGCCGCCGACATCTTCAGCACGGACCCGACCATCACCAAGGAGAAGTTCGTCGTCCTCCAGGACCCGGAGAACCTCTTCGGCTTCGAGAACGTCCAGCCCCTGGTCTACAAGAGCGGCCTGAACAAGACGGCCACCGACGCCCTCAACGCCGTTTCCGCCAAGCTCGACACCGCGGCCCTGCTGGACCTGGACACCCAGGTGCAGTCGGACAACAAGGACCCGCTGGACGTCGCCCAGGCCTGGCTGAAGAAGGTCGGCCTCACCAGCTGACCGACCTGCCTTGGCCACCACCGACGTACCGAGACAGGTGCCCCCGCACCCGGATGTCGTGCTCGACGGCAACGGCCTCGGCCTGACCGGACTCGTCCGGCTCGCCGACGCCGTTGCCGGCCCTGTCGTACCGCCGGGGGCGCTCGACCGGGTCCGCCGGGCCCACGAGAGCGCCGACCGCCTCGCCGCACAGGGGCAGTGGTACGGCCGCGGCACCGGCGTGGGCGCCCACCGCTCCGTCACCGTCGACCCGACCGACGCGTCCGGCCACACCCTGCGCCTGCTGCGCAGCCACGCCGGCGGCGCCGGCCCGCTGCTGCCGGCCCGTCAGGCCCGTGCGCTGATGGCCGTCCGGGCCAACCAGCTGCTGGCCGCCGGCTCCGGCATCCACCCTTCCTTCGTCACGGCGCTGACCGCGGCCCTGCGCCTCGGCGTGCACCCCGCGATCAACGAGTACGGCGGTGTGGGTACCGGCGACCTCGCGGCCCTGGCGCAGACCGGCCTGACCCTGATCGGCGAACGCCCCTGGCTCACGACGTCCCCCGACGCCGAACTGCCCGCCCCGGTCGCCCTCCGCCCCGGCGACTCGCTCGCCCTCCTGAGCAGCAACGCCCTCGCCCTGGGCCGGGCCGCCCTGGCCTGCCACGACCTGGACGTAGTGCTGCGGGCCACCCACGCGGTGGCCGCCCTCTCCCTGGCCGCCGTCTCCGGCTCCCCGGAGGCCTACGCCCCCGAGGTGCACGCCCTGCGCCCCTACCCCGGCCCGGCCAGGGCGGCGGCGGAGGTCCGACGGCTCCTCGCGATGCCCGACCACCCGCTCACCACCGGCCGCCGCATCCAGGACCCCTACGGCTTCCGTGCCTTCCCCCAGGTCCACGGCGCGGCCCTGGAGTCCGCCGACAGGCTCCGCCACATCATCGAGACGGAGATCAACTGCCCCACGGAGAACCCCGTGCTGGCCCCCGACGGCAACGTCTACCACCACGGCGGCTTCTTCGCGGCCCCACTCGCCCTGGCCCTGGACGGCCTCGACCTGGCCCTCCTCCAGACCGCCCAGCTCTCCGCCGCCCGCCTCCAGGCCCTGACCCGCGCCGACCTCACGGGCCTGCCCGCCTTCCTGACCGCGGGCCCGGCGAGCAGCTCCGGCACGATGATCCTGGAGTACACCGCCAACTCGGCCCTCGCGGAGCTCCGTTCCAGCGCGGCCCCGGCATCGGCAGGCCACACCGTCCTCTCCCACGGCCTGGAGGAGGCGGCCACCTTCGCGGGCCAGTCGGCGAAACAGGCCGAACGGGCAGCGGAGGCGTACCGGGTGGTGCTGGCCTGCGAACTGGTGGCGGCGGTACGGGCGTTGCGGCTGGGCCCGCTGGAACCGACTGTCCCTGCCTTCAGAGTGGCGGCGGCAGCCCTGCCGGGAGACATGAAAGACCGCGCGCTGACGGGAGACGTGACGACAGCGATGGAGCTACTCCCACTGCTGGCCGACGTCTGAGCAGCCAACCTTCTTGGGGGCGCGGGGAACTGCGCGACCAGCCCCCACCCACCCGCAGCCAAAACTCAACGCGTGGAATTCCGTCACAAACACCGGGTTCGATGGAAGAAACCAACCGTCTCCCGACCGAAACCGTCGGCACCCGCGCAGCTCCCCGCACGCTGCCCCCATGAAATCCGCACCCACACAAGCCCCCACCACCCCGGCCCCCTACCCCTGGCGTTGGCCCGCCCTGGCCGCCCTGCTCCTCGCCGAGGCGATGAACCTCCTGGACGCGACGATCGTCCAGGTCGCCGCCCCCGCCGTGCACGCCGGCCTCGGCGGCTCCGTCTCCGACGTCCAGTGGTTCAGCACGGCGTACACCCTGTCGTTCGCGGTCCTCCTGATCACCGGCGGACGGCTCGGCGACATCGCGGGCCGCCGCCGGCTCTTCGTCCTCGGCGTCACCCTCTTCACCGCGGCCTCCGTCGCCTGCGCACTCGCACCGACGGCGGGCCTGCTGATCGCCTTCCGCGCGGTGCAGGGCGCGGCGGCGGCCGTGATCATTCCGCAGACCATCGGACTCATCAAGGCGATGTTCGAGGGCGACGAACTGTCCCGGGCGCTGGGCAGCATCGGTCCGGTGATGGGCCTCGCGGCCGTCTGCGGCCCGGTCCTCGGCGGCGTCCTCACCCACGCCGACCTGTTCGGCTCCTCCTGGCGGGCCGCCTTCCTGGTGAACGTCCCCGTGGCCGTGGTCGTCCTCGCCCTGTCCCCGAAGCTCCTGGAGAACCGCGCCCCGCACCGCCCCGTCCTCGACTGGCCGGGCACGGCACTCGCGGCGACCGGCACGGGCCTGCTGGTCTACCCCCTGATCGGCACGGACCTCGCCGAACTCCCGCCGCGTGACTGGGCGTTGCTGGCGCTCGGCCTGCTCGCCCTGGCCGCCTTCGCACTGCACCAGCGCCGCACGACCGCGCCCCTTCTGGAACTGAGCCTCTTCACCCACCGGGGCTTCCCGTTCGCCCTCGCCACCTCGACGACGTTCTTCGCGGTGACCAACGGCCTGCTGACCGTGGTCGTCCTCCAGCTCCAACTGCAGGCGGGCCAGGGCGTACTGGCGGCAGGGCTGAGCCTCACGCCGTGGTCGATCGGCCTGGCGGTGTCGTCCTGGCTGTCGGGCCGCCGCGGTGCCCGGCGCGGCATGATGCCGTACGGCCTGGCCCTGGTGCTCATGGGCCTGACGGCCGCCGCGGCCGTGTACGCCACCACGGCCGGCACCGCCCCCACCCACTACCCCTGGCCGCTCCTGCCCGTGCTGGCCCTGGTCGGACTGGGCGCGGGCCTGTTCACCCCCGCCTTCTTCACGCTGGCCCTGCGGCCGCTGCGCCCCCAGGAGGTCGGCTCGGCGGCGGGTGCGCTGAACGCCGTACAGCAACTGGGGGCGACGCTGGGAGTGGCGGTCCTGGGCAGTACTTGTCTGGACGGCTCGGCGGCGGCGGCCTGCGCCGTGGCCGCCGCCCTCACCGCACTCTGCTGGGCCACGAGCCGGCGGATGTGAGCCGCCCCCGGTCCCGCCGCCCCCGTCCCGTCGGCGCCGGTCAGAGGTCGAACTCGTGCGGCGGCAGGTCGAGGGTGTAGCAGGCCTCGCGGACCACGGCCTGCTCGGTCTTGTCGAAGTCGCCGTCCGCGCCGCCGATCACGATGCCGATCTGGATGACGGCACGCGCCTCGGCCGGCTTCTTCTTCGCCTTGGCGACCTCCTGGAGCACGCTCACCTTGCCGAAGGCGAAGTCGGTGGTCAGCTTGTTCAGGTTCTCCTCGAAGCGGCGGCGCAGGTCGTCCGCCGGGAAGTTCTGCAACACCTCGTTGGTCGAGATGAGCTGGGCGACCCGCTGGCGCTCGGCCGGATCGATGGTGCCGTCGGCGGCGGCCACGAGCGCGCACATCGCCATGCTCGCGTCGCGGAACGCACCGCTCTTCAGGTCGTTCTTCTTCGCCACGAGCTGGGTCTGCATCTGCGTCGCGGAATCCTTGATGCGGTCCCACAGGGCCATGCGCACTCACTCCTCGGTCGGTAAGAGCTTTGCTTGCCGAAAAATTACTTCTACAACACCGTAGAAACTTGCGCGGCGGCCGATAAGTTCCCTCGTCCTAAACTGTCCCTCCGACCCGCGACGGGTCGCTTCGACGCGGTGGACAGGAGGACGACGACGGTGGCGACGGTGCCCGGCAGCGGCTACGAGGACCCCACCGCGGACGTGCTCACGGAGGCGGCCGCGGCCTTCGGGCTGCTCGCCTCGCCCGCCCGGCTGCACATCGTCTGGGCGCTGGCCCAGGGCGAGAGCGATGTCACGGGCCTCGCCGAGCGGGTCGGCGGCGCGCTGCCCGCCGTCAGCCAGCACCTGACCAAGCTGAAGCTCGCCGGTCTCGTCCGCTCCCGCCGGGAGGGCCGCCGCCAGGTGTACCTGGTCGACGACCCCGACGTCGTCGACGTCGTACGCCTGCTGGTCGGCCGCCTCACCGCCCGCAGCACCGGCGCCGAGCTCCCCGCCCCCCGGCGGCTCCGTGGTCTCTGAGGACGAGGCCGCCACCTCGCTGCAGGTGCTGCGCCGACTGGACACGGGACCGCGGGGGCTCACCGAGGCCGAGGCCGCGGCCCGGCTCGCAGGCCTCGGCGAGAACACCCCGCCCCGCCCGCACACCGACTCCTGGCCGCTGCGCTGCGCCCGTGCCCTGCGCGACCCCTTCACCGCCGTCCTCCTCACCCTCGGCCTGGTCTCCGCTCTCGTCGCCTCCTGGGGCACGGCCGTCGTGATCCTCGCCCTGGTCGCCGTCAGCTGCGGACTGCGGGCCGCCGGCGAACACCGCGCCGACCGCTCGCTGGCCGCCCTGCGCGCACTCGTCGCCGGCACCGCCACCGTGCTGCGCCGCTCCGGCGTCGACACCGAGCCGCGGGCCCGGGAGATCCCGGTCGCCGAACTGGTCCCGGGTGACGTCGTCCGGCTCGGCCCGGGCGACCTGGTCCCGGCCGACGTACGACTGCTGCGCGCCCGGGGGCTGACCGTGCACCAGGCCGTGCTCACCGGCGAGTCGGCGCCCGTCGCCAAGGCCGCCGTCGACGTCCCCGCCACCTCCGCCGCCTCCGGCGTGGCCGATTCGGGGCCCTTCCAGGAGCCGTACCTCTGTTTCCAGGGGAGCGGGGTCGCCTCGGGCAGTGCCACGGCGGTGGTCGTGGAGACGGGGGAGCGGACCCGGTTCGCCGTCGCACAGGGCGGAGCCGCCCCGCGCGAGGCGAGCGCCTTCGACCGGTCCGTGCACGGCATCTCCTGGGTGCTCGTCCGGTTCATGCTGCTGACCCCGCCGCTGGTCCTCATGGCCAACGCCGCCCTGCGCGGCCGCGGACTGGAGACGCTGCCCTTCGCGGTGGCCGTCGCCGTCGGGCTCACCCCCGAGATGCTCCCGGTGATCGTCACCACCTGCCTGGCCCGGGGCGCGGCACTGCTGGCCCGCGCCCACCGGGTCGTCGTACGACGGCTGCCCGCGCTGCATGACCTGGGCGCGGTCGACGTGCTCTGCCTCGACAAGACCGGCACCCTCACCCAGGACCGGCCCGTCGTCGAACGCGCCCTCGGACCCGACGGCGACGACGACCCCGAGGTGCTGCGCTGGGCGGCCGTCGGCGCCTGGTGGACCCTGCAACTCGCCGAACTGCCCGCCCCCGACGCACTCGACGAGGCCCTGCTCACGGCCGCCGGACCGGTGGGGGAGGAGTACGACGGCATCGGCGCCGTCCCCTTCGCCCCCGAGCGGCGCACCGCCACCGCCGTCGTCGCCGGCACCCTCGGCACCCATGTCCTCGTCACCAAGGGCGCCGCCGAGGACGTACTGCACCGCTGCGACCTCGGCCCCGCCGAACGCGAGCGCCTCCTCGCCCTCGCCGCCCGCGAGGCCGACGCCGGGCTGCGCGTCCTGGCCGTGGCCACCGCCCGGGTTCCGGCCCGCACCCGGCCCTACACGGCCGCCGACGAAAACGGTCTCGCCTTCCGCGGCCTGGTCACCTTCCGCGACGCCCTCGCCCCCGGCGCCGCCGAGGCCCTGCGCGGCCTCGCCGACCTCGGCATCACGATCCGGATCCTGACCGGCGACCATCCGGCCACCGCCGCGCGGGCCTGCCGGGACCTGGGGCTGGGAGCGGTCGAGACGGGGGTGGCGGCGTCGGAGGGCGCCGGACGTGTCGACGGACCTGTCGTCGTCGCCCGCTGCACCCCCGGGGACAAGGCCCGGATCGTGGCCGGACTGCGCGCCGCCGGGCACACCGTCGGGTTCCTCGGGGACGGGGTCAACGACGTCCCTGCCCTGCGCGCGGCCGACGTCGGGATCGCGCCCCGCACCGCCGTGGACCTCGCCCGCGAGACCGCCGACGTGGTCCTCGCAGAGAAGGACCTCGGCGCCATCGGGCACGCCGTCACCGCCGGCCGGCGCAGCAGCGCCAACATCGCCTCCTATCTACGGGTCACGCTCTCCTCCAACCTCGGCAACGTCATCGCGATGCTCTCCGCCGGCCTGCTCCTCCCCTTCCTGCCGATGCTCCCGGTCCAGGTGCTGGCCCAGAACCTCTGCTTCGACGCCGCCCAGCTCGCCTTCGCGTACGACCGCCCCGGGCCTGCGGCACTGCGCCGCCCGACCGTGCTGCGGCCGCGTGCCTTCCTGCGGTTCATCACCGGCTTCGGTGTGCTCAACGCGATCGCCGACCTCGCCACCTTCGGGGTCCTCGCGCTCGCCCTGCGCGGCCCCGACGCCCTCGACGACCAGGCGGTCTTCCACTCCGCCTGGTTCACCGAGAACCTGCTCACCCAGGCCCTGGTGATGCTCCTGCTGCGTGGCGGCTCCCGCCGCGGGCCCGTGGGCCGGGCCGCCGCCGCACTCGCCGCCGTCGGCCTGCTGCTCCCGCCCGGCCCCCTGGGCGCGGCCCTGGGCATGACCGGGCTGCCGCCCGCGTACCACCTGCTGCTCACCGCCGTCCTCGGGCTGTACGCCCTGGCGCTGCGGGCCGTGCGGGCACGCCACCACCCGCGGTAGCGATTGCGGGGCCGGGTCCGGGGAGCGTTTCCCACCCCGGGTTGTACAGTTGCGCAATGTAGCAATCGTCGCTGCCCGGCCGAGGTGCGTGAAGCACCCTCCGTCGGCACGAAGGAACGTGAGAAAGGGAGGGGGCGGTCATGCTCCGCAACGGACTGGAACCCTGGCACCTGCTGATCGTCGCGATCGTCTTCATCGTGCTTTTCGGCTCCCGGAAGCTGCCCGACACCGCCCGGGCCCTGGGCAAGTCGATGCGCATCCTGAAGAGCGAGGCGAAGGCCATGAAGACCGACGACACGGCGGCGCCGGTGGAGCCGACGTCGGTACAGATGGCGGCGGAGCCGGCCGCGGCCCCCGCGCAGCCGGAGCCCAGGACGGTCGGCGAGCCGACGGCCACGACGAGCTGACGCCCCCTGGTCCCGTACCGCGCGGGTCGCTGACTCGTATGGTGTGACCGGTCCGGGGGTGTCCCGGGCCGGTGGGACCCGGCGGCTCGGCCGGCCGCTCCCGGACCGCCGGCCGACTCCGCGACCGTCCCCTGATCGGCCTGGCGCGGGGTACCGGTCTGCGCGGACCTGGCGTACGGACGGGCCCCCCGTCGGCCCCGCCGCCGGTGTGCTGCTGGACCGGCTCCGGACGGTCAGCGTCGGTCGGCGATGAAGGCGCTGACCTTTTCGGCCAGTTCCTTTCCGGCCTTTTCCTTTCCTGGGTCGTCGGGCGCGGCGATGGCCGAGACGTGCGGGCGTGCCGAGGTGGCGCCGATGATCACGAAGTCCTGGTGCGGGTTGGCGCGTGCGGCGGCCTCGGTCGCGGGTTTCATGCCGGTGCCGACGGTGACGATCAGCTCGCAGTGATGCTGCACGGCGCCGTTGAAGTACGGCAGCGCGGCCTTGGCGTCGATGGTCGGGGTCGGGAAACGCTGGGCGTTGACCCCGCCGGAGCGCGCCGCGTCCTGCATGCCCTGCCAGGACGCCTGGCTGAGCCGGGCGTCGGTGGCGCCCGCGGGCGAGACGAGCAGACAGGCCCGGAAGTTGCGGGAGACGTTGGCGGCCCGGGGCTGGGCGCTCCGGTCTCCGGTGAGCAGCGCGGTGAGCGACAGGACCGCCAGGAGGACGGCGGCCGTGGTCACGGCGATGACCGGGTGGCCGCGTACGAGACCGGCGAAGCGGCGGACGGGGCGCGCGGTGAGAGCCGGGAGCCGCATGCTGATCGGGTGCCTCCTGGGGATCACGTACGACGACGGGAGCGGCGGCGGACGAGGAAGCCGCCCGCTCCGGCGGCGGTCACCCCCGCCACGGCGCTGATCACCGCGACGGTTGCGCCGGAAGTGCCACCCGTCGCGTCGGCCGCCTTCGGGGCGTCGTTCCCGGAGGCGGTGAGCAGCGGATTGGCGCTGGAGTCCGGAGCCGGCGCGCCCAGGGCCTTCAGCGGGTCGACGATGCCGTAGCCGAAGCGGTCGTCACGGCCGGAACCCGCGTGGGAACCCCCGCCCGGGCGGTCGGCGGTGCCGATGAGCCGGGCGATGATCTGCCCGGCGCTCTCCGACGGGTAGGCGGCGCGCAGCAGCGCGGCGGCCGCGGAGACATAGGGAGCGGAGTAACTGGTTCCGTCCTTGGTGAGGTAACCGCCGCTGTTCCTCGTCGAGAAGATGTCCACCGCCGGGGCCGCCAGCGCGATGTAGGAACCGGACTCGCCGGTGGCCCAGAAGCCGCCGTCGCGGGTGGTGCCGGAGACGGCGACCACGCCGGGGAACGCGGCCGGATAGGTCACCGGGTTTCCCGCCCGGCCGCTGTTGCCCGCCGCCGCGACCACGATGATGTCGTGGCGGCGCGCATAGGCGACGGCGTCGCGGATCTGCGGGTCGGGGTCGGTGGTCACCATCGAGATGTTGATGACCGCGGCCCCGTGGTCGGCGGCGTAGACGATGCCCCGGGCCAGGGCGAGCGGATCCGCCGCCTCGTTGCCGCTGACGCGGACGGGGAGCACGGTGGCCCGGGGGGCCAGCCCGGCCATGCCCTTGCCGGTGCCGCCGGAGCCCGCGATGACCCCGGCGACCGAGGTGCCGTGGGACTCCGATGAGACGTCGACCCTGCCGTCGGCGGCCTGGCCGGTGACGTCGGTACCCGGCAGGACCCGGCCCGCCAGATCGGGGTGACGGGCGTTCACCCCGGTGTCGACCACCGCGACCGTGACGCCGGCCCCCTGACTGAGCCGCCAGATCCGGGAGGCGTCGAAGTGCTGGGCGTCCAGGGGCCATTCGGAGCTGAGGGGGGTGGGTGCGGCGGACTGCCGCGCGGCGGCCGGAGGCGCGGCGCCCAGGAGGAGCAGCAGCGGCAGGCCGACATATGCGCAGGCTCGTAAGGCGCCCGACCGTCCCAGTCCCATCTGCCCCCGCAGCCCCTCCGATGTCCTGTGGGAGCAGCCTTACTCTCCAACTGGCAAGAGTGGGGCGGGAGTTGGCCAGGAAAACCACAAGGACTTGCAATGTACCGGTCAACCTTGGTGCGCAATGCCGGTCTTTGATGCCAATGGCCCGGGATATATGGCTGTCCCGGGTCGTCGTCCCGCTGATAGAAGATCCGGCTGTCCGGAGTTGGATGGTGGGCATCGCTGGGGGGCAACGATGATGGGCCGCTTGTGGAGATCCGTCCGGCATGTGCCGATGACGCTGAGAGCGACGGCGTTCGTGGCGATCGCCGCGCTGGTCGGGGTGCAGGGCGGCCAGGCCGCCCAGGCGTTACCGAGAACGGCGGCCACCCCCGCCACCCCGGCACAGCAGACCGGTACCGCGGCGGGCAAGAAGCACACGGTCCCGGCCTCGGCGACCAGGAGCAGAGCCGCGTCCTCGCTGCCCAGCTCCGCGTCCGGCCAGGTCAAGGGTGCGGTGGGGGCCTACAAGGTCCACGGCACGAAGAGCGACCCGGTGAACTCCGGCAGCCGGATCCACAAAGCCCCGAAGCCCGTCGCCGCACCGGCGACGAAGAAGCATCGGGGCTTTGTCGCGTCCACCAGCGTGGAGCAGCCCAAGCTCGACACCGCCACCACGACCGTCTTCAAGAACGCCGACGGAACCTACACCGCGCAGATCCACACCCACCCGGTCAACTACCGTAAATCCGACGGCACCTGGGCGCGCATCCCCACCGCCACCCCCACCGCCACCACCCCGGGAACGGCCTCCGCGGCCTCCTACCGGACCGCGGCCGCCGCGGGCAACCCGACCGGCCAGGGCAACGCCAGCTCCTCGACCTACGTCGAGTCCGGCGTCACCCAGAACTTCCACGGCAACGGGCAGCTGTACGTCGGGAAGTACCAGAGCCACGACTACAACTCCTTCCTCCAGTTCAGCGGCTTCGGCACCCAGTTCGCGAACGACTACATCGTCAACTCGACGCTCTGGCTGGACACCGAGTTCTCCGGCCTGGACACCACCGGCACCTGCTCCGCCCAGGCGGTGAACGTCTTCCCGGTGAGCGCCTCCTGGGACCCGGCGAAGATCAACACCTACCCGGGCCCGGCCTACGGGGCACAGGCCGGCACCGCCTCCTTCGCGGCCGGCACCGACTGCTCCAACGGCCGCCAGTGGGAGGGCATCTCCCTCGACACCAAGACGGTCATGAACTGGGCCCACGGCTGGGCGCCGAACTACGGGCTCGCGCTCACCGCGGCCAGTACCGCCGCCGCGGCCAAGGAGTTCTACGCCGACGACCCCTACCTGGCGATCGAGTACACGCCCAACGGCGCCGGAGCCTCCTACTCCGAGGTCAGCTACGCCTCGCCGTGGAACAACCAGCCCGGCTGGGGCAAGGTCACCGTGCAGAACCGCGGTACGGCCACCTGGACCCCGACCAACGGCTACAAGCTCTCGTACCAGCTCTACACGGTCTCCGGCACCACCCGCACCCTGCTCACCAGCCCCGCCTCGACCCCGGCCGCGATGCCGTCCACTGTCGCACCCAACAAACCGGTCACCGTCACCGCGTCGATCCCCGCGCTGACCGCCGGCAAGACCTATCTGATCTGCTGGGACATGTCCTACAACGGGACGCTGTTCTCCACCTACGGCGTGCCGCAGACCTGTTACTCCCTGCCGGTGGTCAACAACCCGCCGATCGTCGACACGTTCACGCCCGGCAACAACGCCTCGGTCTTCAGCCTCACCCCGGTGCTGGGCGTGACCGGCCACGACCCCGACAACTACCCGGGGACCGCACTCAGTTACTCCTTCAACATCTACGCCGACGGTTCCACCACCGCGCTGGCGAGCTCCGGCACGATCACCACCTCCACCTGGACCGTCCCGGCGGGCAAGCTCGCCTGGGGCGGCACCTACTACTGGACCGCGCTGGTCAGCGACGGTGACGCCACCTCCCTGTGGTCCGCGCCCGACTACTTCACCGTGCCCTCCGCGCCCCAGCCGCTGGTGACTTCGCATCTGGGTGCCGCCCCGTACGACGCGACGGTCAAGGGTGTGGACCCGCAGATGGGCGACTACTCCACCCAGACGACCGACCTGTCCCTCGGCGCGATGGCCGACGGCACGGCGCTGAACATCCAGCGCACCTACAACAGTCTGGACCCGGGCGTCTTCAAGGCGTTCGGCGCGGGCTGGTCGTCCATGCTGGACATGCGGGCGACCACGGACGACGACGGCTCCGGCAACATCGTCATCACGATGGCCGACGGCCGCCAGGAGCGGTTCGGCGCCAACGGCGACGGCACCTACAGCCCCCCGGCGGGCGACTACGCCGTCCTCTCGGCCCCGCCGGCCGCCCACGGCAGTTCGGGCTTCATGCTGACCGAGAAGTCCGGCATGCGGTACATCTTCACCCACTCGGCCACCGACCCGGTCACCGGCCAGGCCTACTGGGGACTCACCGAGTACGGCAACCGCAACGGCCACGGCCTGGACATCACCTGGAAACCGGTCACCCTCACCCTGCCCGACGGCAGCACGCTCAAGGTCACCGAGCCCGTCCAGGCCGGATACTCCGTCGACCAGGACAACGGCTTCAACGACGGGGCGACCGACAGCCAGCCCGACCAGACCGTGCTGATCGAACTGACCTGGGGCGTCCAGCAGGTGACGGCCACCGACGGCACGGTCAAGAACGTTCCGCACGTCCTCACCGCCACCGACCGTACGGTGGCCGGCGTCACCCACCCCTGGACCTACGGCTACGACGCGGCCGACAACCTCACCTCGGTGTGCCCGCCGGCCACCAGCACCACCACGTCCACCGCCTGCACCCACTACACGTACACCTCCGGCACGAGCTCCGGATCGCACTTCGTGTCGATGGTCCAGGACTCCAACCCCACCGACTACTGGCGCCTCGGCGACGCCACCGGCTCCACCACCGCCGCCGACTCGGTCGTGGTCAACCAGGGCACCACCGCCGCCACGCTGACCAACGTCACCCTCGGCCAGACCGGCGCCCTCGCGGGCACCCCCGCCACCGCCGCCTCCTTCAACGGCACCAGCTCCGCCATGGCGCTGCCCGACAACCTGGTGGCCTCCAGCAGCAACCTCGCGATCGGCCTGTGGTTCAAGACCACGCAGGCCGGCGGCACCCTCTTCTCGTACCAGAGCGCCAAGGCCGGCACCGCCGTCACCGCCAACTACACGCCGGCCCTCTACATCGGCACCGACGGCAAGCTCCGCGGCCAGTTCTGGGACGGCGCCGCCTCCCCGATGGCCACGCCCGCCGCCGTCAACGACGGCAAGTGGCACTACGTGGTGCTCTCCGGCGCCCGCACCGCGCAGACCCTCTTCCTGGACGGCGCCCAGGTCGCCACCCGGACCAGCACCGGCACCCACACCATCGCGGTCAGCGGCCAGCCGTACACCACCGTCGGCGCGGGCGAACTCACCGGATCGTGGCCCGCCGTCCCGACCGGCAACGCCCTGGGCTGGTTCAGCGGCCAGATCCAGGACGTCTCCTTCCTCCAGCACCCGCTCGGACTGCCCGCCGTCCAGCAGGAGTACGCCTCCGGCACCCTGGCCGCCGCGGAGCTCACCGGCACCACGCTGCCGTCCGGCAAGACCGCGCTGGCCGTCGGCTACAACGCCCTGACCGACCGCGCCTCGTCCGTCACCGACGCCGACGGCGGCACGTACGGGCTGGCCGACCCGGTCACCACCGGCGGCAACGACTCCTACTACGGCGTCGTACGCGGCACCCGGCCCGCCTACGACTACCCGATGACCGAGTCCGCCGGTCTCACCGCCGTCAACCAGTACGGCATCGACAAGCCGGCCGGCTCCGCCGACGGCATCTACAACGACGTCATGCTGGGCGAACCCGGCATCTTCGGACCTGGCGGGGACAGCGCCGCCGGGTTCAACGGCACCTCCTCATACCTCACCCTGCCGGCCGGCGCCCTGGACGACGGCACCGGGAACGCCTCCGTCGCCCTGTGGTTCAACACCAAGCAGGCCGGCGGAGTGCTGTTCTCGTACCAGAACGGCCAGATCGGCGCGGTGCCCACCAGCTACACGCCGGCCCTCTACATCGGCACGGACGGCCTGCTGCGCGGCCAGTTCTGGGACGGCACCACCTCCCCGATGGCCTCCAAGGCGGCCGTCAACGACGGCAACTGGCACCTGGTCGAAATGACCGCCACCGGCACCACCCAGACCCTGTCGCTCGACGGCCAGACCCAGGCCACCCGCACCGGCAAGACCATCGCCGGGCAGGTCGCGACCTGGGGCGAGACCAACGTCACCGTGGGCGCCGGCTACATCGCGGGCTCCTGGCCCAAGCCGCCCACCAACGCACAGGGCTGGTTCAACGGCGAGATCGGCCAGGTCGGCGTCTACCAGACCGACCTCGACCTGACCGCCGTCGAAGCCGGCCTCGGCCTGTACAAGGCCAAGGGCTCTGCCAGCATGCTGATGCCGTCCACCACGCTTACCGTCACCGACCCCGCACAGCACACCGAGACCTTCGCCTACGACCCGTCGAACGGCAACCGCACCACCGCCGTCACCGACGCGCGGGGCGGCGAGACGACGTACGCGTACGACTCCCTTGGCTTCCAGGACGCCAGCACCGATCCGAACGGGCACACCGTCACCCGCAAGCACGACGCGTACGGCAACGTGCTGACGACCACCACCTGCCGGCAGGCCAACTCCTGCCAGACCTCCTACTTCAGCTACCACACCAACGCGTCCGACCCGATGGACCCGCTCAACGGCAAGGTGCTCTACGCCGCCGACGCCCGCTCCGGCGCCACCGGCACCGCGAACCCGGCCTACCGCACGTCGTACACCTACACCCCGTTCGGCGCGCTGGCCTCGGTGACCACGCCCCCGACGGCGGACTACCCGAACGGTCGGACCGTCCGCTACCGGTACTACGCGGGCGGCGAGAAGTTCACCGACAGGAACGGCGTCGTCCACACCGAGCCCTACGGCATGCTCGCCTCGGTCACCGACCCCAAGGGGCAGGTCACGAGGTACCAGTACTGCGACTCGGGTGCCATCGGACGGCTGTGCAGCCAGACCGACCCCTCCGGTCAGACCACGTACTACAGCATCGACGTCTTCGGACGAGTGACCACCAAGGCGGTCAGCTCCGACACCTACCCTGTCACCTTCAACTCGACCACCGGGGCGTTGGTCGGCGGCGTACAGACCAAGTACACCTACGACGCCCTGGACCGCGTCTCCACCCTCACCGACCAGTCCACCACCGACGCCGTCACCAGCATCGTCCACACCCCGAAGACCACCTACAGCTACGACGCGGACGGCGACCTCACCGGCAGATCGACCGCCGACACCACCGGGCACGACACCACCCGGACCACCGGCTACGGCTACGACGACCACGACCGGGTCACCAGCGTCACCGACCCGGCGAACCTGGTCACCCACTACACCTACGACGACTTCGGCCGGCAGGCCACCGAGACCGACCCGGGCGGGAACACCTACCGCTACGACTACTCGGCGACCGGCCAACTGCTCACCACCACGCTCACCGGCTTCACCGGCGACCCCACCGCGCCCTCCGACGCACAGGACCTCGTGACGGAGTCCCGGGCCTACGACCCGGCCGGCCGGCTGGCCTCGGTCACCGACTCCATGGGCCGCACCACCTCCTACAGCTACTTCGACGACGACCGGCTCCAGTCCGAGACCGTCGCCTCCGGCACCTCCTCCGCCGTCACCGACAAGGCGTACGACTACGACGCCGCCGGCAACCTGACCTGGGAATGCGACGTCTGGACCGGCACCTCCTGCACCCGCCAGACCCAGTACACCGTCGACGCCGCCGACCGCACCACCCGCACCGCCGTCGACCCCTCCGGAGTCGACCGGGTCACCGTCAACACCTTCGACCCGGACGACCACGTCCTGTCCCAACTGCTCACCGGTGACGGCCAGACCCGCCAGGTCGGTTACTCCTACGACACCGCCGGCAACACCACCTCGCAGTCGGTGCGCACCGACAACACCGGCGCCACCGGCTACTGGCCGCTCGATGAAGGCAACACCACCGCCGCCGACTCCAGCGGCAACGGCGCCACCGGCACCCCGAACACCGGTGTGGCCTGGGGTCCGTCCGGCGGCAACTACGCCCAGTTCAACGGCACCACCGGAGCCGTCCTCACCAGCGGCACCCCGGTCGTGGACACCACCCAGGACTTCACCGTCTCCGCGTGGGCGTATCTGAACGCCACCAGCACGACCAAGGACTACACGGTCGTCAGTCAGCAGGGCGCCCAGAACAGCGCCTTCCAGATCGAGTACAACCACACCACCAAGACCTGGGGCTTCGTCCGCCCCAGCGACGACACCGCCACCGCCACCAGCTACAACGCCACGGCCACCACGGCGGCAACGGCCGGCACCTGGACCCATCTGGTGGGCGAGTACGAGGCCGGCCTCGGGTGGATGAACTTCTGGGTCAACGGCGTCCAGGTGAGCGGAACCTGCTCCACCTGCGGCTCGACGGGCCAGGTGACGGACAGCACCCCCGTCGCCAGCACCAGCGGGGTCGCGATCGGCAGGGGCAAGGCGGCCGGGGCCGCCGTCAACTTCTTCCCCGGGCGCATCCGCGACGTCCAGATGTACCAGCGCGACCTCAGCGACGCCGAGATCAAGCAGCTGTACACCTCCGCCACCACCACCGGCGAGTCCCCCGTCTCGCTCGGCGCGGCGGGCTGGTGGAAGCTGGACGACGGCGAGAGCCCGACCGCCGCCGACCACTCCGGCACCGGCAACGTCGGCACCCTCAACACCGGCACCACCTGGTCCTCCGACAACGGCGGATCGGCCGTCTTCGCCGGAGCCGGTCAGATCACCACCGCCGGCCAGGTCGTCGACACCTCCAAGAGCTTCTCGGTGGGGGCCTGGGCCAAGATCACCAGCACGCCGAGCGGCACCTGGCAGACCGTCATCGCCCAGCAGGGCTCCAAGGCCGCCGGCTTCTCACTCGACTACAACCCGACCGCCGGCCGCTGGGCCTTCGACCGGGCCACCACCGACGTGGCCGCGCCCACCCTGGCGGCCGCCACCTCGACGGCGGCGCCCACCCTCAACACCTGGACCCATCTGCTCGGCACGTACGACGCCGGCACAGGAAAGATGACGCTGTACGTCAACGGCGTCGCCCAGGGCACCGCCACCGACACCACACCCATCGCCAGCACCGGCCCGCTGGTCATCGGCCGCGGCTACGCCGCCGGGGCCGCCGCCCAGTACTTCAACGGCTCGGTCGGCAAGGCGCAGGTCTACAACCGCGCGCTCACCGCCACCGAAGCCGCCGCCCTCTACAGCTCCGGCGGCACCGCAGGTTCCGCGCCGCTGACCACCACCTGGACGTACGACCAGCGCGGTCTGCCCAAGACCGAGACCGACCCGCGCGGCAACGCCGCCGGGGCGACCGCCGCGGCCTACACCACCACCTACACCTACGACGAGGCCGGGCAGCTCACCACGACCGCCTCACCCCCGGTCAGCACCGAGACCGGCGGCGCTGCGGCCCAGCAGACCGTGGCCGTCACCAGCACCGGCTACAACACCTTCGGCGACCAGGTGGAGTCCGACGACCCCGACGGCCGGATCGTCACCGCCACCTACGATGCCGACAGCCGGGTCTCGGCCGTCTCCCAGCCCGCCTACACCTCGCCGGACGGCGCCGCCACCGTCACCCCGACCACCTCGTACACCTACGACCCGCTGGGCGACGTCCTCACCGAGACGGACCCGCTGCACAACCAGACGTCGTACGTCTACGACCAGCTCGGCGACATGGTGCAGCAGACCCTCCCCGGCGGCCGCGTGACCCATACCGGCTACGACACCGACGGCGAGCCGCTGAACACCACCGATCCGACCGGGGCCCGCACCGAGGCCACCTACGACCCGCTCGGACGCCAGATCACCAGCACCCAGGTGGAACGCACCCCCACCGCGGCGGCGTACACCACCGGGTACGGCTACGACGGGCTCGGTGACCTGACCTCCGTCGAGGACCCGCTGCACAACACGGCCGTCATGACGTACGACGCGCTCGGCGAACCGCTCACCACGAAGGACCCGCTGGGCAACGTCACCGGCTACGCCTACGACGCCACCGGCGCGCTCACCACGACCACCGCCGCCGACAGCACGAAGACCAGCCAGGCCTACGACCTCGCCGGGCGGCTCACCTCCACCACCAAGCTGGACGCGTCCGGCAACGCACTGAGCACGACCTCCTACGGCTACGACGCGGCCGGCAACCAGACCTCGGCCACCGACGCCCGGCTGCACACCACCACCGTCGCCTACGACGCGCTGAACCGGATGGTGAGCCAGAGCCAGCCGGCCGACGCCACCACCACCATCAGGACCTCCTTCGGCTACGACGCCGCGGGCAGCGAGACCCGCTACACGGACGCCGACAACAACACCACGTACTACACCTACAACTCCCTGGGCCTGCCCGAGACCAGCGTCCTGCCAGGCGTCACCGGCCTCACCTCCGCCGCCGACCGGACCACCACCACCGGCTACGACGCCGACGGCAGAACGCACACCGTCACCCGCCCCGGCGGAGTGGTCCTCACCAACGGCTACGACAGCAACAGCGAGCTGACCTCGCAGACCGGCACCGGCGCCGAGGCGGCCACCACGGACCGCACCTTCGGCTACGACGCGGCCGGCCGGCCGAACGCGGTCTCCGCGCCCGGCGGCACGGACACGTTCACCTACGACGACCGCGGACTCGTCGTCGGCATGGCAGGCCCGTCCGGCACCGCCGCCTACACCTACAACGCCAACGGCGCGATCGCCACGCGCACCGACAGGACCGGCACCGCCGCCTTCGGCTACAACGCCGACGAGCAGGTCAACAGCGAGACGGACCCGCTGACCGGGGTGACGGCCACCATCGACTACAACAAGGTCGGCCAGGTCAAGACCATCGCCTACGGCACCGGCGGAGCGACCCGCGCCTACGACTACACCCCGCTCCACCAGCTCAAGTCGGACGTCCTGAGTTCCCCCTCCGGGACGACCGAGGCATCGTCCGCCTACACGTACAACGCGGACGGCCAGATAGCCACCCTGACCACCGCCGGCACGGCCGGCTCGGGCACCAGCAGCTACGACTACGACTTCGCCGGCCGCCTGAAGTCCGCGACCACCGGATCCGGCACCACCGGCTACGGCTACGACGGAAACGGCAACCGCACCACCGCCGGCAGTTCCACCGCCACCTTCAACGCCCGCAACCAGCTGACCTCCGTCTCCAGCGGCTCCGCCACCACCAACTACGGCTACACCGCCCGGGGCACCACCGCGAGCGTCACCGCCGGCGGCACCACGATCACCTACACCTCCGACGCCTTCGACCAGGTGACGGCCTCCAGCACCGGCCTCGGCTATACCTACGACGGTCTCGGCCGGCTCGCCACCGCCACCTCCGGAAGCCGCACCGCCACCTTCAGCTACGCCGACGCCACCAACACCGCGGTCTCCGACGGCGCCCAGGTCTTCGGCCGCGACGCGGGCGGCGGTCTCCTGTCCACCTCCGCCGTCGACGGCACCGGCTCCGCCCTGGCGCTGTCCAACAGCCACGGCGACGTCACCGGCAGCTTCACCGCCACCGGCAGCGCCCTCACCGGCTCGACCGCCTACGACGCCTACGGACGCCGCACCGCCTCCAGCGGCACCCAGACCTCCCTCGGCTACCAGGGCGGCTGGACCGACTCCTCCACCGGCCAGGTCAACACCGCCACCCGCTGGTACGACCCCGCCAACGGCGCCTTCACCAGCGCCGACTCGGCCACCAACGCACCCACCCCGGCGGTCAACGCCAACCCCTACGCGTACGCCGATGACGACCCGCTGGACAACACCGACACCAGCGGCCACGACGCGTGCAGCAGCGACGACATCAAGGCCCAGGAGGAGGCCTATGAGCAGATGCAGGCCTGGCTCAAGAACTGGCAGGCGGGCCAGATGGGCCGGATGCTCGCGTGGTCGCAGCAGCAGTGGGCGATCGGGGCGGCGAAGGCCCGCGCCCAGGAGGCCAAGAACGCCGCCGACGACAAGGCCCTGAAGCAGCAGCAGGACGCCTGGGAGCGGCAGTTCAACAAGGACTTCAACGACGCCATGGACGAGGACTATTCGAGCCCGCGCTCGCACTCCCCGTCCTCGGACGACGCCGGCTCGGGCTCTGGAGGCGGGTCCGGCTCCACCACGAGCAACGGCCACCTGCACGGCGTGGCCACCGGCGGAGCCCTGGCATACGGCCACTCCTCACACACCAGCGCCTGGGCGGTCGGCGGAGCCGTCGTCCTGGGCCTTGCACTCGGCGCCAGCCTCTTCTTCGCCCCGGAGGCCGCCGTCGTCTTCGTCCTGGCCGCCTCCGTCCAGGACGACTGCGGTGCCAACGGCATCCCCACCCGCCCCAAGAACCAGAACCTCGGCGGCACCAACTCCACCCCGATCCTGGGCACCACCCCTGACGAGGACGCCGCCGCGGCGGCCGGCCACGACGCGACCAGCTCGACGGCGACCGACGACCAGGACGTGACGACCCCGCAGACCGCCACAGGCAGCGGCGGCCTCGGCAGTGGCAGCGGCGCGGGATCTGGCGGAGGGGGCGCAGGGGTAGGCCAGTGCGATGCCGACGACGACGGGTCGATACCGAGTGCCGCCAGGCTGCCCAGTCTCGATGGCCTGACCCAGACCCAGGCCCACGCCGTACTCGAGGACAATGGATTCGCGCTGCGGTCGATTTCGAAGAGCGGCGCGTACGCGGAGTACCGGGCGGCGGACAGCAGTAATGTCACCATCGAACTGGAGAATGGACGCGTCGTTCGGCATTCCAAGATCGACATGGGGCCCGCAGAAAAGAACAGAACACAGCGTTGGAATCCTGACGGCACCAAGACGGACTCGCACGACACCGGAGAAAGATTGTGCCCGTGATCAGTAAGTTGCAGGCGAAATGCCTGAAGGCGCAGGAGGTCCTTTCAGAATACGAGGGGAGCTTTATAGAAAAGATCTCCAGCTCCGCCGTGAACGACCGTAGTACCTTCGATGTCTCGTTGATTCGCAGCGGTGTCTTCGGAGAGCTGACCATTTCCCTGGAGGGTGTTCGCTATCTGTCCGTCGCAAATTCTGTCTCGGTCGAGAGTGCGTTCGTCGACCGACTGTCGGCGATTCATCTCCCGTCCTTCGGGAACCCGTGGCCGGAAGAGGCCGAGCAGTTCGTGAGCCGCTTCCCGAACCTTCCGGAGCTTGTCTGGGTGCGTTTGGTCGGCCCGGTGGAAATCGATGTGGTCGGGTCGATTCTGACCGTCTACTCCGCCATCGACCTGAACTCCTAGCCAGGTTTCCCGGACCGCGACTCTCGCCGGTCGTGAGGCGAGGAGGGAATCGCGGTACTGATTCCCTCCCCGGTATTCCCCGAGAGCGCGGCCCCCTCCCGGAAGTCTGCGGCGGGGTCGCGTGACTTCTTTTCCAGCCGAGCACGGAGTGCCGCTCGTAGACCGCCTGGGCGAAGCCCGAAAAGTCGTCGGACGAGAAGCGGGTCTGATGTAAATCGGGCGACGAGCTCAAGGCAGCCGGCCGGGCCATGGCAGACACTTGCGAATCCGGAGCGGGCAGCGAAGGATCACCCGGCGTAAAGTGCGTGAGATGGTCGGAGGGTTGTCCTGGGAACTGGAGACGGCCTCCTCGGCCCCGGTTCTGCGGCCCGGGAAGCAGGGCCTGCCCATAACCGGTGGAGCCGGGATGCGGCGGGTCGCCGAGAGGCGGTCGGCTGGTAGGACTCCGCCAGGTCTTCCTGTCGGCCGTGCGGCGAAGTCGGCGTTATTCGTGGCTGATGTGTTCTCCGAGGTGCCGCGGAATGAGTCGACCCGAGCGGTCGACGACGTGTCGTTTCCCGAGGACGGCCGGAGGTCGGTCGGCGTCGCGCCTCAGTACCGCGGTTCGCCGGGCAGACAGGCGAGCTGTCAGGTGGCGGCCGGCGGGCACGCGGCCACTGGTACCGCCGGAGGCGGTGGCCGGTGCCGGCTAAGGGCAGAACGCCGACTTCCGGGACGGTCTGACCAGCAGGGGAGAGCGGGTGCCGGCCTCCGCACATGCAGAAGAGGCGGACCGAAACTCGTCGGCCCGTCTCATCCGCTGCTTCAGGCAGGCTCTCCCGCACCGTCCCCGAAGTCCTGCGCCGCAGCCCGCGCGGCCTTGCGCCGCTTGCGCCGGCTCACCCGCGGCTCCTGGTCCGGCAGCCAGCCGAAGATCATGCAGCTGCCGACGGCCCCGAGGGCGAGGCCGACGAAGAAACCGCCCAGGTTGGAGGTGACCCAGCTGCCCAGGGAGCACAGCATGCCGAGGATGGAGTAGAAGAGGCGCTGCGAGGGGCTGAAGAGGGTCAGCAGGCCGCACAGCATCATCACCACCGGCAGCAGATAGCCCGCCACACCCTGCACGCCGACGTGTATGACGACCGTCAGCGCGGCCTTCTCGGTGAGCAGGATCCACCCGCCGCCCAGCGTCAGCAGCAGCCCGCCCCAGAACGGCCGACGGGCCCGCCAACCGCGGAAGGCGGGCCGCCACCCCTGATGTGGAGTGTCTGTGCCGGACATCAGCAACCCGTGTCGCTGAAGCTGAGTTTCAGGCCGGGAAGCGTGAACGTCCCTGCGGTCGTCTTGTAGTTGGTCTGCCGCAGGTTGTCGATGTGCACGGTGTCGGCCTGCTGGCTGAAGACGCCCGCGGGTCCCTGGACCCCGGCCTTGTCGAGCTGGCTCGCGTCGTTGCCGATCTCGATGTTGTTGAAGGACGCGTCGCCCGACAGCAGGGTCGAGTCGGTGGTCAGATCGGTCGCCTCCACCTTCGAGGAGCCGCTGCCCGCCTTGATGAGCAGGTTGGTGCCGCCGAGGTCGACGCTCTGGCACAGGCTGTCCAGAGTCGCCTTCTTGATCGCGGAGGTGACGACCAGCACATCACCGCCGGTGTCACCGGCGTTCGGGCTGCCCGGGATCATGTGGTCGAGCGCGCCGAACTGCTCGAAGCCGGTGCCCTGGAGTGACTTGGCGGTGACCGTGAAGGGCATGCCGGAGATGAAGAGCGTCACCCCCAGCACCCCCTGCGCGGTGAAGATCGCGAGGCCGGCGGCGGCCAGGGTGGCCGGTATCGCCATCACCGCGGCACGGCGTGCCCGGACCCGTCCCCGTCTCGGTGTCCCTCCGGTACCCCCGGTGGTGTCTGGTGTTTCGGAAAGAGAACCGCTTCCCGGGTTCTCAGGCGTGTTGTCGGCGGACGGAACGTCCGGGGACTCGGCCATGTCTGCTCCCATGCATTAGTCACGCGGGTTGGGCTTCAGTGGCACGTTGTCCTGGCGCGGACAGCGGCTGCCGCGCACGCCTCCTCACAACTCCCGGCGGGCGCAAGGGCTTTCTCGTTACGCAGCAGTAGCCAAGCCGCAAGTTACCGGCGGTTACTTTTCAGGGTCAAGACAGTTGTGAAAAAAGGGTGTTGAATTCGCGTCAATTAAGTTCCGACCATGCATTCCCATGATCGATTGCCCAACTCCCTTGATCAGCCTTGACGTTGACGGGTGATCAGGTCTACAACTCTCCCTGGTTTCCTTCGGATCCGTGGCGCCGGATCCGCCGAGCGGTATCGACCGCTTCCCGGCCTCTTCGATCACCGCTCCGCTCGCGGCGTCGGTACGGTCGCTTCCCCCCAGGGATCGTGCCCGACCGCCCTCGACCGGCCCGGTCGGAGGCCTAACCCCCCCAGGCTTTCGGCCGGTCCGGCCTGGCTGCCGTTGCCGGCCCGTCACGTACGGAGAAGGCGTGACGAGCCGGCAACGGCCGGCGCTGCCTACGCGCCCCCCATACCCCCCACCTCACCTCACGCAAGTCCCCCAAAGAAAGAGGCAACCCGCATGCGTACGCGATCCCTCCTCGCCCTCGCCGGTACCGTCGTCGCCCTCTCGGTCGCGGCCACCGTTCCCGCCTCCGCCGACGGCGCCGTGCTCACCACGGGCAGCGCCGGCGGAACCGCCGTCGCGGTCGGCGACACCCTCAGCGCGTCGCTGGCCAGCGGCACCACCGCCACCCTCTACTCCAGCGCCACCAGCACCAGCGGCATCACCTGTGCGGCCTCGACCTTCACCGCAACGGTCACCGACAACCCCGCCGCCTCCGGCACCGCCACCGAGTCGGCCACCGGGCAGACCTTCAGCAGCTGCACCAGCAACGTGACCGGCGTGACCGGCGTCTCCAGCATCACGGTCGACAACCTGCCGTACACCACCTCGGTCGCCTCGGGCGGCGGCGTCACCGTCACCCCGGCGGGCGGCACGACCATCCAGACCACGGTCAAGCTGACCACCCTGCTGGGCAGCATCACCTGTGTCTACCAGGCCGCCAGCCTGACCGGCACGAGCTCCAACACCGACAACAGCCTCGCCTTCAGCAACCAGGCGTTCGCGAAGTCCTCCGGCTCCATCCTCTGCCCCTCCGCCGGCTACTTCACCGCCAAGTACGCCCCGGTCACCGACAACGGCGCCGCCGTCTTCGTCAACTGACCTTGTTACAAAGGCCGTTAGCGTCGACGCAGACGCAACGCCAGGGCGGCGCCGCCGGTGAGCACCAGCACCGCGGCGGCGCCGCCCGCCACCAGTGGCGCCGACGGGCCCGAACCGGGGTCCGTGTCGGAGGCCACGGGAGTGCTGTCGGCGGCGGTGGTTCCGGTCGTTGGGGAGACCGGGGTCGCCGTCGCCGTCTGCTGTGCCCGGGCGGCGACGCTCGCCGAGGCGCCGGGGGCCGGCGTCGCACTCGGCCGCGACTTCGCGCCCGCCGTCGCCCCGCCGCCCTTCTCCGCGGCCTTCCCTCCTGCTGTGTCCGTGTCCTTGCTCGCGTCCTTGTTCGCGGCCTTCTTCGCCGTGAACACCACGTCGGAACACGAGTAATAGGTGTCCGGCGTGCTGCTGGTCTGCCAGATGGTGTACACCACCTGACGGCCCGTCCGGTCGGCGGGCAGTGTCGCGCTGAAGTGGTACGCCCCGTTCGTCAGCGGCGGGTCCTTGATCTCCGCGAAGGGCTGCGCGGGCAGCTCGGACCACGTCAGCTTCTTCGCCGGGTCGTAACCCTGCTTCGTCAGATACAGCTTGAACGTGCCGGAGTGCGCGATCGTCGCGGCGTACGTCATCGTCATCCGGGCGCCCGGTGTCAGTTCGGTCGCGGGCCAGTCCGCGCGCGCCAGGTCGAGCCCCTTGTACGCCGGCAGATTGCCGCTGCACAACCTGCCGTCCGGAATCACCTGCCGGTCACGGCCGTCGACGCCCGCCACCCGCACGTCGTCCCACGCGACGAAGTTCTGCCCGCTCGCCGCGATCGCCGCCTTGCAGGCCGCCGTGGCGGCGCTGCCGCCGCTGGGGGAACAGCCGTAGGCCCGGCTGACGGGATAGGTGGGCGCGCCGTGCGCCTGGGCGGACACCGCCGCCCACGACAGGAGCAGAAGCGGGGCCGCGGCGGCGGCTCCCATGACTCTCAGGCGGGCGGTCGTCCGGGTCATCCGGGACGTCTCCTCGGCGGGCGCGGGTACGGGGTCTGCTGGAGTGAGTACGGGAATCGGGGCCGCACTGTTCAGCGCGCTCGATCGCAGGGCCGGTCGAAGTGTGCGGCACCGACCGGCTCGTCCGTTTTGCTGACTTTCCAGGCGCCATTGAGAACCAACCGTCCGGCTCGTATCGTGGCGATCACCGATGGCCGCCCGGCCGCCCGCATCGCTTCCGGATATCGGCGCGAACACGAGGGAGGGGCGCGTTCTGATCTCGTCCGTTTGTGCACTGCGGACCCTCGTTCGCATGGTCGCACGCGCGACTTGCCCATGTCCGCCGCCAGGTCCGCGCAGTTGCCTCCCGCTGCCGCACGGTGAGCTATCGTGTGCACGGGGTAAAAAACAAACCGCATGCCCCGTCGGTTTGGGAGCCGTGAAGCCCCGAAACGCAGTCGTGGAGCCGTGAAGGAGTGTCGAGTCGATGGCGAGGCAGTTACGCGCGGAGCAGACCCGCGCCACGATCATCACGGCCGCCGCCGACCTTTTCGACCGGCACGGCTATGAATCCACCAGCCTGAGCGAGATCGTCGAGCACGCGAAGGTCACCAAGGGGGCGCTCTACTTCCACTTCGCCGCCAAGGAGGACCTGGCGCACGCCATCATGGAGCTCCAGTCCCGCACCTCCAGCCAGTTGGTGAGGGAGATGGACAGCCGCGGCTACTCCTCGCTGGAAGCCCTGATGCGCACCACGTTCGCGATCGCCCGGCTCTCCGTCGACGGCCCGATCCCGCGCGCCGGCCTGCGCCTCGCCACCGCGGACGTCACCGTACGGCCACCGCTCAGGCATCCGTTCACCGAGTGGCTGGAGTTCGCCACACGCAAACTCGTGGGCGCCGTCAAGGAGTCCGACGTACACCCGGACATAGACGTCGGCGCGGTCGCACACTCCCTGGTCTGCTTCTTCGTCGGCACCCGGGTCGCCGGCCGCAACCTGGAGCCGGTGGGGCGACTGCCGCGCAGGGTCGCCGAGATGTGGCACCTGATGATCCGCGGTCTGGTCCCGGTGCACCGGCGGGCCCGCTATCTGACCCTCGCCACTCAGCTGGAGCGCGAGATCAGAACGGCGTGACAGGCGTCCCGCGGTTCGGCGGAGCCGGGCAGCCCGCGCGATAGCGTGGCGCCCATGCCCGACTCCGCCGCCGCGCCCGTGATCCTCGGTACCTCCGGCCCGTTCCCGCACAGCGTGCTGGCCGAACGGCACCCCGCGATCATCCGCCAGGTGCGGGACGCCTTCCCGTACGGCCCCGCACAGCACCGCGCCCTGGACGCGCTGCTGCGCAACTGCACCGAGGGCGTGATCGAATCCCTGCCCGACGACGCGAGCGGCTGGCGGGACTGGGGCCTGGACGCCTATGTCGGCCGGTCCTGGTTCGACGTGCCATGGCTGTGGTCCGAGAGCTACTTCTACCGCCGACTCCTGGACGCCGTCGGCTACTTCGGCCCCGGCCCCTGGCAGGGCATCGACCCGTTCCGCCCGTTCAAGCTCGCCGAACTCGACGCCAAGGAGACCGACGAGGAACTGGCCGCGCTCGACGACCTCGACGGCGACCCGGACCGGGCCCTGCTGCACGGCTCCCTCTGGGGCAACCGCGCCGACCTCGGCTTCCGGCTCTCCGCCGCCGAGTCGGGCGAGGCCGTCGCCGCCCTGGTCGCCGACGACAGCAACGCCCTGTGGCCGCTGCTCCACGGCGGCACCCTGTGCCTCGTCGCCGACAACGCGGGCCGCGAACTCGTCCCCGACCTGCTGCTGATCGCCCACCTCCTGGACACGGGCCGCATCGCACACGCGGTCCTGCACATCAAGCCCTACCCGTACTACGTCTCCGACACCACGACCGCCGACGTGCTCGACGCCCTGCGCAGGCTCACCGCCGCCCCGGGCGCCTCCGCCGGGTACGGCCGTACCCTCTGGTCGGCGATGGCCGACGGCCGCCTCACCGTGCGCGCCCACCCCTTCTCCTGCGCCCCGCTGCCGTATGCCGAGATGCCCGGCGACCTGCGCGCCGAGTTCGCCTCCGCCGACCTGACGATCTTCAAGGGCGACCTCAACTACCGCCGTCTGGTGGGCGACCGGCTCTGGCCGCCGACCACCCCCTTCGCCGACGTCACCGCCTGGTTCCCGGGCCCGGTGGCCGCGCTGCGCACCCTCAAGTCCGATGTGATCACCGGGCTCTCCGCGGACACCGAGGCGGCCCTGGACGCGGCCGAGGCAGAGCGCTGGCGCACGGCCGGCACCCATGCCCTGATTCAGGTCAACCCGGGTACATCGGCAGCGACTTGAACCCGTTGATGCAGTTCGCGACGCATCTTTCGGCCGGGCCGGCGGGCTTCAGGACCGGGGCGGCGCCCGCGCGTCGAGAGTGCGCAGCCGGAGCCGGGCCAAGCGGGCGCCCAGGCAGACGTGTGGCCCGTCCCCGAAGGGCACATACGGGTTCGGCGCACGGGTGAGGTCGAGCCGAGCTCGGCGCAGGCCCGCCCGGTTCGGTGTCCCGCGCGGCGGGGCCGGGCGGCCGGGCCGGCCGCGGTGCGGAAGGCCGTCGAACGCCACAAGGAGCGGCCCGAGTTCCCGGATTCCGCCGTGGTTCACGCGATGGTGTGATCATGTGCCGCGGGGCGGATGGCCTTTGCGGCGCGCGGGTAGGGCCCCGGCCATGACGCAGCCGTTCGAACTCCCGCACTTCTACATGCCGTATCCCGCGCGGCTCAACCCGCATCTGGAGGAGGCCCGGGCCCATTCCACCGAGTGGGCCCGCGAGATGGGCATGCTGGAGGGCTCCGGGATCTGGACCCAGGCAGACCTGGAGGCACACGACTACGGCCTGCTGTGCAGCTACACCCACCCCGACTGCGACGGCCCCGCCCTCTCGCTGATCACCGACTGGTACGTGTGGGTGTTCTTCTTCGACGACCACTTCCTCGACATGTACAAGCGCACCCAGGACCGCGCCGCCGGCAAGGCCCATCTCGACCGGCTCCCGCTGTTCATGCCGCTCGACCTGGCGACGCCCGTGCCGGAGCCGCAGAACCCGGTCGAGGCGGGCCTCGCCGATCTGTGGGCGCGCACGGTGCCGTCGATGTCCGTCGACTGGCGCCATCGCTTCGCGGTCGCCACCGAGCACCTGCTGAACGAGTCGATGTGGGAGCTGTCCAACATCAACGAGGGCCGGATCGCCAACCCCGTCGAGTACATCGAGATGCGCCGCAAGGTGGGCGGCGCCCCCTGGTCCGCGGGGCTCGTCGAGTACGCGACGGCCGAGGTGCCCGCGGTCGCCGCCGGCTCGCGGCCGCTCAGGGTGCTGATGGAGACCTTCGCCGACGCCGTCCATCTGCGCAACGACCTGTTCTCCTACCAGCGCGAGGTGGAGGACGAGGGCGAGAACAGCAACGGCGTGCTGGTTCTGGAGACCTTCTTCGGCTGCACCACCCAGGAGGCCGCCGACGCGGTCAACGACATCCTCACCTCCCGCCTCCACCAGTTCGAGCACACCGCCCTCACCGAAGTCCCCGCCCTCGCCGTCGAGAAGGGCCTCACCCCCGACCAGACCGCGGCGGTCGCCGCCTACACCAAGGGCCTGCAGGACTGGCAGTCCGGCGGTCACGAATGGCACCTGCGCTCCAGCCGCTACATGAACCAGGGCGCCCTCCCGTCCTCCCCCTGGCAGCACCTCACCGGCCCGGGCACCTCCGCGGCCGACGTCGGCGCCCTGCTCGCCGCGGCCGCGGCGGAGCGCCTGCGCGCCTACTCCCATGTGCCCTTCCAGCAGGTCGGCCCCTCCCTCCTGCCCGACTTCCACATGCCGTACGAGGTCGAGGTCAACCCGAACCTCGACGCCGCCCGGCCCCGGCTGACCGCCTGGATGCACGCCACCGGCATGCTGTCCGAGGGCGTCTGGGACGAGGACCGGCTCGCCGCCTCCGACCTCGTGCTCTGCTCCGCCGGCCTCGACCCCGACGCCACCCCCGAGGAACTCGACCTCAGCGCCCAGTGGCTGGCCTGGGGCACCTATGCCGACGACTACTACCCCCTCTGCTTCGGCACCCGGCGCGACCTGGCCGGCGCCCGGCTCGCCACGGCCCGCCTCTCGGCCTGCATGCCCCTCGCCGACGAGCCCGTGCCCGTGCCGGCCACCGGCATGGAACGCGGCCTGACCGACCTGTGGGCCCGCACGACCGCCGGGATGAGCCCCGAGGACCGGCTCGCTCTCAAGCAATCCGTCGACGTGATGACCGAGAGCTGGCTCTGGGAGATGTCCAACCAGCTCCAGAACCGCATCCCCGACCCGATCGACTACCTGGAGATGCGCCGGGCCACCTTCGGCTCCGACCTCACCCTGAGCCTGGCCCGCCGCGGCCACGGCCCCGCGATCCCCCCGGAGGTGTACCGCAGCGGCCCGGTGCGCTCCCTGGAGAACGCCGCCATCGACTACGGCATGCTCGTCAACGACGTCTTCTCCTACCAGAAGGAGATCCAGTACGAGGGCGAGCTGCACAACGCAGTCCTCGTCGTCCAGAACTTCTTCGGCGCCGACTACCCGACCGCGCTGCACGTCGTACATGACCTGATGACCCAGCGGATGCAGCAGTTCGAACATGTCGTCGCGGGCGAACTCCCGGTCGTGTACGACGACTTCGAGCTGTCGGCCGAGGCGCGCGAGGCCATGGACGCCTACGTCCGCGATCTGCAGAACTGGATGGCCGGCATCCTGAACTGGCACCAGCGCGTCGACCGTTACAAGGCGGACCACCTCGCCCGCCGGGCCCACGGCTTCCTCCCGGACCGCCCACCGCTCGCCCCGGCGCTTCCGCTCGGCTGACGGGGCGCTGGACGGGGCGGCCCGCGGGTCGGTCGGCGGCGCTCGTCCGGCCCGGGCTCCTACAGGAGGGCGGTGTGCAGATGCCGGGCGCGCTCGGCCTGCGGCAGGTCGCCCAGCCGTTCGAACTCCCCGGCCAGCCAGAGCAGCGGCGACAGGTCGAGCTCCTTTCTGCTGCCGGGCCGCAGCAGCAGGCTCTGGTCCAGGCAGATGTCGTCCAGCCGGCGGATCAGTGCCACCCGGGCGAGCTCGGTCATCCCCTGCTCGGCCGCCAGCCGGGTCCAGGTGGACAGCGGCTCGTCGGCCGGGTCGCCGGACACCTCGTGCCGTACCGATTCCCACAGGGGCGGCCGGGGGTGCGGGTCGAGCAGGTCGTAGGCGCAGCCCTCGTCCGCGTTCAGCAGGAGGAAGTCGGGCTCGGTACGCAGCAGGGCCGTGTGCAGCATGCCGAGCAGCTCGACGGGGGAGCGGTCGGACAGGCCCAGGGCGGTGCGGAGTTCGGCGCGCTCGGCGTCGAGGCCGTGGTACTCCCGGATCTCGTCCTCGATCTCGGCCACGCGCGCGAGGATCTTCTCCTCGCCGTCCGCCGGGGACAGACTCAGGAGGTCACGCCAGCCCGGCAGGCCGATCACGACCTCCAGGGCCTCGTCCACGGACGACCCTATGATCCCGGCCGAGCCTTCCGAGTCCGCGTACAGCAACGAGCCGTCCGCGCACACGAAATACGTGCCGCCGGTGTCGCTGCCCGCCACCGCCTCCAGAGAGCCACCGGAGGCGAGGCGGACCGGCTCGGCATGGCCGTGGGCGGCCCGGTCCAGGTCGAAGTCGAAGGGGAACGCCGCCAGTTCGGCCAGGCGGCGGTGCTGCCGGAGCAGCCGCAGGCAGTGATCGGTCATGTCGCAGAACGTAACAGCCGCCACTGACAACGGCCTCCGGCCACGGCGGGGACCGGAGCGGCCCCGGCCTCACACCGATGCGCGCACCCGCTCCGTGGCATGTGCGACCGCCGCCCGGGCCAGCGCCCGGATCACCGGATGCGGACGCGAGCCGTCACCCGACAGCTCCGGCTGGAAGAGCGTGGCCAGGAAGAAGGGGTGGCCGGGCAGTTCGGCGACGCGGACATGGCCGTCCTCGTCGTGCCCCGACAGCCGCAGCCCGTGCGCGCGCAGGGTGTCGAGGTGGCGGGAGGGGCCGTACGAGCAGAAATAGCGCTCGACCGTGCGCCCGGAGCCGATCGCCGACTCGGCCAGCGTGCCCGGCTCGACGCGCACCGCGGCCTCGTGACCCACCAGCGAACAGGCCAGCGGCTCGATGAGGAGGTCCTCGGCGTCGGGGTCGTTCTCGGCGTGCGCGACCCGGGTCAGGCCGCAGACGTCGCGGGCGTACTCCAGGAGCGCGTGCTGGAAACCCCCGCAGGTGCCCAGGAAGGGGATGCCCTCCTCGCGGGCGGTGCGGATCGCCCGCAGCACGCCCGCCTCGCTGCGGTACGGGCTGCCCGGCAGCACCCACACCGCGTCGAAGCCGTGCACCGCGTCCGCGTCCTCGGCGTCCTCGGAGGGGATCCAGTAGGCGTCGAGCACCAGCCGGTCGCGCTCGGCCAGTGCGTCGAGCAGAAGCGGGATCCGGGTGTGCGACACGACGTTGGGGGAGCGGTCCCCGACCAGGGCGATCGTGGCGGTCCGAGCTGCGGAGTTCGTCATGGGGCTCATCCTGGGCGCCCGCTCCGGTTCACGTCCAACGATGATTGCTGGACTCTCGATAAGCGTCACTGATGCGATCCTGTGCGGCATGGACCCGCACCTCCTGCGCACATACGTCACCGTGGCCCGCCTCGCCTCCTTCTCGGAGGCCGCGCGCGAGCTCGGCTACACCCAGTCCGCGGTCTCCCAGCACATCGCCGCCCTCGAACAGGACCTCGGCGCGCCTCTGCTCACCCGGCGTCCGGTGACCCCGACGGCGGCCGGTGAACGGCTCCTGGAACACGCCGGAGCGTTGCTGCTGCGCCTGGAGGCGGCCCGTGCGGACGTCGTACGGATGGCCGCCGCACCCGCGCCGGGCCTGACCCTCGCCGCCACCCCGACCGCACTCGGCCCCGCCGTCCTCGCCGTGCTCCCCGTCGCCGGCGTCACCCTGCGCGTCCTGCCCCGCGACGGGATCCCGGCCGCCGTCGCCACCGGCACCGCCGACCTGGGCCTGCTCGACGGCCTAGCCGCCCCCAGCGACCCCCTGCGGCTGCCCGACGTGGCCCCCCTGAGCACGCACGGCGTCGGCGAGGAGCCCGTCGCCGTCCTGCTGCCCGCCGGGCATCCACTCGCCCGCCGCCCCGGCCTGCGCCTCGCGGACCTCGCCGACGCCCGCTGGCTCGACGCCCCCGACGCGGCCCCGCCGCTGAGCCATTTGCGCACCGCGACCGGCGGCGGTGCCTTCCGCCCGGCCCTGCGCTACGACGGCTCCGACGTCCGCACCCTCACCGCCCTGACCGCCGCCGGCCACGGCCTCACCCTGCTGCCCCTGCGCACGGCCACGGGTGTCCCCGGCACGGTCGCCGTCCCCGTCACCGCACCGCGCCTCGTCCACCGGGTGGAACTGGTGTACGGCGGGACACCCACGGGAGCGGCGGCGGACCTGGTGGCAAGCCTTCTCGACGGCGCCCGTGGTGCAGGTGGGGGCTGAGGCTTCCCGTGGCTGACCCAGGGTCAGTCTCACTCGTTCGTGTCTCGTCGCGCCCGCGTGCGCCGGGTAGGGCTCGGGGTGGAGGCGAACCATGGAACAGACCGCATTGCGTCCCAAACCGATCCCCGGCCAGGAACGCGGGGACGACCCCCCGACCGACCCGGTCCGGCGCCCGCACGCCGCGCGCCGCCGCGGCCGCCGGATCAGGACCCTGCTGTTCGGATCCCTGGTCGGCACGGTCCTGGTGCTGTCCGGGATCGGGCTGGGCACGGTGGGCGCCACCGTGATCGGCATGAGCAAGCTGGCCGAACTGCGGCAGCAGGCCCCGTCGACGAAACCGAGCCCCGCACCCCCGGCCACCCCCACCCCATCGCCGACGGCAGCCGCGACCCTGGGGGTGGAGGCCGTGGACGCGGAAAAGGTGGGCGCACTGGTGGTGGGCGTCCATGTGCCGGGGCCGGGCTACTCCGCAGGGCTGGTGCGCGGCGACGTCCTGCTCCAGTTGGGCGCCAGCCGGATCGACAGCGCGGCCGACCTGGTCCGGGCCGTGGCCGACGCCCGCCCGGGAAAGGAGGTCAAGCTCACGGTCCGGCACGCGAGCGGGGGGTATCAGCAGCTGACTGTGGTGCCGGGTGTCGTCATCTGAGAACACCCGCACGGACGCGCCCCAAAGGGGCGCGGGGCTGTATACATGTGCGGCTCCGCCGCGTGGGCGCGACCAGCCCCCACGCACCCCGCACCGGCGCACGACCGCAACCCGCAGCGGCGCCTCTGCCCAAACCGGCTCGCGCGGCCACGCCGCACCCGGCAGGATGCATGCCGAGGCCCGTACAGCCACCTCACCCGCGCAAGGAGGCCCTGGATGACCGGCACCACGCCCGCCGCCCCCTTCGATGCCGCCGACTACAAGTCCCGCATGACGCGCGCAGCGCACACCGCGGCGGACGCCGGCCTCGCCGGCCTCCTCATCGCCCCCGGCCCCGACATGGTGTGGCTCACCGGCTACACCCCCACCGCGGTCACCGAACGGCTCACCCTCCTCGTCCTGGCCCCCGGCAGGGACCCCGTCCTGATCGTCCCCACCCTCGAAGCCCCCGACGCCGAGAAGGCCGACGGCGCGGCCGTGCTGTCCCTGCGGGACTGGACCGACGGCACGGACCCCTACGCGGTGACCGCCGACCTGCTCGACAGGTCCGGCCGGTTCGGTATCAGCGACAACGCGTGGGCCATGCACCTGCTGGGCCTGCAGAAGACACTCCCCGGCACGTCCTACGCCTCCCTCACCGACGCGCTGCCCATGCTCCGCGCCGTGAAGGAAGCGGCCGAGCTCGAACTCCTCGCCGCCGCCGGAGCGGCCGCCGACGCGACGTTCGAGGAGATCCGCAAGGTTCCCTTCGCCGGCCGCCGCGAGTCCGACGTCGGCCACGACCTCGCCGACCTGCTGCACCGCTTCGGCCACGACCAGGTCGACTTCACCATCGTCGGCTCAGGACCCAACGGCGCCAACCCGCACCACGAGGTCGGCGACCGGGTCATCCAGGACGGCGACATGGTCGTCCTCGACTTCGGCGGCCTCAAGGACGGCTACGGCTCCGACACCACCCGCACCGTGCACGTGGGCCCGCCGACCGCCGAGGAGCGCGAGGTGCACGACATCGTGCGCGCCGCCCAGGAGGCCGGCTTCCGGGCCGTACGCCCCGGCGCCGCCTGCCAGGAGGTCGACCGGGCCGCCCGCGCGGTCATCACCGACGCCGGGTACGGCGAGTTCTTCATCCACCGCACCGGCCACGGCATCGGCGTCACCACGCACGAGCCGCCGTACATGATCGAGGGCGAGAAGCAGCCGCTCGTGCCCGGGATGTGCTTCTCCGTGGAGCCCGGCATCTATCTGCCCGGCCGCTTCGGGGTGCGGATCGAGGACATCGTCACGGTGACCGAGGACGGTGGCCGTCGTTTCAACAACACCACCCGCGAGATGGTCGTCGTGGGCTGACCGACCCGGCCCGGAACCACCAGCTCGCCCCTACCCCATCCCGAACGGCAACGGCGCGATCCATGACCCAGGCACCGACTCCCACCGCGGACACCGTCCGCCGACTGGTCCGTTCGCTGCTCAAGGAGGGCGCGGGCGGAACCCCGGGCATCGAGGTCCGGCCCGTCGCGGCGGGCGGTGCGCACTACACCTGGTGGGTCGGCACCCGCCATGTGCTGCGCCTCGCCCCCGACCGGGACGCCGCCGTCCGCCAGCGCCGCGAACTGCGCCTGCGCGACCTGGTCCGGCCGCACCTGCCCGTCGCCGTCCCGGCCAGCGTCGCACACGGCGAGTGGGCGCCGGGGCTGACGTACACGCTGGACACCGTGATCCCCGGGGGTACGGCCGAGGAGCACGATGTCTCCGCGGTCGGCGAGGCGGACCTGGCCGGGCTGCTCACCGGGCTGCGCGAGGTGCCGGTACGGCAGGCCGAGACGCTCGGCGTGCCGCGCACCCCGCCGCGTTCCCTGGAGGCGCTGCGCCGCATGGCCGTGCCCGCCGCCGAACGCCTCGCCGCCGCCGACGAGTTCGACCCCGCCCGGCTGCTCCAGCTGACCCCGCCGGGCGCCGCCCAGCTCGCCGCCCAGCCCGGTACCGCCGTGCTGGCCCACCACGACCTCATGGGCGAGCACCTGGTGGTCAGCGCCGACGGCAGGGTGCGCGGCGTCCTCGACTGGACCGGCACGGCGGTGGGCGACCCCGCCGAGGACATCGCCGGGCTCGCCCTCGCGGTCGGCTCCGGCGCGGCCGTCCGCGCGGCCACCCTCGCCGGCTACGGCGCCCGCCCCTGCCTGCGCGGCCTGTGGCTGGCCCGCTGCGACACCGTCATCCGCCTCGCCGACCGCCTCGAAGGCCGTGACGACAGCCCCCTGCCGCTGCTGCGCACCCGACTGCGGCGCGCCTGGGAGGCGATCCTGCTGGAGCGGGTGACGGAACTGCGCGAGGACACCGAGGACGACGACGAGCTGTAGCGGGGGCGGCAGCCCGTCGGCCACGAGCCGTGCCGGGACGGCCGGTGCTCAGGCCTGGGTCAGTACCACGCACGACTCGCCCGGCACCCGCAGCACCCCGTCCGCGTCCGGTGCCGCCACGGTGTCCCACGCGGCCAGCACCTCCACCCGGCCCGTGCCGAGCGGGATCGCCGCGGGCTCCTTGCCCAGGTTCACCGCCACCCGCACGTCCCCGCGCCGGAACGCCAGCCAGCGTGCCGTCTCGTCGTACGCCACCTTGGTGTCGGCGAGATCGGGATCGGTGAGGTCCGGCCGCTCGTGGCGCAGCGCGACCAGCCGGCGGTACCAGGCCAGCACGCGCGCGTGCGGCTCGCGTTCCGGCTCCGACCAGTCCAGACAGGACCGCTCCCGGGTCGCCGGGTCCTGCGGATCGGGTACGTCCTCCTCGGCCCACCCGTGCGCCGCGAACTCCCGCCGCCTGCCGCGCCGTACGGCGTCCGCCAGATCCGGGTCCGTGTGGTCGGTGAAGAACTGCCAGGGGGAGCCGGCCGCCCACTCCTCGCCCATGAACAGCATCGGCGTGAAGGGCGCGGTCAGGGCCAGGGTGGCGGCACAGGCCAGCAGGCCGGGGGAGAGGGTCGCCGAAAGCCGGTCGCCCTGGGCCCGGTTGCCGACCTGGTCGTGGGTCTGGGTGTAGCCGAGCAGCCGGTGCCCGGCCACCCGTGCGCGGTCCAGCGGGCGGCCGTGCCGGCGGCCGCGGAAGCTGGAGTACGTGCCGTCGTGGAAGTAGCCGCCGGTGAGCGTCTTGGCGAGGGCGGCGAACGGGGCGCGGGCGAAGTCGGCGTAGTAGCCCTGGGACTCGCCGGTCAGCGCGGCGTGCAGGGCGTGGTGGAAGTCGTCGTTCCACTGCGCGTCCAGGCCGAACCCGTGCTCCGCGCGCGGGGTGATGACCCGCGGGTCGTTCAGGTCGGACTCGCCGACCAGGAACAGCGGCCGGCCCGACTCGGCCGCCAGAGCGGCCACGGCCGTCGACAGCTCCTCCAGGAAGTGGCACGCGCGCGTGTCCCGCAACGTGTGCACCGCGTCCAGGCGCAGCCCGTCGATCCGGTAGTCCCGCAGCCAGGCCAGCGCGCTGCCCAGCAGATACGCGCGCACCTCGTCCGACCCGGGCGCGTCCAGGTTCACGGCGGAGCCCCAGGGCGTCTGGTGCGTCTCCGTGAAGTACGGCCCGAACGCGGGCAGGTAGTTGCCGGACGGGCCGAGGTGGTTGTGCACGACGTCCAGCACCACGCCGAGGCCGAGTTCGTGGGCCCGGTCGACAAACCGTTTCAGCGACTCGGGGCCGCCGTACGGCTCGTGCACCGCCCACAAGGAGACCCCCTCGTACCCCCAGCCGTGCCGGCCGGGGAACGGGCACAGCGGCATCAACTCCACGTGCGTGACGCCCAGTTCCCGCAGGTGTTCGAGGCGGGCGGCGGCCGCGTCCAGGGTGCCCTCGGGGGTGTACGTGCCCACGTGCAGCTCGTAGAGCACCGCGCCCGGCAGTGCGCGCCCCGGCCAGGCGGCACGCCACTCGTGGCGTCCGTGGTCGACGACCGCGCTGAGCCCGTCCGGGCCGTCCGGCTGGCGGCGCGAGCGCGGGTCGGGCAGCACAGGGCCGTCGTCCAGGGCGAACCCGTACCGCGTGCCGTCCTCGGCGTCCGCCTCCCCGGTCCACCAGCCGGGCCGCTCCGGGTCGCGCTCCAACGCGCGCGTGGTGCCGTCGCAATGGAGCGTCACACGGTCTGCCTGCGGTGCCCACACCTCGAACTGCACGGACGGTCCCCTTCGTCTGGCTCCTCGTGAGGTAGTCCGTCCATCGTGCCGCGAAAGCGATCAGTCCGCTTTTGAATCCCGGCTTTCCCGGCGGGTGTCGCCGTACGTACGCGCGCGTGACGGCCGTTTCCCCGTTTTCTGGACACCCGGGGTTCACTGACCCAGAATCGGCAGCGTGACGTCGTCCTTCGAGTTCCACACCTACCCCGCGCGGCTGTCCGACGCGGAGCGTGACAAGGCGCTGAGTGTGCTGCGTGACGGCGTCGCCATGGGACGGCTGTCGCACGACACGTTCGTGCGCCGCATGGAGCTGGCGCTCGCCGCCCGCCGCGTCGAAGAACTCGCCGCGCTCACCGCCGACCTGCCCCAGGAGAGCCGCTTCGCGCGCGTGCTCTTCGGCACCGTCGAGGCCGTCTCCGGCTTCACCGTACGGCTGCGCCGGGCCTGGCAGGCCGAGCGGCTGCCCAAGCTGCTGCTGCCGCACCCGGGCAACGGCCACCCGCTGCGCATCGGCCGCGACCCCGCCAACGGGCTGCGGCTCAACCACGAGACCGTCTCCCGGGTGCACGCCGAACTCCGCCACCAGGGCGGCCTGTGGGTCCTGCGGGACCTCGGCTCCACCAACGGCACGACCGTGAACGGCCGCCGGGTGACCGGCTCCGCCGTCGTCCGCGAGGGCGACCAGGTCGGCTTCGGCCGGATGGCCTTCCGGCTCGCGAGCGACTGAACCCCGGGCAGGTCTCCCGCCGCCCGGACTGTCCTGCGCGGTGGCCGAAAAGTGTTTGTCCGTCGTGGTGTTGACGTACCCCTCAAGTCGTGACTGACTGTGCGTACACCATGCACACCATGTGAACCGACGGCACCGCATTGTGGAGGTGTGACCTGCCGCCCCTCCTCCGCTATCCGTCCGTGGACGAGCTCGCCTCGCGGGCGGCCGCGCTGGTCGCCGACCGCCCCCGGGACGCCCGGCTGCGCAGGGCGGGTGTCTCCCGCGCGGGCACGCCGATGTGGCTGCTTTCCATCGGTCACGGCGTCCGGCACGCCCTCGTCGTCGCAGGCCCGCACGCCAACGAACCCGTCGGCGGTGCCACCGTGCTGCGCCTCGCCGACCGGGTCCTCGCCGACCCGAGGCTCACCGAGGACGCGGACGTCACCTGGAACCTGCTGCTGTGCCTGGACCCCGACGGCGCCCGTCGCAACGAGGGCTGGCTGGCCGGGCCGTACACCCTGGGCCACTACTTCCGGAACTTCTTCCGGCCCGGCTTCCTGGAGCAGCCCGAGTGGCTGCCCGACGGGGCGGACGCGGCCGCACTGCCCGAGACCCGGGCGCTGCTCGACCTCCAGGACGAGCTGCGGCCGTTCCTCCAGTGTTCACTGCACGGCGTCGACGTCGGCGGCGGCTTCGTCGAGCTGACCCGCGACCTGCCGGGCCTCGACCGGCGCCTCGCGCACACCGCGACCCGGCTCGGCATCCCCCGCGAGCTGGGCGCCTACGACACCCTGTACTGGCCCACCCTGGGACCGGCCGTCTACCGCGTCCCGCCGCCCCGCCGGGGCGACCTGGCCGCCGCCCTCACCGAGGCCGCCGTCGAGTCCACCTGGTTCCACCCGTACCGGCACGGCACCGTCACCGCCATCGTCGAGGCGCCCATGTGGGGCGTGGCCGCCGTCCAGGACGGCACACCGCCCGCCGACCGGGACGCGGTGCTGCGCGCCGTCAGCCGGACCCTGCGGCGTGACACGGAGCTCCTGGACGGCGTCCTGGCCCGGGTCAGGACGCAGCTGTCCGCGGCGCCGGACGCGGCCCGGCTGCTCGCTCCGGTCGACGACTACCTGCTCGTCTGTCCCGGCCTCGCCGACGCCTGGGACCCGGACACGGACGCCGGCAGCGCCCGCCCGCTGCCCCCGCTCAGCTCGGCCCACCTGGCCGCCCTGCGCATCGCCGGGCGGCGGCTGGTCCTGCGCGCCGCCGGGCTGCTGCACCAGCTCCTGCGCAGCACCGGCCGTGACCCCGCCGCCGCCCTGCCCGACCTGGACCGGCTGATCGACACCTGGTGCGCGGACTACCACGACACCCTCGGTGCGCGCTGGATCCCGGTCGCACGCCAGGCCGAGTACCAGACACGCGTGGTCCTGAGCGCCTTCGAACTGGCGCACCGCCACGCGCGCGTGCGTGCTCGATCGGGTGAGTCGGGCTGGGGGACCGAGCCCGCCGTGCCGATGCACGGGGAATGACGCATCTCAGCAAAGCGACAGCGGCCGGCGGTGCCCTGCTGGTGGCCGCCGCCCTTCTCGCCGGCGGACCGGCCCAGGCTGCGCCGGGCGCGGCGCGTGACGGCGACTACCTGTACCTGACCGTCACCAAGGGCGACAGCCACTCCAGCGACACGCGTGGCACGCTGTTGCTGTGCGACCCGCCCCAGGGGCACTCCCGCGCGGCCGAGGCCTGCGCCGAACTCGACGCGGTGGGCGGTGACATCGCCCGCGTCACCCCGGCCAAGGGCGCGCTGTGCCCGATGGTCTACGCCCCGGTGACCGCCCAGGCGCGCGGGCAGTGGAACGGCCGGCCGATCGAGTACCGCGAGACGTTCTCGAACTCCTGCCGGCTGGCGGCCCTGACGGGTCCGGTCTTCGCCCTCGACGGCTGACCGGCCGACCCCGCGGGCGGCGTACGGCCCCCGGGCCGGCCCCGGATCTCACGCCGCCTGCTCACGCGCGTGCTGTGCGGCCGCCAGCACCGTCCGGGACTGGTGCTCCACCTGGCGTTCCAGCGGCACCCAGCGGGCCCGGAAACGCTCGCCGTAGGCCTCGCACCAGGAGGCCACCAGCTCCTCCAGCCGCGGCGCCGCGCGGTCGTCCGCCTCCCGCAGCACCCGCAGCAGCATCGACGCGGCCCGCAACGGCAGCCGCCGCCCGAAGGCGTCCACGCTGCCGACGTACGCCATCGTGGTGTCGACCGGCGGCCGCTGGATCCAGTCCTCGGCCAGCCCGGGTATCAGCCCCAGCGCCCAGCGGGCCGCCCGCAGCAGCGGCCCGTCCAGGCCGCTCAGGCCGTCCAGCCGGGGCAGCACCTCGGCCAGCACCCGCTCCACCTCCCGCGAGTCCTGCAGCAGCCGGCGCGCCAGCCGGCGCATCGCCGCCGCCGGCGCCGGGTGCGGCGCCGGGTCGTCGACCAGGTCGCTCGCCCACATCGGCACCTCGACCACGGCCGTCAGGCCGCCGTAGCGGTGCGCGTGGTACCAGGTGCTGTGCCGCGCGTCGTCCGGCATGCTCGGGTACGCCACCCCCGTCTCCGGACCGGGCATCACCCGCACCCCGGGCCCCGAGTGCGGCCAGCCCGCGGCGTCCGAGGCACCCGTCTCCACCGGAATGTGCAGCTCCGCCGCGGACTTGGCGAACGGCTCGGCGAGCCCCGGCACGTCCCTCGTCAACTGCACCCAGCTGCCGCCCAGATCGGTGCCGTGCAGCGTCACCTGGAGGTAGGGGCGCAGCTCGTCGATCACCCCGAGCAGGGCCCGGGTCTCGGGCGGCAGCCGGTCCGGCGGCAGCACCGACGGCGACCACTCCGGCTGCTCCGGGCCCGCCGGCCGGTAGAAGCCGAGGTGGTAGTCGAGCAGGCTGCGCGGGGCCGGGGTGACGTGCAGGCTCGCCCCGTCCGGGTCCGCGCACAGCAGGAAGTGCCAGGAGTTCTCCGCCCGCAGGTCCCGCTCGTGCAGCACCCGTTCGGCCAGTACCTGGAGGGTGCCGCCCCCCGTCGGCTCGTTGGCGTGGGCGCCCGCGACCACCAGCACCGCCCGCCGGGCGTGCCCGACGGACAGCAGGTGCAGCGGTCTGCCCGCGCGGGAGAGGCCGATCTGCCGCAACGTGCACAGGCCGGGCCGGTGAGCAGCCAACGCCCGGGCGGTTGCCACGAGTTCGGGAACACTGGGGTAACGCAGCTCCGGCAGGAGACTCACCCCCGACTTGTCCGCCCGGCTTCGCATTCCCCAGTCCCGCACGGCATAGGTGAACTGTCAAGAACCTCCCGGGGGAGGCTCCAGGGGGCGCCCGGAGGCGTATGGCGACGGCCGACGGGGCGGTTGGCGCCAGTTGGGGGTGCGAAGCCATTACGGGGCGCGGAACGACTCCGCGCGCCGATAACCGACGCGGTCCGCGCCCGGCGAGTTTCAGTAAATCGACGAATCGGCCACATATTCACTCGTACGAGTGAATTTCACCGTCAGTTCCCGTCTCCCACTCGCTCCAGCAGCGCCACCGGCAGCCCCGCGAAGAGCTCGCCCACGCGCGCGTGCCCCGTGAACTCCCGCCCCGGCGCCAGCACGTCGGCCCATCGCCCCGGCGGCAGCGGCAGGACCGTGTCCCGCCAGCCGCCCGCCGAGGCCAGCCGCAGCGACAGGCGGGTCACCGCCGTGACCACCTCCCCGGAGCGCGCGAACGCGAGACAGTGCGCCGCGGCCGGCCCCTCGGCCGTCAGCGGCGCATACGTCGCCGTGTCCCCGAAGACGTCCGGGCGCCGCGCCCGCAGCCGCAGCGCCGCCACCGTCACCGCGTCCTTCTCGCCCGGGTGTGCCGGCGGGAAGGAGACCGGCCGCCGGTTGTCCGGGTCCACCAGCGCCCGGTACTCGCCCTCCGTGCCCTGGTAGACGTCCGGCACCCCCGGCATCGTCAGATGGACCAGGGCCGTCCCCAGCACGTTCGCCCTGACGTGCGCCGCGAGCGAGGACCGGAAGGCCGCCACGCGCTCTCCTGGCACCCCGCACGGCCCCGCCGCGACGAACGAGACCACCGCCTCCTCGTACGGCGGCTCCTGCTCCGTCCAGCTCGTGTACAGGCCCGCCTCCCGCACATGCTTCACCAGGGCTCCCCGCACCCGCTCCGGGGCCGCCGGACCGAGTCCGAACACCGTCTGCCAGGCCGCCCAGGCCAGCTGCGCGTCCGGCACCCCCTCCCCGTCCAGGGTCACCTCGGTCAGCACGTCCGCCCAGCGCTCCGGACACTCCGTCAGCACCGCCAGCGCGGCCCGCACATCGGCGCTGCGCTTGGTGTCGTGCGTCGTCACCACCGTCCCGGTCAGCGGCCAGTCGCGCTGCACGCGCGCGCAGTACGCGTGGAAGGCGTCGGGGGAGACGCCCGGGCTGCCCGGGTCCCCGCCCACCTCGGTCGCCGACAGCAGCGGCACATAGCGGTAGAACGCCGTGTCCTCCACGGACTTGGCCCGCAGCGCCGAGGCGGTCTGCGCGAACCGCGTCCGGAACTCCGCGAGCCCCGGCCCGTCCCCGGCCAGGAGCAGCCCGCGCGCCACGTCCACCGCCCCGCCCTCCGCGGGCACCACGAAGGCCCGCCGGGCCTCCTCGGCCGCCTCCGCGGTGACCACGGCGGACACGTCACCGGAGGCGTACGGCCGGTACACCCGCATCCGCACCAGCAGCTCCTGCAGCGCGGTGCGCAGCGCCCAGGGCGCCCGGTCGCGCAGGGCGGGATCCGGCGAGGTCGCGCACGCGCGCGTGGCCACCCGCGTCAGCCGGTCCGTCTCGGCCGCCAGCTCGTGCGTGATCACCTTGTACGCCGCCCGCCGCACCGTGGCCGCCCAGTCGCCGCCCCGGTCCGTCTGCGGGGCCGCGAACCTCCGGTACTGGCCCAGCAGTTCACCGGCGCCCGCGGGATCCGTGAACAGGCCGTCCACGTGCCGCAGGGCGTCGTACCCGGTGGTCCCCGCGACCGGCCAGCCGGCCGGCAGCTGCTCGCCGTCGGCCAGGATCTTCTCCACGACCGTCCAGCGCCCGCCGGTCGCCTCGTGCAGCCGCGCGAGATAGTCGTCGGGGTCGGCGAGCCCGTCGGGATGGTCGACGCGCAGCCCGTCCAGCACGCCCTCGTGCAGCAGCTGGAGGATCTTGCCATGGGTGGCCTCGAACACCTCCGGGTCCTCCACCCGCACCCCGATCAGCTCCGAGATGCTGAAGAACCGCCGGTAGTTCAGCTCGGTACGGGCCAGCCGCCACCACACCGGGCGGTACCACTGGGCGTCCAGCAACTCCGGCAGCGGCAGGTCCGCGGTGCCCGCGCGGAGCGGGAAGGCGTGCTCGTGGTAGCGCAGCACGTCCCCGTCGACCACCAGCTGCCCGAGCACCTCGCCGACCGGCCCGCCCAGCACCGGCACCAGCAGCTGTCCGCCCTGCGCCTCCCAGTCGACGTCGAACCAGCGCGCGTACGGCGACTTCGGGCCCTCCCGCAGGACCTCCCACAGGGCGTGGTTGTGGCGGGGGGACATGGCCATGTGGTTCGGCACGATGTCGGCGACGAGGCCGAGACCGTGCGCCCGCGCGGTACGCGCGAGTGCGCGTAGCGCGTCCTCGCCGCCGAGTTCCTCACGCACGCGCGCGTGGTCCACCACGTCGTAGCCGTGGGTGGAGCCGGGGACGGCCTCCAGGACGGGGGAGAGGTGGAGGTGGGAGATGCCGAGCGAGGCGAGATACGGCACGGCCGAGGAGGCTGCCGAGAAGGGGAAGCTGGGCTGGAGCTGGAGTCGGTAGGTGGCCGTCGGGACGGTGGGGGTGGTTCGCTCGGCTGTCATGCGGACGTATGTACCCGTCTGGTTGGGTTCTGTGTCACCGCGTGCGGTACCGCGCCCCAAAGGGGCGCGGGTCTGTATCGATGCTGCGGCTCCGCCGCGTGGGTGCGACCAGCCCCCACCGGCCCGCACTTGTGCAACTGCCCGTCGGAGCGCGCATCCCTACGCCGGCCTCTTCAGCACAGTCAGACTCCGGCCCAGCAGCGTCAGGCGTTCGCCGCCGTCCACCTTCGGTCCGGCTGACACCGGCTCCGCCTGTGCCGTGTCGACCATCACCTCCCACTGGCGGCCGTGGTTCACCGGGACCAGGAACTCCAGGGGGTCCGGCGACGCGTTGAACATCAGCAGGAACGAGTCGTCGGCGATCCGCTGGCCCCGGGTGCCCGGTTCCGAGATCGCGTTGCCGTTGAGGAAGACCGTGAGGGCCGACGCCTGGGCCGAGTCCCAGTCCCGCTGGGCCATCTCGTGGCCCTCCGGGGTGAACCAGGCGATGTCGGAGAGCTCGTCGTGGGTGCCCTCCACCGGGCGGCCGTGGAAGAAGCGGCGGCGCCGGAAGACCGGGTGCTCCTTGCGCAGCCGCGCCATCGCGCGTGTGAAGGCCAGCAGATCGCTGTCGTCGTCGGGAGCCGGCCAGTCCACCCAGGACACCTCGTTGTCCTGGCAGTACGCGTTGTTGTTGCCCTGCTGGGTGCGGGCGAACTCGTCGCCGTGGCCGATCATGGGCACGCCCTGGGACAGCATCAGCGTGGCGATGAAGTTCCGCATCTGCCGCTCGCGCAGTTCGAGGACGGCGGGGTCGTCGGTGTGGCCCTCGACCCCGCAGTTCCAGGAGCGGTTGTAGCTCTCGCCGTCCCGGTTGTCCTCGCCGTTGGCCTGGTTGTGCTTGTCGTTGTACGAGACGAGGTCGTGCAGCGTGAAGCCGTCGTGGCAGGTGACGAAGTTGATGGAGGCCAGCGGGCGGCGGCCGTCGTCCTGGTACAGGTCGGAGGAGCCGGTCAGCCGGGACGCGAACTCCGCCAGTGCACGCGGCTCACCGCGCCACAGGTCGCGCACGGTGTCCCGGTACTTGCCGTTCCACTCGGTCCACAGCGGCGGGAAGTTGCCCACCTGGTAGCCGCCCTCGCCCACGTCCCACGGCTCGGCGATCAGCTTCACCTGGGAGACGACCGGGTCCTGCTGCACCAGGTCGAAGAACGACGAAAGGCGGTCCACCTCATGAAACTGCCTCGCCAGGGTCGCCGCGAGGTCGAAGCGGAAGCCGTCGACATGCATCTCGGTGACCCAGTACCGCAGCGAGTCCATGATCATCTGGAGGACGTGCGGGGACCGCATCAGCAGCGAGTTGCCGGTGCCGGTGGTGTCCATGTAGTAGCGCGGGTCGTCCGTCAGGCGGTAGTAGGACGCGTTGTCCAGGCCCCGGAAGGACAGCGTCGGGCCCAGGTGGTTGCCCTCGGCGGTGTGGTTGTAGACCACGTCGAGGATCACCTCGATCCCGGCCTCGTGCAGCGCCCGGACCGCCGACTTGAACTCCAGGACCTGCTGGCCGCGGTCGCCCCAGGAGGCGTACGCGTTGTGCGGGGCGAAGAAGCCGATGGTGTTGTAGCCCCAGTAGTTGTTCAGGTCCATGTCGACCAGCCGGTGGTCGTTCACGAACTGGTGGACCGGCATCAGCTCCAGGGCCGTGACGCCCAGGGCCGTCAGGTGCTCGATGACGGCCGGGTGGGCCAGGCCCGCGTAGGTGCCGCGCAGCTCCTCCGGCAGGCCCGGGTGGCGCATGGTCAGGCCCTTCACATGGGCCTCGTAGATCACCGTGTGGTGGTACTCGGTGCGCGGCCGCCGGTCGTCGCCCCAGTCGAAGTACGGGTTGATCACCACCGACGTCATGGTGTGCGGCGCCGAGTCCAGGTCGTTGCGCTTGTCGGGGTCGCCGAAGTGGTAGCCGTACACCTCCTCGCCCCAGCGCACCGATCCGCCGATCGCCTTCGCGTACGGGTCGAGCAGCAGCTTCGCCGAGTTGCAGCGCTGCCCGCGCCCGGGGTCGTACGGGCCGTGCACCCGGAAGCCGTAGCGCTGCCCCGGCATCACCCCCGGCAGGTACGCGTGCCGGACGAAGGCGTCGCTCTCCCGCAGTTCCACCGCCGTCTCCGAGCCGTCGTCGTGCAGCAGACACAGCTCCACTCGGTCCGCGGCCTCCGTGAACACCGCGAAGTTGGTCCCGGCGCCGTCGTACGTGGCGCCGAGCGGATATGCCTCTCCAGGCCAGACCTGCATGAAGTCGACTCTTCCAGGTGTGTCCTGCGCCCGAGGGCGCCTTGGTCATGAGTCTGCCCGAAAGTAATGGAACCCCTTGTGACTTACGTCCCTCTTACTCGGCGACCAGTGCACACAGTGGCCGATGTGGCGATGTGTGCCGAACCAGTGGGGCAGAAACGTACTCCCTGTGACCAAGGGGGAGTAAGGGGAAGATGTGCGCAAGATAGTGCACCGCCATCTGGGCAAGGTGGTGGCCGGTGCGGGACTGGCGGTAGCGGGGACCGCCGTGATGGTCGGGATCACCCTGCCGGGTACGGCAGGGGCGAACGAGTCGGGAGGGAGCGACGGGAACGCGGCGGCGGCCGCGCAGCAGGCGGGGCAGGGCCAGGGCACCGTCAAGCCGGGCGTGGTGGAACAGGCGCCGGCCGAGGGGAAGAAGGGCACGGGCAGCGACCCGCTGACCGACGACGAGACCAAGCGCGTCGAACAACTCGCTCTGACCAAGCAGATGTTCAGCGCCGGGGAGAACGTCGAGGGCCGGCGCGGCCCGGAGCGGCTCAGCGTCGATCTCGCCGAGCCGGACGCGAACGAACTGGACGACGCCGGCGCGCCGCGCCGCGCGGACGTGACGTTCTACGACTACCGGGACGACACCCTCGTCACCCGGACCGTCAACCTCGACACCGGCAAGGTCGAGCAGACCACCAGCCGCACGGGCGTGCAGCCGCCGCTCAGCCACGACGAGAACGTCGAGGCCCTCAAGGTGCTGATCGCCGATCCGCTCGGCGCCGGCCTGAAGGCGGACTTCAAGGACGCCACCGGCACCGAGCTGACCGACCCGGAACAGCAGCTGCTGCTCAACAGCGCGGTCTACCGCGCCACTCCGGGCGCCCAGCCCGCCGCGCTCGACAAGTGCGGCGAACACCGCTGCGTGCGGCTCTTCCCGAAGGTCAAGAACGGGCCGTGGATCGACGCCAGGTCGCTCATCGTCGACCTGAGCGCACGCAAGGTCGTGCAGCTCGGCCGCTGAGCCGGCCCCTCCGTTCACCTTTCCACTCTCCACCCTGCATCTCCCTTACCAGGAGTCACTTCGTCATGCACCCGAACAGAATCCGCCGTGCCCGCAGGACGGCCGCCGTCGGCCTGTCCGCGGCCGCGCTGGCCGCCGGCGTGACCACCGCGGCCGGCCCCGCCGTCGCCCAGCCGAAGGCCGCCGCGGCCGCCGCCGACTGCTCCGCCGCGTACCGCATCGAGCAGAAGCTCTCCACCGGCACCACCTGGCGGATGTGCTGGCGCTACGACAGCAAGGCCGGACTGGTCCTGGAGCACATCTCCTACCAGCCCAAGGGCGAGCCGGCCCCCATCAAGGTGCTCTCCAGCGCCCGCCTCGCCCAGATCGACGTCCCCTACGACGACGGCAGCGTCGAGTACGACGACCTGACGGGCTTCGGCTTCGCCCAGGGCCTGGTGCCGCTCGACTCGGCCGAGTGTCCCGGCGGCACCATCAAGACCGTCAAGGTCCCCGAGGCCTGGGACCCGGCCCACCCCGACGTCAACGGCCTGTGCACCACCACCCGTTCGCGCGGCCACGCGTACCGGATGCAGGCCGACACCGGCAACCGGGTGTACCAGCAGCAGGGCAAGGACCTGCTGATCTACACCGTCAACAAGGTCGGCTGGTACGAGTACATGACCGAGTGGCGGTTCCAGGACGACGGCACGATCAACATGAACGTCGGTGCCACCGGCAGCCTCTCGCCGGGCGACTACGACGCCGGGGACGGCCGCGGCTGGCCGATCGGCAAGGGCGCCCACGCCTACGCCACCAGCCACAGCCACAACGTGTTCTGGAAGCTGGACTTCGACCTCGACGGCTCCTCCAAGAGCCGTGTCGAGCAGTACGACTCGAAGGTCAGTGCCCCCGTGCACGGCCAGGAGGCGCCCAGCAACAAGACCACCCGCACCGACGTCACCAGGGAACTCGCCGGCGACGCCAAGAACATGCGCTGGTGGCGGGTGGTCAGCACGGCCGGCAAGAACAAGGACGGGCACGCCCGGTCGTACGAGATCGTCCAGGGCGCCAGCAACAAGTACCCGGGCCACCCGTTCACTTCGCACGACGTCTACTTCACCCAGTACGACAAGTGCGAGCTGTTCGCCAGCAACAACCCGGGCTGCGCGAGCGATCACCCCAAGACCGTCGACAAGTTCGTGAACGGACAGACCCTCACCAACCCCGTGGTCTGGGTGAACGTCGGCTTCCACCACATCGCGCGCGACGAGGACCAGCAGCCGATGCCGGTCCACTGGCAGGGCTTCTCCATCGCCCCGCGGGACGTCACCGCTATGAATCCGCTCACTCCGGCCGCCCTCGCTGATCAGAACGGACAGCCCGGAAACGGTAGTTGAGAAACGACCTGTGCATCCGGCTGCACCGCCGACCGCTCCCGGAGTACCCTTCCTTGATCGTTGGCACAGGGAGAGCTCGGGGGAGCGGAAGGCGGTGCACGGGTGGGCTCGGGAGGCCTGGAGCTGCCCCCTGGTGACGAGGGTCACGAGGGGAACTCCACAGACGTCCCGCCCGGCGCGGTGTCCCTGGCCCGCCCGATGGACGCCACGGGCTCCATCGGGCCGGAGCTGGAGTGGGACGCCGACGCCTGGCTGGAGGTGCGTACGCGCGCCCAGCGGGCCGGCCGGGCCTACATCTGGCTGAACCTCGTCGAACAGCGGATGCGCGCGGTCGTGGCCGCCGTGCTCCGGCCCATCTACGAACCCGTCCACGGCGACGAGTGGGTGATCGCCGCGGCCGGTCCGGCCGGCCAGGAGTGGGTCCAGCGGGCGGCCGCGGTCCGCGAGGTCAGCCGCCGCAAGGGGTACCTGCTCGACCCCGCCGACGACAACGTGCTCAGCTTCCTCACCCTGCCGCAGCTGCGCGAGCTGATGGTGCAGCACTGGCCCTGCTTCGAGCCGTACTTCGACGAGCGCCGGGACGTCGAGCTCGCCCTGGACGAGCTGGAGGTGACCCGCAACATCGTCTCCCGCAACCGGGCGCTGTCCGGGGCCGTCCTGGACCAGGCCGAGCGCGCCTCCGCCCGGCTCCTGGAGATGCTCGGCGCGGGCGGCGACGTGCCCTCGGCGCGCCGGCTGCCGGTGGACGCGGTGGAGGACCTCGTCGGCGACCGCTACGCGGACGTCGTGGCCGTCCACCCCGACCGGGTCCGCCTCATGCGCCAGTTCCCGGCCGAGGACCTCTTCGGCGGCGCCCGCCGCCTGGACGCCATCGGCATCGGCCTCAACCTGCTCGTGCAGAACTTCTCCGGCCGCCGTCTGATCCGGCTCGCCGAGTCCGGCTGCCGGGTCCGGCTCCTCTTCCTCAACCCCGCCTCCAGCGCGGTCAAGCGCCGCGAACGGGAACTCGGGATGAAAAGGGGCGAACTGGGCCGCTCGGTCGAGATGAACATCCTGCACATGCGCCGGGTCCGCTCCCGGCTGCGCGACCCGGGCGCCTTCGAGATCCAGGTGTACGACGACACCCCCCGCTTCTCCGCCTACCTGGTGGACGGCGACGGTGCGGACGGCGTCGCGGTCGTCCAGTCCTATCTGCGCGGGGCGCGCGGGATGGAGTCGCCGGTGCTGGTGCTCCGCAACGGCGGCAAGGTGGTCAAGTCGGACGACGCCATGGAAACAGGGCTCTTCCCGACATACCGCGAGGAGTTCGAGACGGCTTGGGTGGATTCGCGCCCGGTGTCCTGAGGCGTGTGCGGCGGTAAGCGGAACGCGGTCATCTGATTGTCAGTGGCGCATGCGAGGGTGGAGACCACTGGGGGAAAGCACCACCAAGAAGGGGGGCCGCCCATGGGCTGGCACCAGGAGCTCCTGATCGGCTTCGACCTGGAGACGACGGGTACGGATCCGCGCGAGGCACGGATCGTCACGGGGGCCGTGATCGAGGTCAGGGCCGGGCAGGAACTGGGCCGCCGCGAGTGGCTGGCGGATCCGGGCGTGGAGATCCCGGCCGACGCGGTCGCCGTGCACGGCATCAGCAACGAGCGGGCGGCGGCGGAGGGCAGGCCGGCCGACCAGGTCGCCGACGCCCTCGCGGACGTCCTCACGGGCTATTGGAAGACCGGCGTCCCGGTCGTCGCCTACAACGCGACCTTCGACCTCACCCTGCTCTCGGCGGAACTGCGCCGCCACGGACTCCCGTCCCTCTCCGACCGCCTCGGCGGCCTGGACCCCGCGCCGGTCATCGACCCGTACACCATCGACCGCCGGGTCGACCGCTACCGCCGCGGCAAGCGGAACCTGGAAGCGGTCTGCGCCGAGTACGGCATCACCCTCACCGCCGCCCACAACGCCTCGGCCGACGCCCTCGCCGCGGCGCGCCTGGCCCGCGCGATAGCCGACCGGCACCCGAAGATCGCGGCGCTGGGTCCGGCGGAGCTGCACCGGCGGCAGGTGGAGTGGTACGCGGAGTGGGCGGCGGACTTCCAGCAGTTCCTGCGCCGCAAGGGAGAGGCCGACGCGGTGGTGGACGGGGCGTGGCCGCTGCGGGAGCTGGCCGAAGTGGTCTGAGCGTTCCGCTGGGAGTGCCGCGATGCGTCGTTGTTCGTCCGCGGCGCCGTCGTGGCTGGTCGCGCCCACGCGGCGGAGCCGCAAATTGACACAGCCCCGCGCCCCTTCGGGGGCGCTGCAGCTCAGAAGGGATACCAGCGCACCGACTCGTCGCCGTCCCGTAGCGATGCCACTCTGCGCTCGAACTCCACGAGTGCCTTCGGGTTGGTCGGCGCGTGCTGGGCGACCCACGCACAGCTCGCCGTCTCCCGGGCCCCGCGCAGTACGCCGCATCCCTCCCACTCGCGTACGTCCCACCCGTAGGCCGTGACGAACGAGTCGTAGGCCTCGGCGGGCAGGCCGTACCGGTCCCGGGACAGGGCCATCACCACCAGGTCGTGCTCGCGCAGGTCCGAGGAGAAGGTCTCCAGGTCGACCAGGACCGGCCCGTCCGGGCCGACGTGCACATTGCGGGGCAGCGCGTCCCCGTGGATCGGCCCCGGCGTCAGATGCGGCGTCAGCGCGGCCGCGGCTGCCGCGAAGCCGTCCCGGCGCTCGCGCAGATACGCCGCGTCGGCGGGGTCGATCGCAGCGCCGGCCAGCCGCAGCCAGCGCTCCACTCCGCCCAGCAACTCGCGGGGCGGCAGGGCGAAGGGGGGAGCGGGCAGTGCGTGCACGATCCGCAGCAGTTCGGCCAGGTCCCGTGGCTCGGCCGGCCGCACCGGATCCGGCAGCCGGTGCCACACGGTCACCGGGTGCCCCTCGACGAGCAGCGCCTTCGGCTCGGCGGCCCGTACGGCCGGTACATCCGCCTCCGCCAGCCATCCGGCGATCTCCAGCTCCCGCCGGGCCCGGTCGAGGAGCTCGGCGTCCCGGCCGACCTTCACCACCAGGTCCCCGGCGGCGAACACCGCGTTCTCCCCCAGGGCCAGGAGCGAGGCGTCGGCCGCCGCACCGGGCAGTACCCCCGCCGCGGCCAGTACGTCCCGCGCCCTTGCCTCGTCCATCGCCCGCCTCCGTGTCCGTCCCCGACGCCCGCGCGCCCGCGGCTGTGCGGGTGCACACGGTGTCTTGTTCTCACCGTCCGGCGGCCAGTCTCGCATCCACTGAGGTCGGACCGTGTGCGCGGTGCCTTGACGGGACAACCCGCCTTCACGACCATGTCCAGGCCCGACCGGGCCGCGCAAAGGGGGATGACGTGGCATTGGTTACCGACGTGGCGAGTACGAGGCGGCCGGCCGCCGCACGTGTCACCGACCGCGGCGCCTGGTTCCTGGTCCTGCCCGCCCTGATCCCGATCCTCGTGCTGAGCGTCGGCCCGCTGCTCTACGGGCTCCTGCTGGCGTTCACCGACGCCCAGTCCGGCCGGACCGCGGCGACACAGTGGATCGGGGGCCTCAACTTCCGGGACCTGCTGCACGACACCCTCTTCTGGGAGTCGTTCCGGATCGGCCTGGTCTGGGCCGTCGGCGTGACCGTGCCCCAGTTCCTGCTCGCCCTCGGCCTCGCCCTTCTCCTCAACCAGGAGTTACGGCTGCGCTGGCTGGCCCGCGCCCTCGCGATCGTCCCGTGGGCGATGCCCGAGGTCGTCGTCGGCATCATCTGGCGGCTGGTGTACAACCCGGACGCCGGAATCCTCAACGAGACCCTGCACGACCTCGGCCTCGGCGACGGCCGGGACTGGCTGAGCGGCCTCGGCACCGCCCTGCCCGCCGTGATCGTCGCCGGCGTCTGGGCGGGCATGCCGCAGACCACGGTCGCCCTGCTCGCCGGCCTCCAGAACACCCCGCGCGAACTGCACGAGGCGGCGGCGGTGGACGGCGCGGGCGCCTGGCGCCGTTTCCGCACGGTCACCTGGCCCGCCCTCAGACCGATCGCCCTGGCCGTCACCGCGCTCAACCTGATCTGGAACTTCAACTCCTTCGCCCTGGTCTACGTCCTCACCAACGGCGGCCCCGGCGGCAAGACCCGGCTGCCGATGCTCTTCGCCTACGAAGAGGCCTTCCGCTACGGCCAGTTCGGGTACGCGGCGGCGATGGGCTGTGTGATGGTCGCGGTGATCGCGGTGCTGCTGGCCGTCTTCCTGGCGGGCCGGCTGCGGGGAGGCGAGGACGCGTGAAGACCCGTACCGGCGCCCGCGTCGCCCAGTACGCGGCCCTGCTCGCCTATCTCGTCTTCCTGGCCTTCCCGCTGCTGTGGCTGCTCTCCACGGCCTTCAAGTCGCCGACCGAACTGGGCAGTCTGCACCCCACCTGGATCCCCCGGCACCCCACCCTGGCCAACTTCCGGCAGGCCTTCGATGAACAGCCCCTGCTGCGCGCCGGCCTCAACTCCCTGCTCGCCGCGCTCGGCGCCGCGCTGATCGCCGTACTCCTCGCGACCCCGATGGCGTACGTCATGGCACGGCGCCGCACCGCGCTGTCCCGGGCGGTGACCGGGTGGGTGGTGGTCAGCCAGGCGTTCCCGTTCGTCCTGGTGATCATCCCGCTGTTCCTGGTACTGAAGAACCTGCGGCTGATCGACTCCCTGTCCGGGCTGGTGATGGTCTACGTGGTGTGGGCGTTGCCGTTCGCGCTCTGGATGCTCGTCGGCTACGTCCGCGCGGTGCCCGCCGAACTGGAGGAGGCCGCGGCGGTCGACGGGGCCGGGCGGCTGCGGACGCTGGTGTCGGTGACGGCACCGCTGCTGGCGCCCGGGATCGTGGCGACCGGGCTGTTCGCCTTCGTCACCGCGTGGAACGAGTTCTTCTTCGCGCTGGTGCTGCTGAAGACACCGGAGAAACAGACCCTGCCGGTCGTCCTCACCCATTTCATCGGCGCGGAGGGCGTGGCCGACCTGGGCCCGCTGGCGGCGGCCGCCTTCCTCGCCACCCTGCCCTCGCTGCTCGTCTTCGCGCTCGTCCAGCGGCGGATCACGGGCGGGATGCTCGCCGGGGCGGTGAAGAGCTGATGCGCACCAGGATCGGCACGGCCGTCGTCGTACTCCTCCTGCTGCTCGCGGGCTGCACCTCCGCATCCCGCACCGGCGGCCCGATCACCCTCCGTTTCCAGTCCCTGGCCTGGCAGGACGAGTCGGTCGCCGCCAACAAGGAACTGGTGAAGGAGTGGAACGCCACCCATCTGGACGTCAAGGTCGAGTACGTGCAGGGCAGTTGGGACAGTGTCCACGACCAGCTGCTCACCTCCTTCGAGGGCGGCGAGGCCCCGGACATCATCCATGACGCCTCCGACGACCTCGCGGACTTCGCCTACGGCGGCTACCTGGCCGACCTGACCGGTCTGCTGTCCGCCCGCCTCAAGTCCGACATACCGGAGCGCAGTTGGCAGACGGCGACCTTCGGCGACGGCATCTACGGCGTGCCCTTCCTCCAGGAACCGCGCGTACTGATCGCCAACAGGACCTGGCTCGCCGAGGCCGGAGTGCGCATACCCACCCCCGAACATCCCTGGACCTGGGCCGAGTTCCGGCAGATCACCAAGCAGCTGAGCGGTGACGGCAGGTACGGTGTCGCCTGGCCGCTCAAGGAGCCCGTCTCCGCCACGCTCAACCTGTCGCTGTCGGCCGGCGGCCGGCTCTTCCACCGGGGCGCCGAGGGGAAGGTGACCGTGCGCTTCGGGGCCGCCGACCAGGTCGTGCCGCGCACCGTCCACGACCAGGTCGACGTGGACCACAGCGCACCCGGCTCCACCCTGGGCAGCGGCGGCTCGGACACCCTGCCGGGCTTCTTCGGCGGCAAGTACGCGATGGTCCCGCTCGGGTTCTCCTACCGCCAGCAGATCGTCCAGCAGGCGCCCAAGGGCTTCGAGTGGGAGGTGCTGCCTGCTCCGGCCGGCGCCGACGGCCTCGCCCAGGGCGTCAGCCCGCAGACGCTGTCCATCGCCGCGGACAGTCCCCACAAGAAGGAGGCGGCCGAGTTCGTCGACTTCCTGCTCCGGCCGAAGAACATGGTCCGGCTCGCTCTCGGCGACTGGATGCTGCCCACCGGCTCCGAGGCTCTCAAGGACCCCGCCCTGCATACGGCCAGGTACGGGTGGGCCACCGGCACCGCTCTCGCCGAGTACCTCAGTCCGGCCCCCGCCCAGACGGTCCGCGGCTACCCCGAGTGGAAGGACAAGGTGGCCACCCCGGCCCTCCAGGAGTACTACAGCGGCGCGATCGGTCTCGGTGAACTCCGCCACCGCCTGGAGAAGGACGGCAACCTGGTGCTGGCCCGCTACCAGCGCTGACCGCACCCTGCTCGCGGCCGGCGCCGGGCACTCGAACCCACGGAACAGGGCCCGCTGGCTCCCCCGGAGACCAACGGACCCTGTGTCAGGGGGTGTTGCACCGCGCGGCTCAGACGCGCAGCCGCTCCTCCTCGCCCCGCGCCGCCGGCGCCACCGCCTCCGGTGCCTCGTCGTGCGTCAGGTCCGGCAGCCACCGCAGCCAGCTGGGCAGGTACCAGTTGCGCTCGCCGAGCAGTGCCATCACCGCCGGGAGCAGCACGCCCCGGATGACCGTCGCGTCGATCAGGACCGCGGCCGCCAGGCCCACGCCCATCTGCTTCATGGACTGCATGGACAGCGTGCCGAAGATCGCGAACACGGCGACCATGATGACGGCGGCGCTGGTGACGACCCCGGCCGTGGTGACCACGCCGTGCTGGATCGCGTCCTTGGTGGACCGGCCGCGCAGCCGGGCCTCGCGGATCCGGGAGACGACGAACACGTGGTAGTCCATGGACAGGCCGAACAGGATCACGAAGAGGAACAGCGGCAGCCAGGTGACGATCGCGCCGACGCCCTGGGCGCCCACCAGCGAGGCGCCCCAGCCGTGCTGGAAGACGGCGACGAGGATGCCGTAGGCGGCGCCCACCGAGAGCAGGTTGAGCAGGATCGAGGTGACCGCGACCGTCAGCGAGCGGAACGACAGCAGCATCAGGAGGAAGGCGAAGACGACGACGAAGGCGAAGACCGGGACGACCGAGCCGAGCAGCTGGTCGTTGAAGTCCTGGTTGCCCGCGACGTTGCCGGTCACCGGCGCCTGCACGCCGTCGACCTTGCCGAGCGTGGCCGGCCGTACCTCGTCGCGCAGCTTCTCCAGGCTCTTGCCGGCCTTGTCGAAGTCGGAGCCGCCGACCAGCGGCACGGAGATCAGGGCGACGTTCTGCGCGTCGTGCAGCTTGATGTCGATCGGGCCGCGCGAGGCGCCCGAGCCGATCGCCCGCTCCTTGAAGTCGGTGAGCGCCTGCCGGACCTCGGGGGCGTTGATGTCCTTCGCCCTGACGACCACCTCGGCCGGCTCGGAGCCGCCCGGGAAGGCCTGGTTGACGCGGTCGTAGGTCTGCACGATCGGCAGCGAGTTCCCGAACTCCTGGTCCAGGGTGAGCTGCGAGGTCTTCATGCCGAGCGCGGGAGCGGCGACCGCGAGCAGCGCGCCCACCGCGACGAGCACGGAGACCAGCGGCCTGGCGAGCACGCCCCGCAGCACCGCCGTCCAGAAGCGGCTCTCGGAAGGCCCGTGGGCCCGCTCGCGGCGGCGCAGGAAGGGGAGGCGGCCCTTCTCGACCCGGTGGCCCAGCAGGGAGAGCAGGGCGGGCAGGACGGTCACGGAGCCGACCATGGCGACCGCGACGACCATCAGGGAGGCCAGGCCCATCGCCTCGAACTCGGCGAGGCCGGTGAAGAGCATGCCCGCCATCGCCACGCACACCGTGACACCGGAGACGATGATCGCCCGGCCGCTGGTGGCGGCGGCGATCCGGAGCGCGGCGCCCGGGTCCCGGCCGGCCTCCCGCTCCTCGCGCTCCCGGCGCAGGTAGAAGAGGCAGTAGTCGACGCCGACGGCCATGCCGACCAGCAGCATCACGGAGTTGGCGGTGTCGCTCATCGGCTGCAGATGGCTGACCAGGCCCATCAGGCCCATCGTCGCCATGATCGCGGTGATCGCGAGGCCGACCGGGAGCAGGGCCGCCACCAGCGCGCCGAAGGCGATCAGCAGGATGCCGAAGGCCACCGGCACGGCGGAGTACTCGGCCCGCTTGAAGTCCTTGCCGAAGGCGTCGGCGTACTGCTTGTTCATGCTGGCGCCGCCGATCTCCTCGATCCGCAGCGTGCCGTGCGCCTTCTGCACCCCGGCCACCGCGTCCAGCACCGGCTGGACCCGGTCGCCGGCGGTCTCGGAGTCGCCGCGCATGTCGAACTGGACCAGCGCGCTGCGGCCGTCCTTCGAGATCGTCCCGGTGGTGTAGGGCGAGGTGACACCCGTGACCTTGCCGGTGCCGTCGACGGCCTTGACGACGTCCGTGACGGCGGCCTTGAAGGCGGCGTCCGTGGCCTTGACCGACGGGTCCTTGGCCTGGATCAGGACCGTCTCGCTCGCCGGTTCCTTGATGCCCGCGTCGTCGATGATCTTCGCCGCGGTGTGGGTCTCGCCCTTCAGCTGGTCGCTCTCGTCGACGTCGACCCGGCCGGCCGCCGAGCCGAGCCCCATCGCCAGGACGACGAACAGCACCCATATGCCGACGGCGGCCCAGCGGTGCCGGGCGCTCCAGCCGCCGGCCCGGGCGGCCAGCCCCCGCACCCGCGTCTCTCCGTTCCCCTTGACGGGATCCATGACGGAAATGCCCCCTCGTGTGCGGTGGCGACCCCCCGGCCGCCACGATTTCTTCACGACTTCCTTCGTTCGATTCGAAGGTATGGGGCCGATAAGAACGACTCGTCGTACTGCCCGGTGAAGTACGGCGGCCGTCCCTCGTCGCCGAGGAGGATGTCGGGCCCTTACATCTATCCACCCATCTCGGGGGTGATGATCAGGGGTGTCCCTTCCGACGACGCGGATCCTGTTTGTGATTGCGAAACCTTGTTGAACAAGTCACAGGTGCGTGTAGGAGTTGCTCCGGGCCGGTCCGATCGGCCAGAGTTTCGGGCAGCCCGGCTTGCCCGGCACGGCCGTCGTGCCCACCCCCACGGGGCACGACGGCCGTTCTAAGGTGTTCGAATGACGACGTATGCGGCGCTGCTGCGCGGGATCAACGTGGGCGGCAACAAGAAGCTCCCGATGGCCGAACTGCGCGCACTGATGACCGGCCTGGGGTACGACTCCGTCCAGACCTATCTGCAGAGCGGGCAGGCCGCCTTCACCGCCGCCCACGGCGACACCGAGTCCCTCGCGGCGGAGCTCGCCAAGGCGGTCGAGGAGCGGTTCGGCTTCTCCGCCGACGTGCTCGTCCGCGACCACGCCTACCTGAAGGCGGTCGTCGAGGCCTGCCCGTTCCCGGCCGCCGAGCTGGCGGCGAAGCAGCTCCACGTCACCTACCTCTCCGAGCCGGTCGCCCCGGAGCGCTACGCGGACATCGACCCCGCCGCCCACCTCCCCGAGGAGTTCCGGCTGGGCGACCGCGCGCTCTACCTCTACGCGCCGGACGGCCTCGGCCGCTCCAATCTCGCCGAGGCGCTGTCCCGGCCCCGGATCCACAAGGGGCTGATCGCCACGACCCGGAACTGGAACACGGTGGTCAAGCTGGTGGAGCTGACAGCCGGGCAGGCATGACCCCCGACCCTGCCCCGGGGGCGGGGTCAACGGCTGTGCGAGGCTCGTCCCATGCGCTACATCATCATCGGAGCAGGGGCCGTCGGCGGTGCGATCGGCGGGCGGCTGGCCGGCGCGGGGCACGAGGTCGTCCTGGTGGCACGGGGCGCCCACCACGCGGCGCTGCGGGACGGCGGGCTGCGGCTGAAGGTGCCGGACGGCGAGTACACGTACCGGCTGCAGGCCGTCACCGGGCCCGGGGAACTGGGCGAGTTGCGGGCGGACGACGTCCTCGTCCTCGCCGTCAAGACACAGGACACCGTGGCAGCCCTGGGGACCTGGGGGCCGGCACCGGTCGCGGGCGGCGGTACGGCGGCGGGGCGGCTGCCCCTGTTCTGCGCCCAGAACGGCGTGGAGGGCCAGCGCCTCGCCCTGCGCGTCTTCCGGCACGTGTACGGCGTCTGCGTCTGGCTGCCGTCGACCTTCGTCGAACCGGGCGTCGTCTCCGCCGGCGGCGCCCCGCTCACCGGCATCCTGCACCTGGGCCGTCATCCGCACGGCACCGGCGGGACCGCCCGGCTGGTCGCCGCCGACCTGGAGAAGTCGCACTTCGAGGCGCCGGTCGTGCCCGACGTCGCGCGCTGGCAGTACGCCAAGCTGCTGTCCAACCTGGGCAACGCGCTGGAGGCCGTCGCCGGGCCCATCGCCGACGACGCGGCCATGACCCTGTTCCAGCGGGTGCGGTCCGAGGGCGCGACCGTGCTCGACGCCGCCGGGATCGCGTACGCGAGCGCCGAGGAGCAGAAGGCGGTACGCGGCCACAAGGTGGACCTCGTCCCGCTGGACGGCGCCCCGCGCGGCGGCGGCTCCTCCTGGCAGTCCCTCAGCCGCGGCACCGGCACCATCGAGGCCGACTACCTCAACGGCGAGATCGCCCTGCTGGGCCGCCTGCACGGTGTGCCGACCCCGCTCAACGACCTGCTCCAGCAACTGGCCAACACGTTCGCGCGCGAGCGCCGGGAGCCGGGCGCGATGGCGGTCGGGGAACTGACCCGCCTGGCCGACGAGGCCGCCGTCACCGCTGCCGACTGATCAACTGCCGGACGGGGGCAAGCCGTTGGGCACCCGAACCGGTAAAGCCCCTGGTGTGACACGGTTGCCGGACGCGACGCAGAAGGAAGTGCCGGTCACGGCGCAGCGCTTGCGAGAGCCTGCCCCGGGCCGGCTGTTCGCGGTCCGACGGACAGGGGAGCGCCGGACCGCGAACACCGAACCGTCGCTCAGGCCCCCACGGCCGCCAGGGCCGGGGTGCGCGCCGCGTCGTACCGCTCCAGCAGCACCCGCGCCACCTCCGGCGCCGGGCCGAGCACCTCGGCCAGCACGTCCGCCTCCGCCGCGCCCCGCGCGATCCGGTCGGGCAGGAAGCCGGGGGCGAGGACGTACGGGGCCACGGCCACCCGGGCGCAGCCCAGTTCCCGCAGTTCCCGTACGGCTTCCTCGGTGCGGGGGAGGGACGCGGAGGCGAACGCGGGCCGCACGGCGTACCAGCCGGTGTGCCGCCACTCCCGCGCGATGTCCGCGATCACCGCGATCGCCTCCGGGTCGCTGGACCCCGCCGAGGCCAGCACGACCCCGGTCGAGGCCTTGTCGGCGGGGGTGAGCCCCGCCTCGTACAGCCGCCGTTCGAGGGCCGACAGGAGCAGCGGGGACGGGCCCAGCACCTGGGCCTGGCGGATCCGCAGCTGCGGCGGCGCATCCCGCAGCACGGCCGGGATGTCCGCCTTCGCATGGAAGGCACGGGTGAGCAGCAGGGGGAGGGCCACGACGTCGCGTACGCCCTCCGCCGCCAGCGACTCCAGCACCCCGTGCACGGACGGGATGTTGAAGTCCAGGAAGCCGGTCTCCACGCGCAGCCCCGGCCGCAGCGACCGTACCCGCCGCACCAGGGCATGGACGGTCGCCGCATGCCGTGGATCACGGCTGCCGTGGGCGATCACCACGAGGACGGGGCGGACCGGCTTGCTGTACATGGACCTCAGCTCTTCACCAGCAGACCGCGGCTGCGCAGCACCCACCGCTCCAGCGGACTGAAGATCAGCAGGTCGATCGCGATGCCGACGAACAGGATCAGGATGATGGCCTCGAACACCATCGCCATGTCGCTGGCGGTGCGGGCGTTCTCCAGGAGCTGGCCGAGGCCCACGCCGAGGTCGGGGAAGCTCGCGATGATCTCCGCCGCCATCAGCGAGCGCCAGGAGAACGCCCAGCCCTGCTTCAGACCCGCCACATAGCCGGGCATGGCCGCCGGCAGCACGACGTGCCAGATGCCCTTGACGCCGGTCGCGCCCATGGTGCGCCCGGCCCGCAGGAACAGCGGCGGCACCTGGTCGACGCCGGACACCAGGCCGTTGGCGATGGAGGGGACCGCGCCGAGCAGGATCACGGCGTACATCATCGAGTTGTTCAGGCCCAGCCAGATCACGGCCGGAGGCACCCACGCCACCGACGGCAGCGACTGGAGGCCGGACAGGATCGGGCCGATCGCCGCGCGCACGAACTTCACCCGCGCCACCACCAGACCCAGCGGGGTGCCGATGACGAGTGCGAAGAGGAAGCCGAGCAGGCCGCGGCTGACGCTGGTCCAGATGTAGCCGAGCAGGTCGCCCTTGAGCCAGGCGTCCTTGAACGTGTCGCCCACCGCGGTCGGCGAGGGCAGCTTGGACGGGTCGTCGACGACCGGGACGAGGAGCGTCCAGACCACGAGGACCACGGCGAGCGCGATGATCGGGGGCAGGATCTTGCTGGTGAAGGTCTGGCGGAGGGTCGGGCGGCTGGTGGCCGTCGTCTCCAGGGCGTCGAGGCCGGCCTCGACACTTCCGGCGTCCTTGGCCGGTGTCGTCTCAGTGCTGGCCATGACGGCGGATCTCCCCACGCAGTACGTCGGTTATCTCAAGGGACAGTTCGGCCACCGGCGCGTCCTCGATGCGGCGCGGCTGCGGTATGCCGACCTCCCACTCGCGCGCTATCCGGCCGGGGCGGGACGACAGCAGGATCACCCGCTGGGCGAGCCGTACCGCCTCGCGCACGTTGTGCGTGACGAACAGGACGGAGAGGCCGGTCTCCTCCCAGATCCGGGTCAGCTCGTCGTGCAGCACGTCCCGGGTGATGGCGTCCAGGGCCGAGAACGGCTCGTCCATCAGCAGCAGTCTGCTCTCCTGGGCGAGCGCGCGGGCCAGGGCGGCCCGCTGGCGCATACCGCCGGACAGCTCGTGGACGCGCTTGTCGTACGCGCCCTTCAGCCGGACCAGTTCGAGCAGTTCCTCGGCCTTGGCACGGCGGTCGTTCTTGGGAACCCCCCTGAGCTTCAGGGCGAGTTCGATGTTCTTGCCCGCGGTCAGCCACGGGAAGAGGGCGTGCTCCTGGAACATCAGGGCGGGCCGCCCGTCCGTCGCGATGGAGCCCGCGGTGGGGCGGTCGAGCCCCGCCACCAGGTTCAGCAGCGTGGACTTGCCGCAGCCCGAGGCCCCCAGGAGGGTGACGAACTCGCCCGGCGCGACATCGAGGGTGATGTCGTCCAGGACGAGCTGCTGCCCGCCCGGAGTCGCGAAGGACTTCGAGACATGCTCAAGGCGTGCCGCGTACTCGACCGACTCGTCGGCCTTGGCGAGTGTCGTGGTCGTGGCCATGGTCGTCACCTCCTGGGAACTCGTCGGGACCGGGGTCAGCTGCTGCCGAGACCCGCGGCGCTGACCGTGCTCGCGCCGTCGGCCTTCAGCACCTTGTTGAGGATCGACAGGTTGTAGATGTTCTTCAGCAGCGGGTCGGTGAGCAGACCGGCCTTGACGGCGTGCTGGGCCTCGGTGTTGAGGGTGGAGGCCAGCGGGTCGTCGGTGAACTGGATGGAGGACCAAGCCGAGTTGAGGACGTCGTCGGGCAGCGCCTTGCCGGAGTCGACAGCCAGCTGCTTGTTGGCCGAGGCCTTCGCCGCGTCCGGGTTGGCGTTGATCCACTTGTTGGTCTCGACCGAGCCCTTGAGGACCGCCTCGACGACCTTCGGGTGCGCCTTCAGGAACTTCTGCGACACGATGATGTTCGTGATCACGAACTTCTTGTCGGGCCACAGCGTGGACTCGTCGAGCAGCACCTTGCCGCCCTCGGCGACCAGCTTGGACGCGGTCGGCTCCGGCACCCAGGCGCCGTCGATGGAACCGGCCTTGAAGGCGTCCGGCGTGATCTTGTTGTCGGTGCGGACGACCGTGACGTCACCCTTGCCGCTCTGCGCGTCGACCTTCCAGCCCTGGTCGGCGACCCAGTTGAGGAACGCCACGTCCTGCGTGTTGCCCAGCTGAGGCGTGGCGATCTTCTTGCCCTTGACGTCCGCCAGCGACTTGATCTTCTTCGGGTTGACGACCAGCTTCACGCCACCCGACGCCGAACCGCCGATGATCTTCAGGTCGGTGCCGTTGGACTTGGTGTAGCCGTTGATCGCCGGGGAGGGGCCGATCCAGCCGATGTCGATCGAGCCCGAGTTGAGCGCCTCGATCTCGGAGGGGCCCGCGTTGAAGATCGCGTACTTGGCCTGGGTGGCGCCGAGCTCCTTCTGGAAGAAGCCCTTCTGGTTGCCGACCAGCGCGGTCGCGTGGGTCAGGTTGCCGAAGTAGCCGATCTTGACGGTGTCGAGGCCCTCGATCTTCTTGGCCCCGGCGGCGACCTTGGTGGTGTCGCTCTTGTCGGAGTCCGACCCGTACCCGCAGGCGGCGAGCGTGAGCAAGGGGAGTGCGGCGAGCGCGGCTATGCCGCGGCGCAGGAGCTTGGAGCGGTTGGCAGGCACGGGAGGCTTTCCTCTCGTTGGCCCGGCGGTCACGTCTTTCAGGTCGTGGCCGGGAGGTCGGCAGGTCTTCGTCGCATCCGGGACGTCGGGTGGGGGGCCGGGGCGCGCAGGCAGTGCGCGTACGTCAGCACGCACATCGCGCCACCCCGCCCTGCCCGCTCCCGAGGTCGCCGCTGCCGACGCGGCCGCCCTCCTTCGCGAACGTCGAGTAGACGTCGGTCATCGTCATGTCAGAAGTCCCAGCCGTCGTCTTCGGACTCGTCCTTGACCGGCTCGGGGGAGGCGAACGACTCGCCGACCATGCCCGCGGTGAGCGTGGTGCCGTCGGCGGGGTCGATCAGGATGAACGAGCCGGTGCGGCGCGAGTCGGCGTAGGAGTCGACCGGCAGCGGCTCGGCGGTACGGATCTTCACCCGGCCGATGTCGTTGGCGACGAGCTGTCCCGGGTGCGGGTGCAGGGACAGGTCGTCGAGCGTGAGACGGGACGGGATGTCCTTGACGACCGCCTTGACCGTGCGGGTGCCGTGCTTGAGGAGCACCCGGTGCCCGACGGTCAGCGGCTGGTCGGCCACGTGGCAGACGGTCGCCTCGACGTCCTGGGTGGTCGCCGGGGCGTCCTTCGTCGGCACGATCAGGTCGCCGCGCGAGACGTCGATGTCGTCCGTGAGCAGGATGGTCACCGACTGGGTGGTCCAGGCCGCGTCGACCGGCCTGCCCAGGAGGTCGATGCCGGAGATCGTCGTCGTACGGCCTGACGGCAGGACCGTGACCGGCTCGCCGACGTGGAACGTGCCGGCCGCGATCTGCCCGGCGTAGCCCCGGTAGTCCGGGTGCTCGGCGGTCTGCGGGCGGATCACGTACTGCACGGGCAGCCGGGCATGGCAGTGTGCCAGGTCGTGGCTGACCGGGACGGTCTCCAGGTGCTCCAGGACGGTCGGGCCGCCGTACCAGTCCATGTTCGCGGACGGTTCCACGACGTTGTCGCCGACGAGCGCCGAGATCGGGATCGCGGTGACCTCGGGGACGCCCAGCTCGGTCGCGTACGCCGTGAACTCCTCGGCGATCCCGGCGAAGATCGCCTCCTGGTAGCCGACCAGGTCCATCTTGTTGACGGCGAGGACGACATGCGGGACGCGCAGCAGGGCGGCGATCGCGGCGTGCCGGCGGGTCTGCTCGACGACGCCGTTGCGGGCGTCGACCAGGACCACGGTCAGCTCGGCGGTGGAGGCGCCGGTGACCATGTTGCGGGTGTACTGCACATGGCCCGGGGTGTCGGCGAGGATGAAGCGGCGCTTCGGGGTGGCGAAGTAGCGGTAGGCCACGTCGATGGTGATGCCCTGTTCGCGTTCGGCGCGCAGTCCGTCGGTGAGGAGGGCGAGGTCGGGGGCGTCCTGGCCGCGGCTGGCAGAGGCGCGCTCGACGGCTTCCAGCTGGTCGGTGAGGACCGACTTGGAGTCGTGCAGCAGCCGTCCGACGAGGGTGGACTTGCCGTCGTCGACGGAGCCGGCGGTGGCGAACCGCAGCAGGGTCGTCTCGGTGAGGCCGAGTTCCGTGGTGCTGGTGCTCATGCTTAGAAGTACCCCTCGCGCTTGCGGTCTTCCATCGCGGCCTCGGAGAGCTTGTCGTCGGCCCGGGTGGCGCCGCGCTCGGTGAGCCGGGAGGCGGCGATCTCGGCGATCACGGCGTCCAGCGTGTCGGCGTCGGAGTCGACGGCGCCGGTGCAGGACATGTCGCCGACGGTCCGGTAGCGCACCTGCCGCTTCTCGACCGTCTCGCTGTCCTTGGGGCCGCCCCACTCGCCGGCGGTCAGCCACATGCCGCCCCGCTGGAACACCTCGCGCTCGTGCGCGAAGTAGATCTGCGGAAGCTCGATGCCCTCGCGGGCGATGTACTGCCAGACGTCGAGTTCGGTCCAGTTGCTCAGCGGGAACACGCGGACGTGCTCGCCGGGGGCGTGCCGGCCGTTGTACAGGTTCCAGAGTTCGGGGCGCTGGCGGCGCGGGTCCCACTGCGAGAACTCGTCGCGCAGGGAGAAGACGCGCTCCTTGGCGCGGGCCTTCTCCTCGTCCCGGCGGCCGCCGCCGAAGACCGCGTCGAACTTCTCGCTCTGGATCTTCTCGGTCAGCGGAAGCGTCTGGAGCGGGTTGCGGACGCCGTCCGGACGCTCCTTGAGCACACCGCGGTCGATGTAGTCCTGTACGGAGGCCACATGGAGGCGCAGCCCATGTGCGGCCACCACACGGTCCCGGTACTCAAGCACCTCGGGGAAGTTGTGCCCGGTGTCCACATGCAGCAGCGAGAACGGAACCGCCGCCGGGGCGAACGCCTTCAGCGCCAGGTGCAGCATGACGATGGAGTCCTTGCCGCCGGAGAACAGGATCACCGGCCGCTCGAACTCGCCCGCCACCTCACGGAAGATATGGACCGCCTCGGACTCCAGCGCGTCCAGATGGGACAGGGCGTACGGGGTGCCCGTGCCCTCCCCGTGAGCCGCCACGGTCGTCGTCATGCCAGTCCCTTCCCGCTCAGCAGGGCGTGCACGGACGCCGCGGACTCCTGCACGCTCTGGTGCTGCGACTCGATCCGCAGATCGGGTGTCTCGGGCTCCTCGTACGGGTCGTCGACGCCGGTCAGCCCGGTCAGCTCACCCGCGGCCTGCTTGGCGTACAGACCCTTCACATCGCGTACGGAGCACACCTCGACCGGGGTCGCCACGTGCACCTCGACATACGCGGTGCCGTTCTCGTCGTGGCGCTTGCGCACCGCGTCGCGGCTGTCCGCGTAGGGGGCGATCACCGGGACGAGCGCCTTGACGCCGTTACGGGCCAGTAGTTCGGCGACGAAACCGATGCGCTGCACGTTGGTGTGCCGGTCCTCGCGGCTGAAGCCGAGGCCCGCCGAGATGAACTCGCGGATCTCGTCGCCGTCGAGCACCTCCACGAGGTGGCCGTCCGCGCGCAGCCGGCCGGCCAGCTCGTACGCGATGGTGGTCTTGCCGGCACTCGGCAGACCCGTGAGCCAGACGGTGGCTCCGGTCGTCACGTTGTTCTCCTGGTTCGTCGAATGGGTCGTCGAAGGCCCGATGGTCGTCATCCGTGCAGTCCGCACTCGGTCTTGGCCCGCCCTGCCCAGCGGCCGGCGCGCGCGTCCTCGCCCTCCAGCACCCGGCGGGTGCAGGGGGCGCAGCCGACGGAGGTGTAGCCGTCCATCAGCAGCGGGTTGGTCAGTACCCCGTGTTCGGCGACGTAGGCGTCCACGTCGTCCTGGGTCCAGCGGGCGATCGGGGAGATCTTGACCTTCTGCCGCTTCTCGTCCCAGCCGACGACCGGGGTGTTCGCCCGGGTCTCCGACTCGTCGCGGCGCAGCCCGGTCGCCCAGGCCGCGTACTTCGTCAGGCCCTGCTCCAGGGGCTGCACCTTGCGGAGCTTGCAGCACAGGTCGGGGTCGCGGTCGTGCAGCCTGGGGCCGTACTCGGCGTCCTGCTCGGCGACGGTCTGGCGCGGGGTGAGGGTGATGACGTTGACGTCCATCACGGCCTCGACCGCGTCCCGGGTGCCGATGGTCTCCGGGAAGTGGTAGCCCGTGTCGAGGAAGACGACGTCGACGCCCTTCTGGACGCGGGACGCCAGGTGGGCCACGACCGCGTCCTCCATCGAGGAGGTCACGCAGAAGCCCTTGCCGAAGGTGTCCACCGCCCACTGGAGGATCTCCAGGGCGGAGGCGTCTTCGAGGTCGCGGCCGGCCTGTTCGGCCAGCGCCTTCAGTTCGTCGGTCGTACGGTCTTCCTGAGCCGTGGTCATATCTGTTCCCCTCCAGCTTCGGAGTGCTTCAGCCCCCGGGCGAGCAGCCCGAGGAACTTCAGCTGGAATGCGCGGTTGCAGGCCGCGCATTCCCAGGCGCCGTGGCCCTGCTCGTTCGGACGCAGGTCCTCGTCACCGCAGTAGGGGCAGTAGAAGGGGGCGGCCCGCTCGCTCATGAGAGGGCCTCCTCACTGGCGCGGGCGGCCCAGGCGGCGAACCGCTCGCCGTCCGCGCGCTCCGCCTGGAAGCGCTTGAGCACCCGCTCGACGTAGTCGGGCAGCTCCTCCGAGGTCACCTTGAGACCGCGGACCTTGCGGCCGAAACCGGCCTCCAGGCCGAGCGCGCCGCCCAGGTGCACCTGGAAGCCCTCGACCTGCTCGCCGGCGTCGTTCAGGACCAGCTGGCCCTTGAGACCGATGTCCGCGACCTGGATACGGGCGCAGGCGTTCGGGCAGCCGTTGATGTTGATGGTGAGCGGCTCGTCGAACTCGGGCAGCCGGCGCTCCAGCTCGTCGATCAGGGTGGAGCCGCGCTGCTTGGTCTCGACGATCGCGAGCTTGCAGTACTCGATGCCGGTGCAGGCCATGGTGCCGCGCCGGAACGAGGACGGCCGGGCGGTGAGGTCCAGCGCCTCCAGGGCCTCGACCAGCGACTCGACCTGGTCCTCCGTGACATCGAGGACGATCATCTTCTGCTCGACGGTGGTCCGCACCCGGCCCGAGCCGTGCGCCTCGGCGAGGTCCGCGATCTTCGCGAGGGTGGCGCCGTCCACCCGGCCGACGCGCGGGGCGAACCCGACGTAGAAGTTGCCGTCCTGCTGCCGGTGCACACCGACGTGGTCCCGCCAGCGCGACACGGGCTCGGCCGGCGCGGGGCCGTCGACGAGCGCGCGCTTGAGGTACTCGTCCTCCAGCACCTGGCGGAACTTCTCCGCGCCCCAGTCGGCGACCAGGAACTTCAGCCGGGCGCGGGTGCGCAGCCGCCGGTAGCCGTAGTCCCGGAAGATGCCGATCACGCCGGCCCAGACGTCCGGGACCTCGTCCAGCGGCACCCAGGCGCCGAGCCGGACACCGATCTTCGGGTTGGTGGACAGGCCGCCGCCCACCCACAGGTCGAAGCCGGGGCCGTGCTCGGGGTGCTCCACACCGACGAAGGCGATGTCGTTGATCTCGTGCACCACGTCCAGCAGCGGCGAGCCCGAGATCGCGGACTTGAACTTGCGCGGCAGGTTGGAGAACTCCTTGCTGCCGATGTACCGCTTGTTGATCTCGTCGATCGCCCAGCTGCCGTCGATGATCTCGTCCTCGGCGATGCCGGCAACCGGCGAGCCGATGACGACACGCGGGGTGTCGCCGCACGCCTCGGTGGTGGACAGGCCGACCGCCTCGAGACGGTTCCAGATCTCCGGCACGTCCTCGATGCGGATCCAGTGCAGCTGGATGTTCTGCCGGTCGGTGACGTCCGCGCTGCCCCGGGCGAACTCCTGCGAGATCTCGCCGATCACCCGCAGCTGCTGCGTGGTCAGCCGGCCGCCGTCGATGCGCACCCGCAGCATGAAGTACTTGTCGTCCAGCTCCTCCGGCTCCAGGATGGCGGTCTTGCCGCCGTCGATGCCGGGCTTGCGCTGCGTGTACAGGCCCCACCAGCGCATACGTCCGCGCAGGTCGTTGGGGTCGATCGAGTCGAAGCCGCGCTTGGAGTAGATCGTCTCAATGCGTGTCCGCACATTGAGACCGTCGTCGTCCTTCTTGAACTGCTCGTTGCCGTTGAGCGGGGTGAAATGCCCCATAGCCCACTGACCCTCGCCGCGGTGACGGCTCACCTTGCGGCGGGGCGCGGAGGCGGCAGGGTTCTGCGGGGTGGCGGCCATGGCGATATACGTCCTTCAGACAGCGGGGAAGCGGCTCTGACCTGCGCCTGCGGGCGCACGGGGGGCATGTCTGCGCGGCACTGCGCAAGGGAGGTCTGGACAGGAAAGCGCGGCGGTGCTGTGCTCTCAGCCCGCCGGACAGATGGCGCTGGACATGCGGCCGAGGTCGACGTGCCGCCGACTCACCAAGGCAATTCCAGTTCCAGACATGACGGAAGCGTGTCACGCGGATCTCCGGCCAGTCCACCATTGTCCGCGATTCGGACGAATCTATTCTGAATACTGAGACAGGGTGTTGTGGGTCACGCCCCGTTCCGCGCGGTGGTGTGCGCCCCGGGCCACGGACCGGGCGCCGAGACGTCCGGTTCCTCCTCGCTCTTCGTGTCGAAGAGCCGGAACCCCCGCCGCTGATAGTTCGCCATCGCGTGCTCGCCGTCCAGACTGCAGGTGTGCACCCACACCCGCTTCGTCGGCGGCCGCCCGTCCCATCGCTCCGCCAGGTCCCAGGCCCGCGCGACACCGTACGAGAGCAGGTGGCCGCCGATCCGCCGGCCGCGGAACGCCGGGATCAGACCGAAGTAGGCGATCTCCACGACCCCGTCGTCCTGCGGGTCGAGCTCGACGTAGCCCGCCGGGGTGCCCCGGTCGTAGGCGACCCAGGTCTCCACGCCCGGCTTCTCCAGGTACTGCTGCCAGCGGGCGTAGCTCCAGCCCAGCCGGTCGGTCCAGCGGATGTCGCCGCCGACCGAGGCGTACAGGAAGCGGCTGAACTCGGGGGAGGGGATCTCGGAGCGGACGATCCCGACCGTGTCGCCGTCCGGGACGGCGGCGGGCAGGAGGTCGGCCGGGGAGGTCTGCTCCAGGGACCAGGTGGTGACGACGATGCTGCTCATGGGGCCAGGCAATCATCCCGGCCCCGGACATGTCGACAGCCGTCACCGCGGCGACGCGCCGGCGGCTGCCGGCCGACGGGCCGGCCGGCCGTTATCCGAGCGACGCGTCGATCGAGCGCAGCGGGACCGAGAACAGCATGCGGTTCGTGACCGACCACACCTCGCCCGTGTCCGGCGCGTAGGAGAGCGAGCCGGTGTCCTCGCCCCAGCAGCGGTGCGAGGCGTCCGAGCCGCAGCCGGCCGCGTGGGCACCCTTGGAGTCCTGCCGCCACAGACTGCCGTGCCCGTCCATGGCGCCGGGCAGATGACCCACGTACCACTCGGAGTGCGTCGCGCCCGGTGGCCGGTACGACAGGACGCCCCGGATCTCCGAGGCCCCGGTCCGGTACGCCTCGACCGCGTCCGCCCGGCCGAAGGTGTCCGTGGCGAGCAGTCCGTCACGCTTCGGGCTCTCGTCGAACGCGTACCGCCACAGCCGGGCGTGCTGATCGCTGTCGGCGGGCGTCCACTCGCCGAGGACCAGGCTGTCCGGGGCCGTCCCCCGGTCCACGGAGAGCGCGCTCGGACAGGGCGCGCCGGCCCGGGAGCAGGCTCCGGCGGTGTAGCGGTACGAGCCCACGGCGGGCATCACGTACCGGAAGCCGTCGGCCGACCAGCCGCCGGACACCCGGCCGATCGCCGCGGTCAGCACCGAGGTGCGCTGGATGCGGTTGAGGTCGTAGACGTAGAGCGCGTCGGCGCTGCCCTGGGCGGTGGTGACCAGGAGCTTGTCCTCGTACCAGGCCATGCCGGAGATCTGCGAGGTCAGGCCCCGGTAGGTGCTGCCGTCGGCGCTGGGCACGGTCAGCAGGACCCAGGAGTAGGAGGGGTGGGCGGGGTCGTTCGCGTTGATCACCGCGACCCTGGCCAGGCCCCGGGAGGCGGCGGGGCCGGTGGAGGTGCTGTGCGTCCAGCCGGCCAGGACGACACGGTTGGCGCCCCACAGACCGTCGTCGTCCGCCTCCGAGGAGGTGGTCACCGAGGTCGGCCGCCAGTCGTCGGTGAGGGTGTCGGTGGGGTCCCAGCAGTACGCCTCGGTGGCGGCCGGGGTGACCGGCAGCGAGTCCCGGTCGTCGGAGTCGCAGTCGGCCGCCTCACGCAGGGTGTGGTCGGACTCGGCCAGCACGTCGGCGACCCCGACCGTGCCGCCCATCGCGGAGGAGAGCCGGTCCAGTGAGCGGCGCGGTACGAGGTGTTCCTGGAGCTGCAGCGGGGCGATGTCGGTGGTGGAGGTCAGTGGCTTCAGTGCGCCGGGGTCCTCGGCGACCGTGGCCTGCGAGGCGCTGACGATCGTGGCCGTGGCGGTGAGCGCCAGCGCGGTCCCGGCCAGGGCGGCGCGCAGGGCCGCGCCCCGTCTGCGCCGCCGGTGTCTGCCGCGATGCTTCATGTGTCCTCCCGAGGCGGGCCAACTGCGCTTGGTGGTCCGAGCGTTGACCAAGGAGCAGGTGGGGAGACCCGTACCGGGATGCTACGGCAGTCGGCGTCGCCGCACCTCGAAGACCCCGCAAATATGCGGAAGATACCTCCTCGGATGCCCCGGATGCGTTAAATACGTCCGGGGGCGGGGACCTTCATCTGGGCCGCGGGCCCGGCGTCCGGCCCGCCGTCACGGCCGGGGCGGTCGAGTACGGCAGCAGGTCGCGCGGGTCGTCGGGGAGCAGCACCTCGATCTCGGCGTCGTCACGGAAGCGGTACGGCCGGTGTTCGAGAAGTGCCCCGAGATACCGCCGGATCCTGGACATCTCGGCGCGCACGGTCACGGTCCGCGAGGCGTCCCCGAAGACGTCCTCGGCCAGCCCGGCCGCGCTGCGCCCGGCGCGCCGCACCGCCAGCAGGTACAGCAACTCGGCGTGCCGGGGACTGAGTTCACGGGACCACGAGCCCGCGCCGCCGCCGACCGTCATGGCGGGCCGGCGCGGCCGGGCCAGGTCGAGCACGAGCCGGCCCCCGCCCACCGGCGCCGGCTCGTCCACCGCCCGCAGCAGCCAGCCCCCGGCCAGCGGCTCCACCGCGCACAGCCCGAGCGCGGGCAGCCACCGGCGCCCCGGCGACAGCGACTTGGGCAGCGCGAGCCGCCGTGGATACGGCATGCCCGTGACCGCCGCGGTCCAGCCGTCGGTGTCCACCACCAGCGCCCGCCCGCCGAGCCGGGCCAGCACCGGAGCGGCGACCGCCCGCAGCCGCTCCAGCGCGTCCAGGTGCAGCTCCCGCAGCCGGGCCTCGGCGAGCTTCGCCACCGAGTTCACCCAGGCCAGGGTGGCCGGGTGCATCGTCTCCAGCGGGCCGCTGACGTCCACCACGCCGAGCAGGCTGCCGTCCCGGGGGTCCGTGATCGGGGCGCCGGAACACGTCCAGGAGACGTGCGAGCGGACGAAGTGCTCGGCGGCGAACACCTGTACGGGCCTGCGCACCACCGCCGGGGTGCCGACCCCGTTGGTGCCGACGACGTCTTCGCGCCAGTCGGCGCCGAGTTCGAAGCCCAGCCCGTCCGCCTTGCGCAGCACCGGCGACGAACCCTCCCGCCACAGCACCCGGCCGTCGGCATCCGCCACCACCATGATGTGGTGGGCGACGTCCGCGACCGAAAGCAGCCCCTCGCGCAGTACCGGCAGCACGTCCTTGAGCGGTGACTCCTCGCGTCTGCGCCGGACTTCGTCGGCGGACAGCAGCCCCGAACGGAAGTCGTGGTCGGGGTCGACGCCGCTGCGCAGCATCCGCCCCCAGGACTGTTCGATCACCGGCCGGGGCGCGACCCGCCCACGCTGTCCGGCGAGTCTGGCCTCGCGCACCTCGTTCAGTACCCGCGCCGCCTGCGCCGCGTCCTTCGCGGCGAGTCGCGCCACGTCCATCGGCGGGTTCCCCACTGAGGTCCTCCCGGATACGCCTCGAAAAAGGCATCGATGAGTCGCTGTCAAGCCGTCCGGGCGGCGGTTTCCGGTCCGACTGCGCGTCTTATACTGCCGTTTTCCGGTGCCGGAGGCACACAGTCCGCACACAGTCACCGATATGTTGCAACCCCTTGCAACCCTGGTGAACGAGCCGGAGGTGGCCGAAACTTGAGCGGACGCCGCGGCGTCGGAGGCCTGCATATGGGCCGAAGAGGCGGGGGTGGTGCCGTGTCGGCGCAGCACCACCCCCGCCGGCGGCGCGTTGGCCGTCGCGGCAGGGGGTGCGTTATCTGGTGCGTTGGCGGCTGACGGTTGGGTGGGGCTGGTCGCGCAGTTCCCCGCGCCCCTTAGGTAGGGCAGATCCCGTCGGTCAAGAAGTCACCCGGGCTCGGTCCACTACCACTGTGAGGTCCAGGCTGCTCGGCAGGGTGCCGAAGCATGAACCCCAGTCGTTGCCCAGGCGCGATGCGCAGAAGGCGTCTGCCACCTCCGGCGGGGCGAAGCGGACCAGCAGCGAACCCTGGAGGACCGTCGACAGGCGTTCCACCAGGCGTCTGGCTCGGGCCTCCATGCCCTCCAGGTCGGCCAGTTCGGAGAAGAGGTCCTTGACCGCGCGGTCCAGGCGGTGGTCGGCGCCGTGGGCCCGGCCGATCTCCTGGAGGTAGGCGTCCAGCGCGCCCGGTTCGCGTTGCAGGGCGCGGAGTACGTCCAGGGCCTGGATGTTGCCGGCGCCCTCCCAGACCGAGTTGAGCGGGGACTCGCGGACCAGCCGGGGCAGGCCCGACTCCTCCACGTAGCCGTTGCCGCCCAGGCACTCCGCCGCCTCCACGACGAGTGGCGCGCAGCGCTTGGTCACCCAGTACTTGGCGGCGGGCAAGGCCAGCCGGAGCAGGGCCCGTTCGGACTCGCCGCCGTCGTCGTAGGCGGCGGCCAGCCGCAGCGCGAGGGTGGTCGCGGCCTCCGACTCGATCGCGAGGTCGGCCAGTACGTTGCGCATCAGCGGCTTGTCGGCCAGCCGCCCGCCGAACGCCTCGCGGTGCGTGGCGTGGTGCACGGCCTGCGCCACCGCCTGCCGCATCAGCCCCGCCGAGCCCAGCACACAGTCCAGCCGGGTCGCGGCGACCATCTCGATGATGGTCCGCACCCCGCGCCCCTCCTCGCCCACCCGTCGCGCCCAGGTCCCGTCGAACTCGACCTCGCCCGACGCGTTCGACCGGTTGCCGAGCTTGTCCTTGAGCCGCTGGAGGAGGAAGACGTTGCGGGTGCCGTCCGCCAGGACGCGCGGCACGAGAAAACAGGTGAGACCGTCCGGTGCCTGGGCCAGCACCAGGAAGCCGTCCGACATCGGTGCCGAGCAGAACCACTTGTGTCCGGTGAGGGTGTACGTCCCGGCCTCGGCGAGCGGGGCGGCGGTGGTCGCGTTCGCCCGTACGTCGCTGCCGCCCTGCTTTTCCGTCATGCCCATGCCGAACAGGGCGCCTGCCTTGTGCGCGGCGGGCCGCAGGTCACGGTCGTAGACGGTGGAGGTCAGCAGCGGCTCCCAGACGGCCGCCAGCTCCGGGTCGGTGCGCAGCGCGGGCACCGCCGCGTTGGTCATCGACAGCGGGCAGCAGTTGCCGGCCTCGACCTGGGTCCAGACCAGGAACGCGGCGGCGCGCCGGACGTGCCCGGACGGCCGTACCCAGCCGGTGGTCAGGCCCGCGCCGACACCCTTGCCGAGCAGCCGGTGCCAGGCGGGATGGAACTCGACCTCGTCGATCCGGTGGCCGTAGCGGTCGTGGGTGCGCAGCCGCGGCGGGTGCTCGTTCGCCTGCGTCCCCCACTCCTGCACCTGCGCCGAGCCGGCCGCGGCGCCGATCCCCGACAGCTCGGTGCGCACCTCGCCGAGCAGCTCCGGGTCGGTGTGCCGCTCGACGGCCTCGACGAGGGCCCGGTCGGCGGCGAAGAGGTCGTATCCGGCCAGCGGAGGCGGCTGGTTGCTCACGGTATGCGTGGTGTTGCCTGCCATGTCTGCGAACCTACCCGGAGCGGCGGCGGTGGTCTCCAGCCTGACACAGCGGCCCCGCCCACCGCGTCCGCCCCGGCCGGGGCCCCGTGAGGTGAGGACGGTCCCGGACGGCGGATACCGTTAGGGCGTGCAGCCAGCAAGCGATACTCCCGAGCGGCCCTCCGGCCGGCTCCACCGGGCCCGAGCCCTCTACCGGAACGTCTCCAAGCGCAGGACGGCCTGGCTGCTGCTCAAGGACACCGTCAATTCCTGCATGGAGTACCGCATCCTCGGCCTCGCCGCCGAGGCCGCCTTCTTCACCCTGCTGTCCGTCCCGCCGCTGCTGCTCAGCCTCATCGGACTGCTCGGCTACGTCGACGCCTGGACCGGCGCCCACAGCATCGCCAGCCTGGAGACCAACCTCCTGGACGCCTCCCGCACGGTCCTGTCCGACAAGGGCGTGAAGGAGATCGCCGAGCCGATCCTGCACGACGTGGTGCGCGGCGGCCGCCCCGACGTCATCTCCATCGGCTTCCTGTTCGCCCTGTGGTCGGGCTCCCGCGCGGTGAACGTCTTCATCGACACGATCACGGTGATGTACGGCCTCGACGGCGTCCGGGGCATCGTGAAGACCCGGATCGTCTCCTTCCTGCTCTTCATCGCCGCGCTGCTGATCGGCTCGGTGGCGCTGCCGCTGATGGTGGCAGGACCGGACGCGGTGGTCGGGATCGTGCCCTGGTCGGAGACGCTCGTACAGGTCCTGTACTGGCCGGTCGTGATCGTCCTGTCCGTCGTCTTCCTGACCACGCTGTACCACGTCTCCGTGCCGGTCCGCTCCCCGTGGATCGAGGACGTGCCCGGCGCTCTGGTCGCCCTGGCCATGTGGGTCCTCGGCAGCTTCCTGCTGCGCATCTACCTGACCCACACCATCGAGGGCGCGACGATCTACGGCTCGCTCGCCGCGTCCGTCGCCGTGCTCCTGTGGATCGGCGTGGCGGCCTTCGCCGTGCTGGTCGGAGCCGCCGTGAACGCCGCGATCGACCGGGTCTGGCCGGCCGCCGCGACGGCCGCGGCGCGCGCCGCGAACGAGCGGCTGCGGGAGGCCCAGGTCGCCGAGTACGTGGCCCGCGCGGCCGCGGCGCGGGAGGCCGATCCCGGGGACCCCGACGACCCCGACATGCCGTCGGAGTTCCCGGAGCGCTGGTCCCGGTTCCTGCCGCCGGAGGACGTCACGGCGCGGTTGAGGGCGCATGTGAAGAGCACCCATCCGCCGCACAAGCCGGAGGCTTGAGGGCCGACGCCGGGTTCGTCGTGGAGGGTTCGCGGTGTGGGCGGGGTGCGGGTGGGTGGGGGCTTGTCGCGCAGTTCCTCGCGCCCCTGAAAGGGGCGCGTCTACGCTGGCGTCTGTGTACAAGGAGCGGGTGTCCCGGGTCTCCGGTGCGGTTGTCTGGGTGAACAGGCCCGACGAGGGCGGCGTCGGGCGGGTGCTGCCCGACGGGTGTATGGATCTGCTCTGGCATGACGGGCGGCTGCTGGTGGCCGGGCCCGATACGCGTGCTTACGTCACCGAGGGCGCGCAAGGCGTGTGGGTGGGCCTTCGTTTCTATCCCGGTACCGCGCCCGCCGTCCTCGGTGTGCCGGCGTACGAACTGCTCGACCGGCGTGTGGAGCTGAGTGACCTCTGGCCGGCCTCCGTCGTGCGGCGGCTGCGGGCCCGAATCGGTGCCGCCGGTGATCCCGCCGCCGCGCTGGAGCGGATCGCCCTGGAGCGGTCCGTCCCGCCCGACCCGCTGCTTCGGCGGCTCGTCGAGGCTCTGGACGCCGGGCGGCCCGTGGCGGCCACCGCCGACGAACTCGGCCTCGGTGCCCGCCGGCTGCACCGGCACAGTCGTGCCGCCTTCGGCTACGGGCCCAAGACGCTGGCCCGGGTCCTCCGGATGCAGCGGGCGCTCGCGCTCGCCCGGGCCGGGGTGCCGCTCGCGGAGACGGCCGTCCGGGCGGGGTACGCGGATCAGCCCCATCTCGCCCGGGACGTACGGGAGCTGGCGGGGCTGCCGCTGACCGGGCTACTCGGCGGGTAGCGGGGCGAACAGGTCGACGCCGTTGCCGTCGGGGTCGTGCACGGTGGCGTACCGCTGGCCCCAGAACGCGTCCCACGGCTTGAGTTCGCCGTGGTGACCGGCGCCCACGAGGTCGTCGTAGAGCGCGTCGACCTCGGCGGGCGAGTCGCAGCGGAAGGCGAGTGCCACCCGGCCGCCGCCGGCCGGCGGGTGCCAGGCCGGGTGGAAGGAGCGGATCGTCTCCTCCGTGTCCAGGGCGAGGGTGAGCCCGCCGGGCAACTCGGCCTCGACGTGCGGCTGTTCCTCGGCGCCGGGCGGGAAGGCCAGCCCGAGGCGGCGGTAGAAGGCGAGGGACGCGGTCAGGTCGGAGGTGACGAGACCGATCACGGCGAATCGTGGAGTCATGCCGTCACCGTAGGCGGGGTCCTGTTGTCGGTCTTGAAGGAATCGGACACCGGCTCAGCCGTGCCCGGTGCGGTACCGGTGGCTCCGGGCGGGAGAAAAAACCGGTCCCCTGTGGAACACCTGTGCGGCACGATGGGCGCATGATCCGTGCCGTGCGCGTCCTGCCGCCCCTGTTCCTCGCCGCCGCCCTGCTCACCGGCTGCGGCACCGAGAAGGCGGGCCCCGGAGCCTCCGGAGATTCCGGTGCCCCCGCCGACCCGGCCGAACTGGCCTCCAAGACCAAGGCGTTGGGGATCGCCCCGGAGATGGTCTACGTCACCGACGCGGCGGGCTTCACCCTCGCCCAGCAGTCCGTCGGCGTACAGGGCGACGACGGCTTCTCCGCCTCGTACGCGGACCGGACCGGCGCCGTCATCCACCTCTACACCGACCACCTGCGCTACGCCGGGCAGCACAAGTACGAGGTGTCGGAGAAGGGCTGCGTGGTGTGGCTGGAGGGCGAGGGCGGGGTCTCCGACGCGGTGCTGGGCAAGGCGCTGCACGCCGTCCACCGCCCCACCGCCGGCGAACTCGACACCCTGCTGCCCACCCCCGACCCGGCCTTCACCGACGACCAGCCGGTGCAGCGCGGCGACCTGCCGACCAACGGGGACGGTGGCCCGCCCGACAACAGCGTGCCGACGCCGGGCCTTTGAGCCGGCCCCGGTCGTGGGCGATCATGCGGACATGGCCCCTCGACTGCTGGTCCACACCCGTACCACCGGCTACCGCCACGACTCCATCCCCGACGCCGTCGCCGCCGTACGGGAGTTCACCGGTGTCGACGTCGACGCCACCGAGGACCCGGCCGCCCTCGAACAGCCCCTGGACGGGTACGCGGCCGTCGTCTTCCTCTCCACCAGCGGCGAGATCCTGACCCCGGCAGGACGCGCGCGGCTCGCCGCCTACGTCGAGGCGGGCGGCGGCTTCGCCGGCGTGCACGCGGCGGCCTGCACCGAGTACGACTGGCCGTACTACGGCGAACTCCTCGGCGCCCGCTTCGACCGCCACCCGGAGTACCAGCCCGGTCGGGCGCTGGTCGAGGACCACGACCACCCCGCGACCCGGCACCTGACCGCCGCCTGGGACTTCACCGACGAGTGGTACGACTTCCGCGACAACCCGCGCGGCCGGGTCCGGGTCCTGTTGCGCGCCGACGAGACGTCGTACGACGGGGGCGGGATGGGGGACGACCATCCGCTGGCCTGGTGCCGGGAGCAGGGGGCCGGACGGGTGTTCTACACCGCCCTGGGGCACGCCCGGGAGGCCTACCGGGATTCCGGCTTCCTGGCCCACCTCCACGGGGGTGTGGCCTGGGCTGCACGGCTGGTCCAGTGACGTTTCTCCGGTGAACCGGATCCGCCATCGGGGTGAGTAAAGGTCGCGCACGGAGATAGTCACGTGCGTATCTAGAGATGCTTTTGTCTTGGCAAAGGGCTGTCGAGACGCGGAGGCCGGTCGTGTCGCCGCGCCACCCACCCACAGGAGGAGCCGGACCTTGACTTACGGGAAGAAGCTGCGCGAGCAGATGGCCGGGCCGGGGACCACCCCGCTGATCGGCGTTTATGACATGTACTCGGCGTCGATCGCGGCCAAACACTACGACGGGATGTTCGTATCGGGCTTCGGCTTCGCCGCCTCGTACTACGGCCTGCCGGACATCGGGTTCATCGCCTGGCCCGACATGGTGGCCTTCGTCCAGCGGCTGCGGGGCGCGTTCCCGCACCACCATCTCCTCGTCGACATCGACGACGGGTACGTCGACCCCGAGGTCGCCTGCCACGTCGTGGAGGGACTGGAGCGGATCGGCGCCTCCGGGGTGATCCTGGAGGACCAGAAGCGGCCGCGCCGCTGCGGGCACGCCGACGGCAAGCAGGTGCTGCCCCTGGAGGAGTACCTGGACAAGCTGGAGAAGGTCCTGGAGACGCGCCAGGACATGGTCGTCGTGGCCCGCACGGACGCCACCGACGAGCACGACATCCTGCACCGCGCGGAGCGGCTCGCCGCCACCGCCGCCGACGTGATCCTGGTCGACGGGGTGCGCAGCGAGGAGTGGATCCGCCGGATCCGCAAGGTCGTCGGCGACAAACCGCTGCTCTTCAACCAGATCGCCGGCGGCAAGTCGCCCCGACTCTCGCTCACCGAGCTGGACGACCTCGGCGTCGACGTCGCGATCTACTCCACGCCCTGTCTGTTCGCCGCGCACGAGGCGATGGACTCGGCGCTGAGCCGGCTGAAGTCCGCGGACGGCCGGCTGCCGTCGGTCGACGCGGCCAGCGGCATCGGCGTCAAGGCGTCCACCACCCTGCTGGAGCGCAACATCGCCCGGGAACGGCTCGACGAGCCCGAGGGCGTGGGCGTGTGACGCGGTTGCGGACCGCCGCGGCCCTCACGGCGGCGCTGCTCGGCGCGGCCGTGGCCCCCGCGCACGCGGCCGGCAGCCTGATCACCGTGCTGGACAACTCCAACGCGGACTCCATCCTGGAGGTGGACCGCACGGCGAACATCCAGGCAGGCAGAGGCACGGCCGGCAGTGACCACGACGGCAGCGCCGTGGACGCGATCCAGGCACTGCTCGGGGAGCCGCGCCAGGACGACGACGACTGAGCACTACGACTGAGGCTGCGTGACGGCCGGACCGCTGTCCGGCCGCCCACGCTCTGCTGCGGGCGCTCAGCCCTCGTTCAGGTCCCGTCGGCCGAAGTTCACGTCGTCCCCGTGCGGTCGCTCGGTCGTGACCTTCCCCGCGACCGGTCCGAAGAACGTGCTGCCACGGAAGTCGATATGGTCGCCGCCGTAGTTCGTTTCGTCCACGCTCTGATCCGGCAGTGGATCAAATTTGCGTAGCACGGCTACGGCGACCTCCGCCGCCCGGGCAGCCGCATACTGCTGGGCCCCACCGTGGATTTCGAAGTCCTTGGCCGTGTTCACCACGTCGCTGATGCCACGGATGGTCAGAGTTTCGACTCCAGCGGTCAGATGCCCGGCATGAGCCATGCCGGCGCCTTCCATTTCGATGGCGGCCGCGTCGTTGTAGTGACGCTTCAACTGCGAAAGGAGCGAGGACTGTTGGCTGTTGATGACGACGTCCCCGGCCGCGATCGCCTTGAAGAAGACCCTGGGGGTGTCGTGCAGGGCGTATCGCGCGGCCTGCAGCATCCGGTGTGAGGGATGCCAGGACTGAGGGCGTGCGTAGAAGCCTTCGGGCGTCAACTTCCCACCCCGGAAAGCGTAGACGCGGGTTGCCACCACCACGTCACCGATACGCAGGCCCTCCTCGAGCCCGCCCGCGATACCGACGAACAGAAGAGCATCGGGGTGGAGCGCTTGAACGATGTCATTGACAAGCGGGGCGAACGGCGCGCCGAACTCACCGGATTCCGCCAGAGCCACTTGCCAGCCGCTGCCGGGCAGAGCGCCCACTTCTATGCGCAGACCATGGTCTCCCACAATTCGATCCCGTAGGTTCGGCAGGTGTGATCGCATCGACTCGTACTCTGCGGGGACGGTGGTGATGACCGCCGTCAGAGGATTCCTGCCCGGCACTTGACCACCCCCACCCGTAAGCCGCCGCATCTGTCCGCCCGGCGGGTCCGATGCTTAGCACTGTAGTGGGACTTCGCTCCGGCGGTTGCGGTTTCCGTAGGCGGGATCGGGCGGACGGGGTGCGCGAGCAGTCTGCCCGGCATTACCGTGGGGCCGGATTCCGCGGTACGGGGGACAAGCATGGAACCGGACCAGGAGGCACTGCTGGTAGCACTGTCCGACGGGGCCGCCGGCCCGCTCGGACAGGACTTAGCCCGTGCCTTGGCGCCGTATCTCACCGCGGCTGGGCACGCCGGTCCGCCGGCCGTTCCAGCCGCGCTGCGTGATCGGTTGCGCACGCTGTTTTCCACAGACCCGGGCGCTGTTCAGGCCGTCGCCGCGGCCATGGAGAGCCGGACACCCAGGCACGGAACCCGAGTCAAGGGAGACCACATCGACTTCGAGGGACTGTTCCTCGGCGATGCGGTCGGCTCGGTACTTCATCAGCATTTCCACGGTGTGCCGGCGCCCGCGGCTCTTCCCCCGGCCGCGGTCGGCTCCCTTCCTCCCGCGACTCCCAGCTTCACCGGGCGCAAGAAACTGTTGAAGGAACTGGAGGGGTTCTTGTGCCCGAGTTCCGGGCCGTCGCGGCCCGGAACTGTCACGGCAACCGTGCTGGCCGGCATGGCGGGGGTGGGCAAGACCGCACTCGCGACGGAAGCGGCCCACGCTGCCAACGACAGGGGCTGGTTTCCCGGCGGCGTGCTCTTCATCGACCTGCACGGCCACGACAACACGAGCATCACCGCCGAGCAAGCACTCGGCACACTTCTAGAGGATCTCGGCACACCTGCCGAGCAGCTCACCACCGAGGAGGAGCGGGTCAAGCACTACCGCAGCCAACTGGCACGCTGGCCCGATCGCGTGCTGATAGTCGCGGACAACGCCGCGTCTCCGGAGCAGGTCCGCCCCCTGCTTCCCGCGGACTCCCGGCACCGCATCCTGATCACGTCCCGGACCGCGATTCCTCAACTCAACGCCCGTCACCTGCCATTGAGGCAACTGACTTCCAAGGCCGCAGTCGCTCTGCTGGACCAGGTGCTGCGGCTGGCCGACGGCATGGACCATCGGATCACCGCGGAAGCCGCGGCTGCCGTCGAACTCGCTGCCCTTTGCGGCCACTTGCCTCTCGCTCTGCAGATCGCGGCAGCACATCTCGTCTGGGATCCAGACAAGCCGGTCGCCGAGTCGGTGGACGAACTACGTGACCAGGAGACGCGCCTGTCCTACCTCGACGACGGAGAGCGCAGCGTGCGCACGGCCTTCGACCTCTCGTACCAGAGGCTGAATCCCGAACAAGCCAGGATGTTACGGCTGTTGGCCGAGGCTCCGGGACCGGAGACAGGCACTGAGGTACTGGCCGCGCTGCTCGGGGCTGCACCACCACCGGTCACGCTCGCTGTACTGGAGCGTGCTTACCTTGTCGACCGGGGCAGCAGCCGTACCCAGTGGCGGCTGCACGACTTGGTCCGGGTGTTCGCCACACAGGTGTCCGCCGACGACCCTTCCTGCCTCGCGGAGCGCGAGACAGCGAGGGATCGCGTGCTCGACCACTATGTGGAGCGGGCCGACGAAGCCGACGACCGCTTGCGCGGACTGGGTTTCGGTGCTTGTTTCAATGACATCGAGGAGGCGCTGGCCTGGCTCGATCAGGAGCGGCTCGGGCTGCTGGCCGCCGTCCAATGGGGTGAGGACAGCAGGCTTACGGCACGTGCCCTCGATCTCGCCCTGTACCTCACCGAATACCTGAGACGACGTGGTCTGTTCGAGGAGATCGTGACGGTGAGCACCCTGGCACACCGGTTCGCGGCGCGCTCCGGCGACCCGTTGCGCGAGGCAACGGCCTGGCACAACCTCGGGGACGCCCTGCAGAGCGCGGGCCGGCCCGCAGCGGCTGTCGGGGCCTACAACCAGGCCCGTGACCTGCACCGAGCCAGGGGCGACAAGGTGGGGGAGGCCATCCAGTGGAACAATCTGGCGATCGCCGAAACCCGTCTGGGCAGGCTCGGACCGGCCGCCGACGCCTTTGTCCGGGCCCGTGACCTGCGTAGGCTCGCCGGTGACCGGCACGGCGAAGCAATGGCATGGAACAACCTGGCTATCGTGCTGGACGAGGCAGGCCGGAATGACGACGCGTTCAGGGCCTTCTCGCAGGCGGCCCAACTTCTGAGCGAAGTCGGTGACTGGGCCCGAGGTGCCGAGACGTACCGCAACCTCGGGAGGGCTCTCGAAGCGGCAGGCCGCATCGAGGAGGCGATGGAGGCGTACGCCCAGGCACGTGCGCTCTCCCCGTCAGGGCGTTGAGTCCTCGCCGCGGACGTACTTTCCCGTGGTGGGGGCCTTGAACACGCTGTTGCGGAAGTCGATGTGGTCGCGGTAGCGGATCACCGGGGAGCCGTCGGCCGTATCTGCCGACGCCATGGCTACGGAACTCCAGGGCACGAGTTCGGCAAGGACCGCGAGGGCAGCCGAGGTCGTCGTCTCGACGACTTCCTCGTAAGGCCCGGACACGTCCTGTTTGTTGGGTGGCACGGTGAAAGTAATGCCCCGGATCGTTAGAATTTCCGGCGCGTTGCCGAACGGGCCGACAAGGGGCGGGGCGCAGGCGACTCCGGTACTCCTCAGTTCGACCGCGACCGCGTCCTGATACGTCTCCAGAGCATCCTGCTCCGCCGCCAGGCAGTCACCAGAACGGCGTGCCTCGGTCGCACGTTCGTCGGGAACGGCGACGATGGGCCTGAAGTGCACACCGGTTTCGCTTTCGCACCAATGCGATCCCTCGCGCAGCGCCATCCTGGCGGCCTGTTCCAATCGGTGTGAGGCAGGCTGAGGAAGCGAGGCGGCTGTTGTGTGCCGGTCGTACCGGTAGACCTTGGTGGCGACCACCACATCACCCAGGCGAATGAACTCCTTGCCTCCCGCGGGGCCGAGAAAGAGCAGGACCTGCGGATGCAGCCAGGTGGCAGCCTGTCTGATGATCTCGGTGGCCGCGTCGTTGCCCGTACCCATGTCCGCGACGGCGACTTCCCACCGGGTGCCCGCAAGGAAGCCGGTATCGAATCTGGTTCCTGAAGGGTGCTCGCGCCGTCGTACGTCGGCGAGCCGCTTGCGCACAGATGCGTACCACCGCGGATGGGAGGTGAGCACGGCAACGGTGGGATACGGGCCAGGCGTCTCTGCCACGGGAATCTCGCTGCCGTCAATTCTGTCGGGGTGGGTTCTGGTACACGATCTTGCCGACGACGGGCGCGTAGTTGATGTTGTTCCGGTGATCGACATGGTCACCGCTGTATACGGCGGTCGGCTCCGGTGTGGTCTCGTGAGCCGCCGCTGTGCCACCTTGCCGGGCAGGGTCCAACGGCGGCAGATCACGCAGGATGGCGAACGCGGCCTCGGCGGCGCGCGCCGCGGCGCGCAGTTGGGAGCCGGAGGCGTCGGCCTTCGCTTTGCGGCCGTTCGCAAGGTCGCTGATTCCGCGGATGACGGCCGCGTCCACCCGGTTGCTGAGGTGAGCCGCGTGCGCGACGCCGTTGCCCTCCATCTCGATCGCCACTGCGTCCTCGTAGTGGTTCTTGAGGTGCTTCGCAACTGCCGAGACCTCGCTGTCAAGAAGCACGTCACCAGCGGCGATCGGCTTGAAGTGAGCTGTGGTGCCCAGAACGTGACGCGCCGCCTGGTCCAGGCGCTGGCTGCTGCGCCAGGAGTCCGGACGCACTTTGAATCCCTCCGTCGTGTCCCGGCCACCGTGGTAGGCGTACACCTTGGTGGCGAACACGACGTCGCCGAGTTTGACTTTCTTCTTCTTGAGAGAGCCGGCCACACCGACGAAGAGCAGGGCCTGGGGACGCAGCCAGCTGATGGCCCGTTCCGTGAGCACGGCCGCGTTCACGGCGCCCTCTCCCATCTGTACGAGGGCCACCTGCCAGGGCGTGTCGTCGAGTGGGCCGATGGCAGCCCACGTGCCGGCGTCATGCTCGATCGTCCGGAGTGAGCCGAGATGGGCCCGGACGGCCTCGTACTCCAGCGGGAGCGCGGTCAGGACGACGACGGTGGGAGGCGATGTGTGGGGCACAGGACCGGCCTCGCTTCGGTGAGAGGTTCTCAGGAGACAGACGGTAGGACATCCCTGTGGCGGAAGTACTCCTTCCGGCAGATTTCAGCTCGTATGCACCAGTGGAAATACGTCCGCTGCAATCATTGAAATGGCCCCTTGGAGCAACGGAGTTCAAGTCGATCGCGCCGTCGCTCTCGGAACTGGGTGCGACCCTGCCCGATCGAGGCACGCGAGCGCGTCCCGATCTGGCAGGGTGCCATGTGGTCCGAAAGCGGTTCTCAGTCCTCGCCGAGGTCGGGACGGCCGTTCTCGTCCAGTTCCACGTCCTCCTTCGGGTCGTGCTCGTCGGCCGCCGGGACGGCCACCGCAGCGTGGTGCCGGGCCGGGGCGAGGGTCAGGGTCGTGGCCCGGGCGGTGCCCAGGGCCGTGGTCACGGCGGCTACGGCCAGGGCACAGGCCGCCGCGGTGCGCAGGGTGGGATTCATGCCCTGGAAACGATCTTGTCGAGGGCGCGGTCACCCTCGTACGGCCGAACGGGCAGGCGGGGCCGCCGTACTGGCCCGCACCACCAGCCTGGTCGACAGCTCCGTCCGGGTGCCCTCCGGGCGGTCCCCGTGCATCAGCCGTACGAGCAGTCGCAGCGCCGTCGCCGCCATCTCCGACAGGGGCTGGCGGACCGTGGTCAGCGCCGGGGTCCCCCAGCGCGCCTCGGGCAGATCGTCGAAGCCGACCACACTGATGTCCGCCGGCACCCGCAGTCCGCGTTCGGCCAGCGCCGCGTACACCCCCAGCGCCATCCGGTCGGAGCAGACGAACACGGCGGTCGGCGGCTCCGGCAGGTCGAGCAGTTCGTGCATACGGTGCCGGGCCGCTTCCTCGTCGAAGCCCGCGTGCCGGACGTACTCGCCCCGATGGCGCAGCCCCGCCGAGGCGAGCGCCGAGCGGTAGCCGGCCACCCGGGCGCCGCTGCACATCCGGCGCCGGTTGCCGGCGATCACCGCGATCCGCTCATGGCCGAGGGCGAGCAGGTGCTCGGTCGCGGTGACCCCGCCCTGCCAGTTGGCCGCCCCGACGGAGACCGCGCCCGCCGGGGGCTCATGGACCGGGTCGATCAGGACGTACGGGATGCGGTGGTGGTCCAGCCAGGCGTACTGCGCCGGGGTCAGCTCGGCCAGGTTGAACAGCACCCCGGACGAGCCGCGTGCGGTGAGCTTGTCCAGCCAGCCGCGCTCCGGGCGGCCGGCCCGGGTCCGGGCCGGCCCCGCCGACACCACGATCTCGAGACCCGCCTCGTACGCCGCCTCCTCCACCCCGTGCAGCACCGCACCCGACCACGAGCTGTCCAGCGCCTGCACGACCAGATCGATCAGCGCGGGGGCCTTCGTCGCGTCGAACCGCGGTCTGCGGACGTAGCCGAGCCGTTCCAGGGCCTCGGTGACCCGGCGGCGGGTCTCGGGGGCCACATCGTCCCTGCCGTTCACCACTTTCGACGCGGTCGGTACGGAGACGCCCGCCTCGCGGGCCACCACCGCCAGCGTCGGACCGGCCGCCGCCACGCTCGTACCTCCGGCACGGACCATGGGGAACCCGCCTCTCCGGCCCGCCCTTGGGCCAACGAAAGTAACGAAAGTTGCGACCAACGCTGCTTCCGCGGTCTGTGTGCAAGCCGTGCAGTAAGCGCTTCCTAAGATAGGTGCGCGTCAACTCGGCGTGAAGACCTGGGAATTCACGGGATCGGTGGGGGTGGGACTTTCGAAACTTCGAACAGGGAGGCCGGGGCTATACGGGGGTGCAGATGACCCGGAAACCGGTGAAGTCGGCGGTGAAGGAGGCGTCGACGAGGTCCACGGAGTGGATCGCGGCCATTGCTCCGGTGAAGCGGAGGCGACTGCCGTGGTCATCGGAGAGGCGGGTGAAGTCGAGGGGCGGGCCGATGGGGTGGCGGGTGTCTTCGCTGAGGTGCCAGAACTGGGCTTCGGTGCGGTGGACCGTGACGCCGAGGGTGAGGGGGGTGTCCGCGTCGACTTCCTGTACGGCTGCGCGGCGGGTCTCGTTCTCGTCGCGGGTGGTCAGTACGAGCACGGTCCGGCCTGTGTTCTGCCACTGCTGGCCGTGCTGCGATTCGCCTTCCGGTTCTGCCCAGGTGAGGTCCAGGGCGTAGTAGGCCGAGGTGTTGTACCAGAGGAGCAGTCCGGCGGACTGGGTGAAGGTGGACGGGGTTGCCTGGAGGGTTACCTGGGCCTCGGTGTGGTGTTCGGTGATGCGGCGGGCCAGGAGGTGGTGGGACCAGAGGGAGTCGGGGCCGTGGTGGCCGCGGAGGCGTAGCCAGCCGGGGCGGGTGGTGGGGTCTATCCAGGAGGGGGCGGCTGGGGAGCGGAGGGTGTAGGAGGGGAGTGCGTTGTCGGCTGCGGGGCGGTGGGGGCTTGTCGCGCAGTTCCCCGCGCCCCTGTCGGGGCGCTGGAGATCAGGTATCTCGAATGTGACTGCCGGACGGGTGTCCCCGTGACCGAGTCTCGGCCAGTCCTCTGCGTCCCAGGTCACCGACTGGATCGCCGTCTCGCGGCCGAGTGGGCACCGTAGGCCCTTCGACGTCTTCAGGGGGCGGGCCGTCAGGTGGCTCAGGAACCACTCGCCCTCCGGTGTCTCGACCAACTCCGCGTGTCCCGCCTTCTGCAACGGCCACTCGGGGTCGTCCCGCGTCGTCAGCAGGGGGCGTTCGTCGAGTTCGTACGGGCCGGTGAGGTTGCGGCTGCGGGCCACCCGTACCCCGTGTTCGAAGCCCGTGCCGCCCTCCGCCAGGACCAGGACGTACCAGCCGTTCCGCTTCAGCAGCTTGGGGCCCTCGATCAACCGGTCCTGCTGGAGGAGGAGATGGGTGGTTCCGACGGGGGTGAGCGTCTCCCGGTCCAGTTCCGTGGCGACGATGCCCGCGAAGCGCCTGCCGCCGGGGCGGTGGTCGTTCTGGAGGTTGAGGAGCCAGAGGCGGCCGTTCTCGTGGTACAGCGCGGGGTCGAAGCCGTGGCTCGGGATGCGGCGCGGGGGACTCCAGGGGCCGGACACCTCCGTGGCCGTACTGACGTAGGTGTCCGCGTCGAAGTACGGGGTGCCGACCGAGCGGACGATCGAGTAGACCACCCAGAAGCACTCGCCGTCCCAGCTCAGGGACGGGGCCCAGATGCCGCCCGAGTCGGGGGCGCCGGCCAGGGAGTCGCCGGGGGCCGCGCCCTCGACATGGCCCGCGTACTCCCAGTGCGCCAGGTCGTGGGAGCGGTGGATCGGGATCGTCGGGAACCACTCGAAGGAGCTGTTGGCGAGGTAGTACCAGTCGCCGGCGCGGACCAGGGAGGGGTCGGGGGCGAAGCCGCGGATCACCGGGTTGTGGAGCTCGGTCACTTGAGGGCTCCCAGGGTGACTCCGGAGCGCCAGTAGCGGCGCATCGCGATCATCATGACGGCCATCGGGACGATGGAGAGCAGCGCGCCGGTGAGCACCAGGCCGGTCAGGTCGACGCCGGATTCGAGGCGTTTGCCGGACCAGTTGTACAGGCCCAGGTTGAGGGTCCAGTTCTCCTCGCCGCGGAGCACGGTGAGCGGGAGGAAGAAGGCGTTCCAGGTGTTGACGAAGGCCAGCAGGAAGACCGTCGCGCCGCCGGTGGTCATCATGCGCAGGACGATGGAGAAGAAGATGCGCAGTTCGCCCGCACCGTCGATGCGGGCGGCCTCGAGGAGTTCGTAGGGGACGGTGGCCTCGGTGTAGACCTTCGCCAGGTAGACGCTGAACGGGTTGATCAGGCAGGGGATCAGCATCGCCCAGGGGGTGTCCACCAGGCCGATCTTCGAGAAGAGGAGATAGAGGGGGAGGGTGAGCAGGGCGATCGGGACCAGGAAGGAACCGACCACGCAGGCGAAGACCAGGTTGCGGCCCGGGAACTGGAAGCGGGCGAGGCCGTAGCCGGTGGCGAGGGCGATCAGGGTGCCGCCCAGGGAGCCGACTCCGGCGTAGAGGAAGGAGTTGGCGGTCCAGCGCAGGAAGATGCCGTTCTCGTAGGTGAACAGCTGGTGCAGGTTGGTCCAGAGGTGCCAGCCGGAGAACCAGAGGCCGTTGCTCTGGTAGAGGGCGGTGCGGTCCTTCGTCGCGGCGACGATCAGCCACCAGACCGGGAAGAGGCTGTACGCGCTCGCCAGCGCCAGGCCGACGAGGAGGAAGCGCTGGCCACCTCGTGAACGGGCCGCCGGATCGGGCTTGTTGATGCGGCGGACGGGGTGTGTCCTCGTGAGCTCCTCGGTGAGTGCCATCAGTCGGCCTCCTTCGCGGTCAGCCGGTAGAAGAGGAAGGAAGCGACGCCCAGGATCAGGGCCAGCAGCACCGAAAGGGCCGCCGCGTAGTGGTAGTTGCCCGCGTTGAACGCCTGGTTGTAGATCACCATGATCGGGGTGAAGCTGTCGCTCACCGTCTGGGGCGTGACGTTCCGGAACAGCGCCGGCTCGTTGAAGATCTGCAGCATCTGGATGATCGACAGCATGCCGGTGAGGACCAACGCACCCCGCACGTAAGGGACTTTGATGCTCAGCGCGATGCGGCGCTCCGAGGCGCCGTCCAGCCGTGCCGCCTCGAAGAGCTCGCGCGGGACGCCCTGCAGCGCCGAGTAGATGATCACCATGTTGTAGCCGATGCCGTGCCAGGTCAGCAGGTTGCCGATGGACGGCCACACCATCGACGGCGCGAAGAAGTTCCAGTCGAGGCCGAACGCCCTGGCCAGGGGAGTGAGGGGGCCGACGTCCGGGCTGTAGAGGTTGATCCAGACGATCGCGGCGACCACGCCCGGGATCATGTACGGGACCAGCAGCAGGACGCGGAAACGGCCCGCCGCCCGGGATGTCAGCGTGTCCAGGAAGAGCGCGAGGAGCAGGCTGACGAGGAGCATCACGGGGATCTGCACGCAGGCGAACAGGAGCACGCGCAGGACCGAGTCGAGGAACGCCGGGTCCGTCAGGCCCTGGTGGTAGTTGGCCAGGCCCGAGAACTCGTCGGTGGTGCCGCCGAGGCCGAGGCCGGAGGACTGGGAGCGGTACAGCGACTCGTAGACGGCGTACCCGATCGGGATCAGGTAGAGGAAGACGAAACCGAGCTGGAAGGGCACCGTGAAGGCGGCGCCCTTCCAGCGCTGGGAGCGGACCATCCGGGTGCCCGCCTCAGCCCTCGACGCTGATGCCGCGGGACTTCAGGTCGTTGACCGTCCACTGCTGCATGTGGGCGAGGAGGTCGGTGACCTTCTGCTGCTTGCTGACCACCTTAGCCCAGCCGCTCTGCAACTCGGTGAACATGGCCGTCCAGTCGGGGCCGAAGGTCCAGTCGGTGGTGACCGTGTTCAGGCTGTCGGTGACGACCTTCTTCGCCGGGTCGTAGTTGGAGCCGAGGAGCTTCTGCGAGATCGCCTCGTCGACGTAGGCGCTGCTGTCGGCGAGCGCGGGCATCACGCCGTTGCCGGTGGTCGGGCTCGCCATCGTCTTCACCGCGCCGGAGTCGGTGGACATCCACAACGCGGCCTCGGCGGCCTGCTGTTGGTGGGCGCACTGCTTGGTGACGAGGGTGACGCTGCCGGTGAGGTTGGTGCCAGCCGGGGTCTTCGCGGTCTCGCCGGAGAAGGTGGGCCAGGGGGCGAGGGCCCACTTGCCGAAGGACTTGGTGAAGTTCTGCACCATGCCGGCCATCTGCCAGGTGGAGATCTGCCGGGTCGCGGTGCCGCCGTTGTCGTAGTTGCGCTGCACGGCCGCGTAGTCGGCGAACGAGAGCTTGGAGTCGAGGTCGTTGTCGATGATCTGCTGGATCACGTCGGCGGCTTTCAAGGTGCCCGCGTCCCGGAAGTCCACCTTCCAGGAGTTGCCGTCGATCGCGTACCAGTGGGCGCCGGCCTGCATGGACAGCACTTCGAGGGTGCTGGGGTCCTCACCGGCGAAGTTGGTGATCTTGACGCCGTGCTTCTTGAGTGTCTTGCCCGCCGCGATGAACTCGTCCCAGGTGGTGGGGGCCTTGAGGCCGTACTTCTGGAAGACGTCCGTGCGGTAGATGGTGAAGTTCGGCGCGGAGCTGGTGGGGACGCCGTACAGCTTGCCCTGTACCTGTGCGGCTGACCAGGAGCCGGAGTTGAACTTGTCCTTGGCCGACCCGACGTACTTCGTGATGTCGGCGAGGGCGCCCTGGGCGACCCAACTCGTGACGTACTCCGCGGTGTTCTGCACCAGACAGGGCGCGTTGCCCGCCTTCACCGCGTTGGTGAGCTGCTTCTGCATGGTCAGCTGGTCGGTGACCTTCGTGTACTTCAGCTGGACGTCCTTGTGAGCGGCGTTGAACGCCTTCACCACGGCGTCCTGGCCGTTCGCCCAGCCCCAGAAGGGCAGGGTGACCGGGCCGGAGGCCGCGTCGGAGCCGCCGGAGCCGGAGTCCGATCCGCCGCAGGCGGAGAGCAGACCTGTCAGCGCGAGGCCCGCGATCGCGGCGCGGACCAACCTGGTGGAGTTCATCTGACCGTGTTCCTTCGGAGGTGGGCGCTCTCGGCGAGGAGGGCGGCGGCTCGGCAGTGCCTTAGAAACCGGTTTCCACGGGACAGTAGGACGGCTCGGCCGCTCCCAGCAAGGGGTATGAGTCGGAATCTTTCGACGTGCGGTCGGTCGAACGGTCCGTGAGCAGCAACCGGTACGCAAGAACAACCGGTTGCCGCTGAAGGGTTTTCGAAAGTTCGCCGCGCCTCTTGACGACGCTCTCGTACGGGTTGAAGCTCCCCTCACCGCTCATAGCAACCGGTTGCCAACCGAGCCGACATCTGGTCACCTCCCTTCAGAGAGTGGGTAGTTCATGCAGACGCACGCCCGTGCCCCGGTCAGCCGGCGCAGCTTTCTCGCCCTGTCGGCGGCGGGTGCCGCGGCCGGGGCCGCGTCGCTCGGCGGCTGTGCGCTCCAGGTGTCCACCGGGGTCAGCAGCTCGGGCGAGACCGTGACCATGATGGTCAAGGCCGACGACCTCAGCCCCGACCTGGTCAAGCAGGCCAAGAAGGAAACCGGCGTCACGATCAAGCGGGTGGACTACGACATCACCAAGCTGATCGCGATGCTCACCAGCGGCAACCCGCCGGACCTGGTGCGCGGTGTCGGCGCCGTGGACGCGGCGTACTTCGCGGCGCGGGACGTGATGCAGGAGCTGGACGACTACTTCGCCGCCAGCAGCGTCCTGAGGCTCGACGACCTGGACCCCGTCAACGACCTGTGGCGCTACGACGGCAAGTCCCAGGGCAAGGGCCCCCGTTACGGCATGGCGAAGGACTTCTCCCAGGACTCCATGTTCTGGTTCAACACCGCGGCCTTCGACAAGAAGGGCGTCACCTACCCGTCCGAGACCGAACCCGTCACCTTCGACGAGTGGCTGGACGACGCCCGGCGGCTCGCCCAGCGGTCCAAGGGGCAGACGACCGTCTTCGGCGGCAGCTACAACGGCCTGGTCAAGCTCACCCTCATGGCGACCATGACCGCCTCCGCCGGCGGCAGCCTCTTCAGCGACGACTTCTCCAAGGTCGACTTCACCACCCCCGAGGCTCGCAAGGCGCTGGCCTGGTACATCGACTACTGCAGGCTCAAGGTCGGGCCCAGCCCGGTCCTGCCCGACCCCAACGGCTGGGACGGCCCGACCTACCAGGCCGGACGGCTGGCCATGTCGAACTCCGGCTACTGGATGGGCGGCATGATCGGCACCGACAAGAAGCTGGCGCAGGTCTCCCGGCTGGCTCCCGCCCCGGTCTTCGCGGGCGGTCCGCGCATCAGCGCCTGCCAGGGCGGCACCGGACTGTGGATGCCACGCAAGGCGAAGCACAAGGACGCCGCCTGGCGGGTCTTCGAGTGGTTCTTCGGCGAGGCGCCGGCCAAGGCACGCGCCGCAGGCGGCTGGGGCATCCCCACCCTGAAGTCCCTGCGGCCGCTGATGCCGGCCAAGGAGGAGTACCAGAGGCGGACCTTGCGGGCGCAGGAGAACGAGCTCGGGCACTTCTCGGTGGTCTCCCTGTCGCCCTACATCTCGGGGGACGCCTTCGAGGCGCTCTTCAACCAGGTCGCCACTCCCGCGATGAAGGGTGAGATGTCCGTCGACAGCCTCGCCGGGCACCTGAACTCGACCATCAACCAGCAGCTCAAGCGCGGTAAGGAGCAAGTGGGATGACGGTCGATCAGGTCTCCTCCGTCGCCGGCCGGCCGAGTGCGACCACGGGTGCCGGCCGGGCCGGTTCCGCCGAGCGCACCGGGCCCTCGATGACGGCCCGCAGGCACCGCGCCTTCTACATGTTCACCTCCCCGTGGATCGTCGGGTTCACGCTGCTGACCATCACGCCCATGGCCTACGCGCTGTGGCTGAGCTTCACCACGTACGACGGCATCTCACCGAACTGGCACTACGTCGGCCTCGGCAACTACCGCGAGCTGATGGGCGATTCGACGACCTGGGACGCCCTGGGCCGGGCCGGCCTGTTCGCGCTGCTCTCGGTGCCGCTGTCGATCGTCGCCGGGCTCGCACTCGCCGTCCTGGTCAACCGGCCGATCAAGGGACGCGGGCTCTTCCGCACCCTGCTCTACCTGCCGGCCGTGGTGCCCCCGGTGGGCGCGGGCATCGCCTTCAAGAACCTCTTCGACCAGAACTCCGGTGCCGCCAACGGCGTCCTGACCTTCTTCGGCTTCGACGCGATCGGCTGGCTGGCCGACCCCTACGCCCGCTACGTCCTCGTCATGACGGTCCTCTGGGCGGCCGGCAACATCATGATCATCTCCTTGGCGGGGCTCCAGGACGTGCCCCGCGAGCTCCACGAGGCGGCCCGCATCGACGGGGCGAGCGCCTGGCGGACCTTCCGCAGCATCACCGTGCCGCTGCTGTCGCCGGTGCTGCTCTTCCAGACCGTGACCGGGGTGATCGCCTCGGTGCAGACCATCATGCCGATGCTGCTGGCCCCCATCGCCACCACGGGCGGCCTCACCACGATCCCGCAGTCCAACTACACGTACATGATCCACGTGTTCTCGGAGTACTTCGCGCTCGGCCGCTACGGATACGCCTCCGCACTGCTGTGGGTGCTCTTCGTCCTGATCCTCATCGCGACCGGACTCATCTTCAGGTTCACCTCCGGCGTGGTGTTCTACAACGTCGACCCGGAGGCGAAGAAGTGACCGCCACCAGCGTGAACCCCAAGTCCCCTGCCCGGATGCGGATACGCGTCAACCGCCTCGTCCTCTACACGGTCCTCGTCGTCGTCACCGGCCTGTTCCTCGGCCCGTTCGGCTGGCTGGTCCTCACCGGCCTCAAGGCCCCCGCCGAACTGGCCGCCGCCCCCGTGCACTGGCTGCCCACCCACTTCCAGTGGCACAACTTCGCCGACGCCTACCGGCTCATCGACTTCCTCGGCTACGCCCGCAACTCCCTGATCATCGCGACGATCTACGCGACCCTGGTCACTCTCAGCTCCGCCTGGGTCGGCTTCGGCTTCGCCCGGCTCACCGCACCCGGCAAGAAGACCCTGTTCGGCATCCTCATCGGCTCGATGATGCTGCCCCAGATGATCACCCTGCTGCCGACCTACCTGATCTTCGCCAAGCTCGGCATGGTCGACACCTACTGGCCCTGGGTGCTGTGGGGCCTGTCGTCCGCCCCCTACCTGGTCTTCCTCTTCCGGCAGTTCTTCGCCGGCCTGCCCCGCGAACTGGAGGAGGCGGCCATCGTCGACGGCTGCGGCTACGCCGGGATGTTCTGGCGGATCTTCCTGCCGCAGTCCTGGCCGGTGCTCTCCGCGAGCTTCGTCATCGCCTTCACCTGGACCTGGGGCGACTACATCGCGCCGCAACTCCTGCTGTCCACCGACCGCTCCACCCTCGCCGTCGCCGTGATGACCACCTACGTCTCCTCGGCCGGCACCCCCATCACCAACCTCCAGGCCGCCGCCTCCGTGATGTACGTCGTCCCCATCCTGCTGGTCTTCCTGGTCGCCCAGCGCGGCTTCGTCGCCGGCCTGTCGACGTCCGGACTCAAGTAGCCCAACCCGCAGACCTGTTGCAAGGAGTCACCCATGACCGCGCCCTTCTCCCGCCGCACCGCCCTGCAGGCCGCGGGAGCCACCGCGCTCGCCGCCGGCCTCTCGGGCGGCCTGACCGCGACCGCCGCCCACGCCGACGACGCCAAGTCCCGCCCGAAGCTGGTCACCTACCCCCGTCCGTCCGCCGTACCGACCAACACCAGCTTCCAGGTGCGGGTGCGTACCGCCCCCGACGGCGACTGGCAGACGCTCGACATCTACCGGCCGCAGCTGGAGGAGATCAACGCCACCACCGGCTCCGGCAAGGTCTACAACTCCTCCCTGGTGTACTTCGACTTCCGGGGCTCCGTCGAAGTCGAGGTCACCCACCTCAAGGGCGGCACCACCAAGGCCCGGGTGAGACCGGGCTCGTACGGCATCACGCCCGAACTCCTCGGCGACACCCTGCGGTTCACCCTCGACGAGCCGAAGGACCTGGTCGTCCAGATCAACGACGAGATCTTCGACTGCCTGCACGTCATCACCAACCGCGTCGAGCACCGCCCGCCGGCCGCCGACGACCCCGACGTCATCTACTTCGGCCCCGGCGTGCAGACCGTCACCGGCGGCGTCCTCACCGTCCCCAGCGGCAAGACCGTCTACCTCGCCGGCGGCGCCGTACTCAAGGCCACCGTCTACTTCAAGAACGTCGAGAAGGCCGCCCTCAAGGGCCACGGCATGATCTGGGCGAGCTCCGGACAGGGCGTGCTCTGCGAGGGCAGCAAGAACATCCGGGTCGAGGACGTCATCATCATGAACCCGGGCAACTACATCGCCACCCTCGGCGAGGCCCAGAACGTCCGCATCAGGAAGGTCCGCGGCTTCAGCTCCAAGGGCAACGGCGACGGCATCGACATCTTCTCCTCCAGCGACGTCCTCATCGACGGCTGCTTCCTGCGCAACTCCGACGACTGCATCGCGATCTACGCCCACCGCTGGGACTACTACGGCGACACCCGGAACATCACCGTGCAGAACTGCTCCCTGTGGGCCGACGTCGCCCACCCGATCAACATCGGCACGCACGGCAACACGGACGCCCCGGAGACGATCGAGAACCTGGTCATCCGCGACATCGACATCCTCGACCACCGCGAACCCCAGATGAACTACCAGGGCTGCATCGCCCTCAACCCCGGCGACTCCAACCTCATCAGGAACGTGCGCATCGAGGACGTCCGGATCGAGGACTTCCGCTGGGGCCAGGTCATCTACATGAAGGTCATGTACAACACGAAGTACAACACCTCGGTCGGCCGCGGCATCGACGGCGTCTACGTCAAGAACCTCAGCTACACGGGCACGCACGCCAACCCGTCCCTGTTCCTCGGCTACGACGCCGACCACGCCATCACGAACGTCACCTTCGAGAACCTGGTGATCAACGGCGTCGTCATCGCCGACTCCATGAAGAAGCCGAGCTGGTACTACACCACTGACGAGATCCAGTGGTTCTACAACGAGCACGTCACCAACCTGAAGTTCATCACCACCGCCGAGGCCGAGGCGGCCGCCGCGTCATGACGATCCCCGCACCTGGCTCCGCCGGAAGCGCGGGGAGGGGCCGTGGGGCTGCTGCGGCTCCGTCGTGGCTGGTCGCGCAGTTCCTCGCGCCCCTTCGGGGCGCTACCGCTGCCGAACCGCAGCCAACTGCAGCGGGTCCTGTCAGCCGCCGGGGATTCCTCGGCGGCTCCGCGGCCCTGCTGCTGGCGACGGGCGCGAGCGGACTGCTCGTGCCCGGCCGGGCGGCCGCCCAGGATCAGGCCCGGGACGCGGTGGCCTTCGCCCACCCCGGTCTGCTGCACTCCGCCGACGACCTCGCCCGGATGAAGGCTGCGGTCGCCGCCAAGCAATCACCGGTCTACGACGGCTACCTGGCGCTCGCGGCCCACGCCCGCTCCTCCGCCTCGTACGCCGTGCAGAACACGGGCCAGATCACCACCTGGGGCCGCGGTCCCGCCAACTACCAGAACCAGGCGGTCGCCGACTCGGCCGCCGCCTACCAGAACGCCCTGATCTGGTCCGTCACCGGCGACACCGCGCACGCGGACAAGGCCCGCGACATCCTCAACGCCTGGTCCGCCTCGCTCACCGCCGTCACCGGAGCCGACGGCCCGCTCGGTGCCGGGCTCCAGGCCTTCAAGTTCGTCAACGCGGCCGAACTCCTGCGCCACACCGGCTACGACGGCTGGAGCGACGCCGACATCGCGCGCTGCGAGGAGTCCTTCCTGCGCGTCTGGTATCCGGCCCTGTCCTGCTACACGCTCTACGCCAACGGCAACTGGGATCTGACGTCCCTTCAATCCCTGCTGGCCATCGGCGTGTTCTGCGAGGAACCCACCCTCTTCCACGACGCGCTCCGCTTCGCCGCGGCCGGCGCGGGCAATGGCAGCGTCCTGCACCGCATCGTCACCGACGCGGGCCAGGGCCAGGAGAGCGGCCGCGACCAGGGCCACGAGCAACTCGCGGTCGGCCTGCTCGCCGACGCCGCGCAGGTCGCCTGGAACCAGGGCGTCGACCTCTGGGGCTTCGACGACAACCGCATCCTCGCCAACGTCGAGTACGCCGCCCGCTACAACCTCGGCGGCGACGTCCCCTTCGTCCCCGACCTCGACCGCACCGGCAAGTACGTCAAACTGGCCGTCTCGGCCACCTCGCGCGGCACCCTGCCGCCGATCTACGAGATGGCGTACGCCCACTACGCGGGTGTGCGCGGCCTCGACACCCCGTACACGAAGAACGCCGTCTTCCGTGGCACCGGAGGCGCCCGGGTCGTCGAGGGCAGCAACGACGACCTGCCGAGCTGGGGCACCTTCGCCTACGCCGGTGCGACGGCGTCCGCAGCGAGTGCGCCGACCCCGCCGGCCGGCGTCACGGCGCTGGGGGAGGACCGGTCCGTCACCGTGACCTGGCTGCCGTCGACCTGGGCCGACTCCTACACGGTCCTGCGGGCGAGCGCCGCGGACGGCCGGTACGAGGAGATCGCCTCCAGGGTCGCACAGCCGACGTACACCGACCGGGGCGTGCATGCCGGACGGACCTACTACTACACGGTTGCCGCCACCAACTCCATTGGGAAGAGCGGGAGTGCGGCATGGGCGGCGGCCTTCGCCGGACTGCCCGGGCCCTGGGCGACCCAGGACGTCGGACACGTGAAGATCCCCGGCTCCGCGGCCTTCGACGGCGAGCGCTTCGTCCTGGAGGCGAGCGGCACCGACGACACCTACCGCCTCGTCCACCTGCCGCTGCGCGGCGACGGCACGGTCACCGCGCGGATCGTGTGGCCGCTCAGCTCGCAGTACTCCAAGATCGGCGTCACCGTCCGCGCCTCCCTCGACGCGGACGCGGCGCACGCCTCCATGCTGATCCAGGGGCTGCCGCTGCACACCTGGAGCGGGGTCTGGACGGTACGGCCGGCGGCCGGTGCGGAGGTTTCCGGGACCGGCAGCACTCCGGTGCCGCCCTCCCAGCAGCAGGCGATCACGGTGAACGCGGCCTTCCCGCTCTCCAACCTGGGTGCGCTGCCCGAATCGGCGACCCCTCTGGAGGCGCCCTACGTCGAGGGCGCGGGCGACGGCTACCGGCTGCGGGCGCCCTACTGGGTGCGGGTGACCCGGAAGGGTCCGCGGTGCACGGGCGCGATCTCGCCGGACGGCGTCCACTGGACCGAAGTAGGATCCGCCGACGTCGAGTTGGGGCGGACCGGGTACGCGGGCCTCGCGCTCACCTCCGGTCTCGGTGTCGACGAGGACTACGCCGGGACCGGTACCGGTGCCTTCGACAACGTCAGCGTGACCTCGCCGTCCGGCGCGGTGTGGTGCGTGCCACGCCCCGCCCGCGCCGCCACCGACCTGCGGGCCGTCACCGGTGCCGACGCCGTCGAGCTGGCCTGGAGCGACCCGGACCTGTCCGCCCGCTACACGGTGCTGCGCGCGAGCCGCGCCGGCGGACCGTACCGGACCCTCGCCACCGGCGTCGGCCCGGTCGGCTTCGGCACCCGCGTCCGCTACGCCGACGCGACCGGGGCACCGGGAACGACGTACCACTACACGGTCGTGAAGACCAACACCGGTGGCCGCGGCCCGCGTTCGGCACCGGCACCGGCCGTCATGCCGACCCCGGCGCGGCCACAACTCATCTCCGCCACCGCCGCGTTCGCCAACCAGGGTGTCGGTTTCCGGCATCTGCTGCGGGCCGCGCACGAGCCCGTGCTGTTCACGGCGGACGGTCTGCCCGCCGGGCTGCGGATCGACCTGCGCACCGGTCTGGTCTCCGGCACCCCCACCGGAACGGGCGAGTTCACGGTCACGACCACCGCGGCCAACGCCTCCGGGACCACGACCGGCACCCTCGCGCTCACGGTCGGCACCGCGCCGCCCGGTCCGTGGACGTACGGGGACCTCGGCGACACCGTGCTCGACGACCGCGCCTTCGGGACGCTGGGTGTGGTCGCGATCACCACGCCGGGCAGCACGTCGTACGACGACGGCACCTTCACCGTGCGGGGCGCGGGCGTCGACCTGAACGCCAACGGCCAGGGAATGACCGGCCAGTTCGTACGACGTACCGTCAGCGGCGACTGCGAGATCGTCGCCCGGCTCGTCTCCCGCACCGGCGTGAGCGCCGACCGGGTGGGGCTGCTGATGGCGAAGTCGCTGTCGCCGTTCGACCAGGCGGCCGGAGTCGTCGTCACCGGCGGGACCACCGCACAGCTCATGCTCCGCAAGACCGTGGCCGGCGCCTCCGCCTTCACCGGCGGCGCGGCCGTCACCCTCCCCGCCCTGCTGCGGCTGAAGCGCACCGGGACCGCCTTCGCCGCAGCCCTGTCCACCGATGACGGCGTCACCTGGACCCCCATAGCCGACGGAGAGATCCCCGCCTTCGGTGACGCCCCCTACCACGTGGGCCTCGTGGTCTGCTCACGCAACCAACTGGCCCGCTGCACCACCGAGTTCGACGAGGTGAGCATCACGCCCACCTGAGCCAGACGGATTGGAGATGCACAGCGATGAGCCGCACTTCCCCCCACGAGCACCTCCGCAGAACAGAGCTGAGCCGCCGCGGTCTGCTGAAGACCGCCGGCGGCCTCACCGCCGCCCTCGCCCTCGGCGGCGCCACCGTGGCCACGACCGCACACGCGGCCCCGGCCACGTTCACCCACCCCGGCATGCTGCACAACGCCGGTGACATCAACCGCGCCAAGGTCAGGGTCGCGGCGGGAACCGACCCCTGGCTGTCCGGCTGGAACAAGCTGACCGCCAACTCCCACTCCCAGTCGACCTGGACGAACCGGGCGACCGCCACCATCATCCGCGGCGGCGACGGGCAGAACTACAGCCTGCTCTACAACGACATCGCCGCCGCCTACCAGAACGCCCTGCGCTGGAAGGTCGGCGGCACCGAGGCCAACGCGGTCTGCGCCGCGAACATCCTCAACGCCTGGTCCAGGACCCTGACGACGGTCACCGGAAACGCCGACCGGTTCCTCGCGTCCGGCCTCTACGGCTGGCAGTTCGCCAACGCCTGCGAGCTGATGCGCGACTACTCCGGCTTCGACCTCGCCGCGGCCCAGTCGATGCTCGCGAACGTCTTCTACCCGCTCAACAACAGCTTCCTGACCAACCACAACGACGCCTGCATCACCAACTACTGGGCCAACTGGGACCTGTGCAACATGGCCTCGATCCTGGCCATCGGGATCCTCAACGAGGACAAGGCCAAGTACGACCAGGCCGTCACCTACTTCAAGTCCGGCGCCGGCAACGGCTCGATCGGGCACGCGGTGCCCTACCTGTACACCGACTCCGACGGCTACGCGCTGGGCCAGTGGCAGGAGTCCGGCCGCGACCAGGGCCACACCGTCATGGGCATGGGCCAGATGGGCGCGGTCTGTGAAATGGCCTGGAACCAGGGCGACGACCTGTACTCCTACGACGACAAGCGGTTCATGAAGGCCGCCCAGTACGTCGCCAAGTACAACATCGGCGACGACGTCCCCTTCACCACCTACACCTGGGGCACCGGGCAGAGCTGCGCCCAGTCGTCCCAGACCGTCGTATCCGCCAGCTCCCGGGGCCAGGTCCGCCCGGTGTGGGCCATGCTCCACTTCCACTACAACCGGCGTCTGTACCTCGACGACAAGTACATCTCCGCCATGTACTACAACCTGGTCGCCCCCGAGGGCGGGGGAGGTGACTACGGCTCCGACAGCGGCGGCTACGACCAGCTCGGCTTCGGCACCCTGATGTACGCCAAGTAGCCGCGCGTATCCGCCTGACCGCCGTGTGTGCCGGAATACTGGAAGCGGATGTGGTGCTCTTTTCTTACCGGCGTACTGGCATACGCGGCGGGAGGAGCTGGTGGGCGGATGACGGCAGACCGGACGGAGCCGAAGGACCCCGTGGCCGACACCCCGTACGGGGCGGTGCGCGGCAGGTGGGAGCGCGGGGTCGCCGTGTTCCGCGGTATCCCCTATGCCGCCCCGCCCTTCGGGGCGCACCGGTTCCGTCCGCCCGTGCCGCCCGAGCCCTGGGACGGGGTCCGGGACGCGGCCGCCTTCGGGCCGACGGCGCCCAAACCGCCGTACTCGGAGGCGTTCGCGCAGTATCTGTCCGACCCGGTGGTCCCCGGCGACGACTGCCTCAACCTCAACGTGTGGACCCCGGAGCCGGGCCCCGGTGCCCGGCTCCCGGTCCTCGTCTGGCTGCACGGCGGCGCCCTGACCAGGGGATCCTCGGCCGTTCCGGTGTACGACGGGCATGCGTTCGCCCGTGACGGGGTCGTCTTCGTCTCGGTGAACTACCGGCTGGGCGTGGAGGGCTACGGCCTGTTCCCCGACACCCCGCCCAACCCCGGCCTGCGCGACCAACTCGCCGCCCTGCGCTGGGTCCACGACACCATCGCGGCCTTCGGCGGCGACCCGGCCCGCATCACCCTGTGCGGCCAGTCCGCCGGCGCCATCAGCACCGGCGCCCTGCTCGCCGCACCCCAGACCCAGGGCCTGATCCGCCGGGCCGTCCTGCAGAGCGGCCCGCCCGAGGCCTCGGAACGCGACAAGGTACGGCGCATGGTCCGCCGGATGGCCAGCCGCCTCAGGATCCCCGCGACCGCGCAGGCCTTCGCAGAGGTCGACCGCGAGCTGCTGCTGCGCACCCAGGCCGAGGTGGGCCGGCTCAGCAGCCCCGTCCTCGGCGGCCCCGCCTTCGGGATCGTCGTCGACGGCGACCTCGTCCCCCGCGACCCGCTCCAGGCCCTCCTCGACGGCGAGGCGGCCATGGGCGTCGACCTCCTGATGGGCTGGACCCGCGACGAGTACCGGCTCTGGCTGGTCCCCGGCGGCCTCGTCGACCACATCGACCGGCTCGGCCCGGTCGCCCTCGCCGGTGCCATGGCCCGCTGCCACGTCGGCCACGAGGTGCCGCGCGGCTACCGCACCCTGCATCCCGCGGCCGGCCCCGCCGAGGTCGTCGGCCAGATGGTCACCGACCACCTGCTCCGCCGCCCGCTGCACCGGCTGGCCGGGGCCCGCCCCGGCTCCTCCTACCTCTACGAGTTCGCCTGGCCCTCCAACCGCCCCGGTCTCGGCGCCTGCCACGCCCTGGAACTGGGCTTCGTCTTCGACACCGGGAAGGTGCCCGACGCGGCCCGGCTGGCCGGCGAGGGCGCCCCGCAGGACCTCGCCGACGCCATGCACGGTGCCTGGGTCCGCTTCGCCACCACCGGCGACCCCGGCTGGCAGCCCTGGGACGACACCCACCCGGTCCGCGTCCTCGGCGACGGCGAGCCCCACACGGTGTCCGGCCCCCGGGACGAGGAGTTCGCCCTCTGGAACCCCGGCGCGCCACCGCCGCACCCCGAACGAACCGCCGAACTGGCCCTGGCGGTACGCCGGCTGCGCCGCTCAGTGGCCGCCGTACGCCGCCACTGAGTCGCGTACGACCACATGCGTGCCGAGGAGCAGGTGTTCGTCGGCCGACTCCCCGCCGTGGCCGAGCGCGGTCCGTACGGCGAGCCGCCCCAGCTCCTCGTAGGGCACGTGCACGGTGGTCAGGGCCGGGTGCAGATCGCGGGCGAACGGTATGTCGTCGTACCCGGCCAGCGACACGTCCCCCGGCACCGTCAGACCCGCCTCGTGCAGCGCGGTCAGCGCCCCCGCCGCCACCATGTCGGTGGCGGCGACCACCGCGCTGAACTCCGGTCCCCGTGCCAGGGCCTGCCGCATCAGCCGGTGCCCGGAGTCCCGGGTGAAGTCGCCGTGCAGCAGCAGCTCCGGGTCGGGTTCGAGGCCCCGGGCCCGATGCGCGGCCAGATACCCCCGCTCCCGTCCCATCGCCGTCGTGTGGTCCGGCTTCCCGCCCAGGAACAGCACCCGCCGGTGCCCCTGCGCGAGGACGTGGGCGACCAGGGCGTAGGCGCCGCCCTCGTTGTCGTACTCGATGACCGTCACCGGCGCGTCGGGCCCGAGCGGCGGCCGCCCGCAGAGCACCAGCCGCGACCCGGCCGAGGCGAGCGAGTCGGCGACCCGACGCGTCCGCTCCCGGTAGTCGGGCGTGTCCGCGGCCCCGCCCACCAGGATCACGGCGGCGGCCCGCTGGGCCCGCATCATCTCGATGAACTCCAGCTCCCGCCGCACGTCACCGTCGGTGCTGCACACCAGCGACAGATGCCCGAGCCGCGCCGCCTCCCGCTCCACGCCGTACGCCATGTGCGCGAAGGACGGCCCGGTGATGTCCTCCAGCACGAAGGCGAGCGTGGGCGTACCGACCCCGGCCACGGCCTTGGCACGGGCATCGGCGACGTAGTCCATCTCACGCACGGCACGCAGGACCCGGGTACGGGTGGCGGCACTGACGGGATAGTCACCGCCCAGCACACGCGACACGGTGGAGGCCGACACCCCGGCGCGCGCGGCGACATCGCGAATGGTGCTCCGCCCGTCTTCCCCGCTCTTCTTGGTCAACCCCACCCCCACCAACCGGTTCCCACGGGGACCTTAGCGCCCCGCCACGGATGCAGGGAACGGAACTGCAGCGCCCCGTCAGGGTTGCAGGGAACGGGACTGCAGCGCCCCGTCAGGCGTGCAGGGAACGGCACTACAGCGCCCCGTCAGGGGCGCGGGGAACTGCGCGACCAGCCCCCACCCAGCCCGCAGCCGCCCACCGCCCCAACCACCCACGGCGATCGGGCGACCTCAAACCACCCGAGCGATCCCGGCAATCGCCTCCGGCCCCACCCGACAGCACCCCCCGATCAACCGAGCCCCCGCCGCCCGCCACCCCTCCACCTGCCCGGTGTCGAACAACGACCGCCCGGTCCACGCCCGGGCCTCCGCGTCCCACACCTCGCCGCTGTTGGGGTAGACGACCACCGGCTTCCCCGTCACCCGCGCCGCCACCTCCACCGCATGCTCCACATCCTCCGGCGCACAGCAGTTCACCCCCACCGCGATCACCTCGTCCACCTCCGCCGCCAGGGCGAACGCCTCCTCCAGCGGCTGCCCCGCCCGGGTCCGCCCACCCGCCACGCTGTACGACAGCCAGGCCGGCACCCCCAGCCCCCGCACCGCCCGCAGCAGTGCCGCCGCCTCGTCCGCGTCCGGCACGGTCTCCAGCGCCAGCACATCCGGCCCCGCCGCGGCCAGCACCTCCAGCCGCGGCCGATGGAACCGCTCCAGCTCCCCGACGCTCAGCCCGTACCGCCCCCGGTACTCGGAGCCGTCCGCGAGCATCGCCCCGTACGGCCCGACCGAGGCGGCTACCCACAGCGGCCGTACGATCCCCTCCGCCCGCGCCCGACGTACCGCGTCGCGCCCCAGCGCCACGCTCAGCGCGAGCAGCCGGACGGCCTCCTCGTGGGAGATCCCTCGCTTGCCGAAGCCCTCGAACGTGGCCTGGTAGCTGGCGGTGATCGCGACATCCGCGCCCGCCCTGAAGTAGGCGAGGTGCGCGTCGCTCACCGCGTCGGGGTGGTCGGCCAGCAGCCGGGCCGACCACAGCTCGTCGCTCAGGTCGTGCCCGGCGGACGCCAGCTGGTTGGACATGCCGCCGTCGAGCACGACCGTCCCGGCGGCGAGGGCGTCGGCGAGGCTGGGGGAGTTGTCGCTGGTCATGCCTCCGACGCTAGTCGACCCGGCAGCGAAACGACCGACCGTGTCCACGGTGCGGGCAGGCCCCTACGAGCAGGCTGCCGTGCAGAGGCAGCAGGCGTCGACGAAGACTCGTACGGCTCTGCGGTGGTCTCCCGCGCGCCAGACGACGGCGAGCTCACTGGGAGACAGACCGGTGACCGGCCGGCAGGTGACGTTCTCCCGCCTGTAGATCTCGGCGTTGCCCGCGGCGAGGAGGGCTGCCCCGAGCCCTGAAGCGACCGCTTCAAAGGTCTCTTCGGCGGTCTCGGCCGTCGCGGCGATGCGCGCCGGTGTCCGGCGACGATCGTTGCCGAGCCAGAAGTCGCGGAGCGCCCCGGCCGTCGTCGGAAGGGCGATGAAAGGCTCGTCGGCGAGATCCTCGAAGGAGACGACCGGGTGGTCGGCCAGCCGGTGACCGGCCGGAAGAGCGACCCAGCGGTCCTCCCTGGTGATCACCTTGTGCGCGTAGTCGCCACCCGTCGGGACGGGCAGCCAGCCGATGGCGACATCGACATCGCCGCCGGCGAGTCCCACCGTCGGGTCGGCCCAGGTGATCTGGCGGAACTGGAGTCGCCAACCGGGGAGCAGCTTCTCCATCGTGGCGGTGACGGCCGGGATGAGTCCGCGGCCGATGCTCGTGTGGAAACCGACCGTGAGCGTGGAGTTCTGGGTGGCCACGGCGTCGGCGATCGCACGCTGGGCTTCCTCCCACTGCTCGATCAGCCGCCGTGCCTGGGGCAGCAGGGCTCGGCCCGCGGCGGTCAGGGTGACCGTCCGCCGGTCACGCTCGAAGAGGCCGGTCCGCAAGGAGAGCTCCAGCCGGCGGATCTGTTTGCTCAGTGTCGGCTGAGAGACGAAGAGCCGATCGCTCGCGGCCCGGGTGATGCTGAGTTCCTCCGCGACCGCGACGAAGGAGCGCAGGTCCCGGATGTGGACATCCATAGCCGAAGGCTATAACAGCAGCTCTTGGACAGCGGATGCGCGGGATTCGATGATGGGCGCGTGGGTGCGAGCAGGGCGCCGAGGTCGTCGCCGCCCGGGGCGTATGGAGGTGGGCACCGGTGGAACTGGGCGTCAACGGGCTGAACGCCAAGGCCGTGTTGGGACCTGCGGAGACCGTCCGGCTGGCTCGGCTGGCGGAGGAGCTGGGGTACCGGTCGTGGTGGGCCGGTGGGCACGTGGTGCTGCCCAGCCCCCGGGTACCGGATGCGCCGATGGAGCCCACGGATCCGATTCTCGACCCGCTGGCGCCCCTGGCCTACGTCGCGGCCGTCACCGAACGGCTGGAGCTCGGCACCGGGATCGTCATCCTGCCGCAGCGCAATCCGCTGGTGCTCGCCAAGCAGGTCGCGAGCCTCGACGTGCTCAGCGGCGGCCGGCTGTCTCTGGGGGTCGGAGCCGGCTACCTCGAACCGGAGATGACCGCTGTCGGAGTGCCGTACTCGGAGCGTGGCCGGCGCACCGACGAGTACCTGGACGCGATGAGGGCGCTGTGGACCCAGCCGGCGCCGTCCTATCAGGGCCGGTACGTGGCCTTCGACGGCATCGACGCGCACCCGCGGCCCGTCGGGGAGCACGGACCGCGGATCGTGATCGGCGGCCACAGCCCGGCCGCGTTCCGGCGGGCGGTCGCGCGCGGCCACGGGTGGTTCGGGAACGGCGACAGCCCGGAGGATCTCGCCGGGCATCTCGCCGGGCTGCGGAAAGCGGCCGCCGAGGTCGAACGCCCTCAGTGGCTGGGCCGACTCGAGATCAACTTCACGCAACTCTCCCCGGTGAACGCCGACACCGCCCGGCGCTACGCCGACCTCGGCGTCGACCGGCTCGTGGTCTATCCGCTTCCCCTGGAGGATCCCGCGGACGTCGCCGCGTTCCTCGAACGTCACGCCGGCCTGCTGTGACGGCGTCTCGGCGGCGTCCTGCCCTACGCTCGCTGCCGTGAACGTCACCATCGTCCGTGCCTGCCTGCGCGACGGCCGCGGGGGCAGCCCCACCGCGGTCCTGGACGACACCCCGCTCACCGACGACGAGCGGCGCGAGGTGCCCGTCCGGGCCGGTACGTCCCATGCCGTGTTCCTCTCCGCCGACCGGGACGGCGGCGGGGCGACGCTGCGCTTCTTCACCGCCGAGGGCGAACTGCCCGGCTGCGGCCACGGCACGGTCGCGGCGCTGGCCGTCCTGGCCGCGCGCGCCGGCACCCGCGAGGTCACCCTGCGGACGCGGGGAGGCACCCTCGCGGGCCGGGCGATCCGGCACGACGGGAACGGCGGCCTGGAGGCCTGGTTCACGCCGGGCCCGGTCGGCCTGCGCGCGCCCGAGGCCGGCGAACACGAGGACGTCCTCAGCGCCCTGGGCGTCGCCGGGGACACGCCCGGCTGTGTCGTCGCCACCCTGGGGCGGCCGCGACTCCTCGTCCCGCTGCCCACCCGGTCCGCCGTCTCCGCGCTGACCCCGGACCTCGACCGCCTCCGCACCGCCTGCGACCGGCCGGCCCTGCTGGGCTGCTACCTCTACTCGGCCCCGGCACCGGGCGGCCGGGTCGCGGCCCGTATGTTCGCCCCGTCGATCGGCGTTCCCGAGGACATCGCCAACGCCAACAGCACGGCCTGCCTGGCCGCCCACCTGGCCCGTGACGGCCTGCGGGGTGTCACCGCCGACATGGGCGACTCGCTCGGCACCCCGGCGACGATCAGGGCCGTCGTGCGCCACGAGACGGACAGCCCGGGGATCCAGGTGGGCGGCGCCGCGGAGATCGCCCGCGAACTAGCCTTGGGCCATGCCTGAAACGACACTCCAGGACACCGAGGCCCGCGAGGTGCTCGGCGCGGACGGAGCCGTCTTCGACCCCCTCGTCCACAACCCGAAGAACGGCGTCACCGGCGGTGTGTGGCGGGTGCGCGCCGGTCGCCGCTCGGCCGTGCTGAAGGTGCTCACCCGCAACAAGGAGGCCACCGAACGATGGGCGGCCTCGGACGAGCCCCGGCACTGGAACTACTGGCGGCGCGAGGCGCACGTCTACGAGTCCGGTCTCGCCCAGGTCTGGCAGCCCTACGGCATCCGCGCGCCCCGGCTGCTCGCTCTCGTCGAACGGCCCGACGGGGACGTCGCGTTGTGGCTGGAGGACGTGCCGGGGGAGCCGGCCACCGCATGGCCGCTCGCCCGGCACGTCGAGCACGCCCGCCGCCTCGGCGCCGCCCAGGGTGCCGTGCGGCCCGCCGACCAACCGTGGCTGACCCGCCGCTTCCTGCGCCGGTACATCGGCGGCAACACCCTCGGCCAGGAGCTCCTGGACGACGACGGGGCCTGGCGGCAGCCCCTGGTCCGCGACCACTTCCCGCCCGGCCTGCGCCGCGAGATGGTCCGGCTGCACCACGACCGCGAGTGGTTCCTCCAGGTGCTGGAGGAGTTGCCGCGGGCCTTCTGCCACCTCGACATGTGGCCCGCGAACCTCCGCTCCGACGGCCCCGCCACCGTCGCCCTCGACTGGTCGTTCGCCGGGGACGGCGCCCTGGGAGAGGACCTGGGCAACTACCTCCCCGACTCCGTCTTCGACCTCTTCGTCCCGGCCGCCCGGCTGCCCGAGTACGCGGCGGCGGCCTACGACGCCTACCTCCAGGGCCTGCGCGAGTCCGGCCGGGACATCGACGAGCGGCTGGTACGGCTCGCGGTGTGCGCCTCGGCGGTGAAGTACGACTGGCTCACCGCCCTGATGCTGGCCCGCGCCGGCGAGGAGCAGCTGGACTACGGAGGCGGCCGCCCGATCGCCGCCGGACTCCGTTACCGGGAGCGCGGTTCGACGCTCGCCTTCCTCGCGGACTGGGCGGCCGAGGCGCGCGCCTCGGCGCCGGAGCTGGGCTTCCCGGAGCCGCCCAGCGGGCGGCACCGCTAGGCGGCACCGGCAGGCGGTCAGGCCGCGTGCCGCCTGTTCCTCCGGCGGCCCTTGCGCTGCGTGCGCCGGGCCGCCGGGACCATCAGGCCGCCGAGGAGGCCGAGGGCGAGGGCGTAGGGCCACCAGCCGAAGGCGTCCGTCGATTCGGCGGCGGTGCGGGTGGTCACGGCCGGGGGAGCGGACGCCGGGTCGGCGGTGTCCGCCTTCGTCGAGGCCCTGGCGGCCTCCGCGTTCAGGACCACGTCGTTGCCGTCGCCGCCCCGGTAGGTGATCCGGTAGACCGTGTCCGCCAGCTTGACCTCGGTGCCCTCGCGCAGCCCGTCGAAGCTGCCGGTCGTGCGGGTCGTGCCGGTGTGGTCGATCAGGGTGATGCGGCGGGCCGGAGCGGTGCCCGCGGCGGACAGGTCCAGCGCACCGGCCAGGGCGAGGCGGCCCGTCACCTTCAACGGCTTCTTCCGCAGGACCAGTTCGCCCTGCTTGTGCTGGGTGTAGTCCCCCTTCACCGTCAGCCCGCTGGTCACCAGGCTGTCGTTGGTGACCGACCCCAGCACGGTGCCCGTTCCGGAGAGCGTGGTCAGCACCCGCAGGCCGGCCGTGCCCGGGTCCAGACGGGCCCCGGCCGAGGTGAGCCGGATGGCCTCGCTGTGCGCGAGCGTCGCCCCGGAGCGCAGGGCGAGGGTGCCCTGGCTGACGGTGGTCGTCCCCGTGTACGTCACCGCGCCGCCGGTGAGGGTGGTGGTGGCCGCCCCCGACTGCACGAGGGACCCGGAGCCGCCGACGTATGCCAGGCGGATCGGGGTGGAGGTGTTGCGGACGACCAGGGTGCCGTCGTTGTCGACGCGCCGGCGTTCGGTGCCCGTCAGGAGCGAGCCGTCGCCGCCCTTCGTGCCCGAACCCAGCCGCAGCACCGCGCCGTTCCGGATCGTCGTCGAGCCGTCGTAGTCCTGGGCGGCCGCGAAGGTCACGTCGTTCCCGCGGGTTCCCGCGATCACGATGTCCCCGGCGCCGGGTGCGGCCAGCGTGTCGTGGTAGCGGCCGCCGCCGATCGGGGCGCCCAGGGTCACCGGGCCGTTGTAGTCGAAGGTCAGCTTCGAGCGCCGGCCGCTCGCCTCGTGCAGGTTGACGTAGACGGTTTCCTTCGTCCCCGGCATGAAGATGCGGTGGGTCGTCCCGTCGCCCCAGCGCACGTCGGCGCCCTCGATGTTGGTGCCGCGCTTGTTCAGCTGGTGCGCGATCGGCTTCCAGTTGAGGGACGGGTCGCTCAGCGACGGGCTGGTGTCACCGCCCCGGTCGCTGTAGCTGTACTGGCCGGTGAGGACCACCTTGCTGCCCGGCCGCGAGTGGACGTTGACGTCACTGCCGTACTCGCGCTGGTAGAAGTCCTGGCGCAGGGTGATCGTCTGGCCCAGCGGGGTGTCGATGATCCAGGAGCCCTGGTTGAGGATCGCGCGGGCGGCGGGGAGCGCCACCGGGTACTCCGGGCGGCCGACGGCCATGCCCGTGCCGTTGTCGATGACCCCGGAGAACGGGTGGGTGCCCGCCAGGTCCAGCGTGCCCCACATGTTGCGGGGCTGGGTCACCAGGCCCGAGCCGCTGATGGTGCCGATGTTGAAGGTGCGGGTCAGGGAGAGCCGCAGGGTGCCGTCGACGCGGATGTTGAGCTGGTTGAGCTGGTAGCCGGGGGTGTCGTACGGGAAGTGGCCGATCAGGCCGGTGCCGCCGCCCGTGCCGTACTGCAGGGTCGTACCGCGCTCGACCGTGATCGCGGGCGGGTCGGGGTTGGTGACCGTCGTATACGGGTGGTTGCCGCCCTGGGTGCGTACGACCTGCCGCTGCCGGGACTTGGGCAGGGTGAAGTCGCTGTCCTTGGTGAGGATCAGGGTGCCGCCGCCGCGCACGGTGAGCGTGCCCTCGCCGCGGAGGACGCCGTCGTACGTGGTCGTCCCGGCCGGCACGGTGACGACCGTGTCGCCGGTGACGGTCACGTCCCGGTCGGCGAGGACGTCGGCGGTGACGTCCCGGGTGCCGGCTTCGGAGGCCGGGGCGGCGGCGGAGGCGGCGGACGCCGGGGGAGCGGTGGCCAGGAGGGCGGCGAGGGCGCCGGCGGCCGCTGCGGTGGTGTGGAGGTGGCTGCGCACATCATGGGAGACGGTGGGGGACCGTCCTCGATAACAGAAAAACGGCCACCGGCACGGATCGGTTGGAAATCGCTTTCCCCCTTGTCGCGTCAGACCCGTTGACCCACGCGTAACACACCCTTACCTTTTCGGCGATCACAACGTTCGTCATGACAAATGCAGTTCGGTATGTCGAACAGGTTCCCTTCCCCCAAGGAGCGTGTGTGAGATGAGACGTGCGTACGCGATCCTGCTGTCCCTCTGTCTGGCGGTGATCGGCGCCCTGGCCACCGCGGGACCGGCCGCGGCCGCCTCCCAGACGGTCACCAACGGCACCCAGTTCACCGACACTTCGGGGAACATCGTCCACGCCCACGGCGGCGGGGTCATCAAGGTCGGCAGCTACTACTACTGGTTCGGCGAGGACCGCAACTCCGACAACACCTTCAAGTACGTGGACGCCTACCGCTCCACCGACCTGAAGACCTGGGAGTTCCGCAACCACGTCCTCACCCAGTCCTCCGCCTCCGAGCTCGGCACCGCCTACATCGAGCGTCCGAAGGTCATCTACAACGCCTCCACCGGCAAGTTCGTGATGTGGATGCACAAGGAGAACGGCGTCGACTACAGCGAGGCCAAGGCCGCGGTCGCCGTCTCCGACACCGTCGACGGGAACTACACCTACCAGGGCAGCTTCCAGCCGCTCGGCCAGTACATGTCCCGGGACATCACCACCTTCGTCGACACCGACGGCACGGCCTACATGGTCTCGGCGGCCAACGAGAACTACGACCTGCAGATCTACAAGCTCACCGCCGACTACACCGCCATCGACAGCCTGGTCGCCAACCCCTGGGCCGGCGGCCACCGCGAGGCCCCGGCGCTCTTCAAGCGCAACGGCGTCTACTTCATGCTCACTTCGGGCGCGACCGGCTGGAGCGCCAACCAGCAGGAGTACGCCACCGCGACCTCCCTCGCCGGCCCCTGGACCTCCTGGACCAACGTCGGCGACTCCACGGCCTACAACTCCCAGACCGCGTACGTCCTCCCGGTCACCGGCACGTCCGGCACCTCGTACCTCTACATGGGCGACCGCTGGGGCAACTCCTTCGGCGGCACGGTCAACGACTCCCGGTACGTCTGGCTGCCGTTGACCTTCCCGACCTCCACCTCGATGTCGATGTCCTGGTACCCGGAGGTCTCCGTCGACACGGCCGCCGGCACGGTGAGCGGGACCAGTGCCACGTACAACACCCTGATCGCCCGGAACAGCAGCAAGTGCGCCGACGTCCCCAACCAGTCCCTCTGGGAGGCCGTCGCGATCAGCCAGTACACCTGCAACAGCGGCACCAACCAGAAGTGGTGGTTCAAGGACCTGGGCACCGGCTACTACGAACTGATGGGCCGGGGCAGCTCGCTGTGCCTCCAGGAGAACTCCAGCAGCGTCACCCAGGAGGACTGCACCGGCGCCACGGCCCAGCAGTGGTCGGTCGTCACCTCCGGCTCCTACGTCAACATCAAGGCCCGTACCAGCGGTGAGTGCCTGGATGTGAACGGCGCGTCCACCGCCAACTCGGCCGCGATCATCACGTACACCTGCAACAGCGGCACGAACCAGCAGTGGACGCGCGGGACTTGATGATGAATCAGGGTCGGTTCAGGCCAGCAGGTCGATCGCGTCGATCGCGGTGCCGGCGCTGAGGTAGGCCGTCGTCCCCGAGCCGCTCGCCACGTAGATCTTCAGCGTGTTGTAGGCGCTGGTGTCCGTCAGCCAGGCGGACGCCGGAACGCTGTAGGTGAACGTGTAGTTGTTGCCCCGGTACGAGCCCACGGTCAGTGACCGGGTGCTCGGCTGGGTGGGCGGGGAGGGGACGGCGGAGGTCCAGGTGTCGTTGACGACGACCTGCGGCCGGCCGTTCGCGTAGGCCGTCGTCACGCCGATCCTGAGGGTGTGCGCGGCGGCGGCCTGGGCGGCCGTCAGCTTGAAGTAGACGACGATCCCGCTGTTGACGTCCTTCCACAGGTAGCAGGGAAAGGCCGAGGTCTCGGTGCCGCTGCCGATGATCACGTTCCCGGTCCAGGCGGCGGCCCGTACGTCGGACGGATGCGCGTACGTCATCAGGTCGGCGTTCTTGAACCCGCCCGGAGTGCCGTCCCAGTTGTTGATCCGCCAGATCGCGGACGCGTTGCTGGGATCGTTGGAGGACGGCACGGCGATGGTGTTCAGGGTGGTGGTCGCACCGGCGGAGACGCTCACCGAGCCGGTGTAGACGGCCAGTTCGCCCTTGAAGACGGTGAGGGTGTACGTGCCGGGCAACACGCCCGCGACCGAGAAGTAGCCGTCCGACGAGCGCGCCGAACCCCAGTACTGCGCCGCCGAGTTGGCGAGCCCCACGGTGTACGCGTACGCCGTGTCCCGCCCCGTGATGCCGACGCCGGCCACCCGCCCGCGCCCGCTCGCCGACACGTACCCGGAGATGCCGAGCGAGTCCGCCCAGGACGTGGTGAGGGTGCCCGGGTACAGGGACGAGGAGGGTGCGCCGCCGTCCGTGAGGGCGATGACGTACGGGCCCTGGAGGCCGTAGCGCTCCGACTCGGTCTGGTTCTCGCCGTAGTACAGGATCTCGTACAGCCCGCCGCCGTCGGCACTCTGGTGGCGCAGCAGCGAGCGGTAGAACGGGCCGCCGGAGGCCTTCTCGTGGTTGCTGCGCACGATCCACAGGCCGACGCTGCCGGTCGTCCAGCCGATGTAGCTGTAGTCCATCACCCGCAGCTTCGAGTAGTGCTTGGCGCGGGTCTGGCCGTCGGACTTCTCGAAGACGTCCGCCGACTCGATCACGGTGGGCGCGTAGGTGTAGGAGTCCGGCTCGTCGTTGAGGAACAGGCCGGCCTTGACGCGCACGATGTACCGGGTGGCGGTGACGGACGAGTCGGCCTTGTTGGTCCAGAGGTAGACGTTGTTCTCGCCGCTGCGGGCCGCGTAGTAGTGCTTCAGCGTGCCGTACGCGACCGAGATCAGGATCGTGGTGCCGGACTGGGCGATGGTCACCGTGGAGGTGCCGAGGCCCGACTCGACGTGCGAGTTCTTTCCGCCGTAGCCCTGGTACTCGGTGCCCTTGTAGACCAGCGAGGTCAGGTCGCCGTTGGTCTTGCTGACCTTGAAGACCAGGCTGGCGCCGGTGTCCACGACGTAGTTGGAGCCGTCGTCCGACCAGCCGAAGCTCGCCGCCGAGGCGGTGCCGGCCAGCGGGCCGGTGAGGGCGGCGGTACCGGCGGCGGCCGCGCTGCCGAGGACGAAGGTGCGGCGTCCGAGCGGTCTCCCGGTGGATCCGGACATGGGGGTGCCTCCTTCGGTGGGGCGGGGGTGCGGGTGTTTGTGAGAGTGGCAGTTGAATCGATTTCGCGAAAGGGCTTTCGCTCCCTCGGAGTTGGCAATCTCGTGAAAACAGCCCAAGGTCTAGAAAGCGCTTGTGGATGGCGGTACGGTCCCCGCCTGGTCCTGTCACCACGACGGAGGAGTCCCGGGTGAGACGTTTCAACGGTGTTCGTGTCGCCGCGCTCGCGGCGGTCGTCCTCGGCACCTGCCTGACGGCCGCTCCCGCTGCCCAGGCCCACGACCGGCAGCCGCCCCTCGGCATCGCGAACTGCACCGCCACCGCCTGCCACTTCGACGTGCCACCGGGCGACTACGACGTGACCGTCCGGCTCGGCGGCGCCGCCGCGTCCAGCACGAGCATCAGCGGGGAGACCCGGCGCTCGCTCCTCCCGGAGACCGCCGCGGCCGCGGGCCGGCGCGTCACCCGCGGCTTCACCGTGAACGTCCGCACCCCCGAGGGCGAGCCGACGGGCCCGGACGGAACCCCGGGCCTGGACCTCGCCATCGGCGGCTCGGCCCCCGCACTCGCCGACATCCGCGTCACCCCCGCATCCCGGCACACCCGGCAGATCCTCCTGGTCGGCGACTCCACCGTCTGCGACCAGCCCGCCGACCCCTACTCCGGCTGGGGCCAGCAGCTCCCGCAGTACCTGCGCAAGGGCGTCGCCGTCGCCAACTACGCCGACTCCGGCGAAAGTACGGTGACCTATCTCCAGAACCCCCAACTCTGGGATACCGTCCAGCAGTTGATCCGCCCGGGTGATCTGGTCCTGATCCAGCTGGCGCACAACGACAAGACGACCGACGAGGCGACATACCGTGCGAACCTGGAGACACTGGTGGCGGGCGTACGGGAGAAGGGCGGGCGGCCGGTGCTGGTCACACCCATCGTGCGCCGCTGGTTCAATGCCGACGGCACGCTGAACAACGACATCGCGCTTCTGGTCAACGGGCTCGGTGTCAATCATCCTGAGGTGATCCGCTCGGTCGCCGCCGCCGAGGACGTTCCGCTGATCGACCTCACGGCGAAGACCAAGGCGCTGGTGGAGTCCCTCGGCGTGGAGGGCTCCAAGGTGCTGTACCTGTACAACGAGAAGAAGGACAACACGCACACCTCCGCGTACGGCGCCACCGTCTACGCGGGCCTGGTGCGTGATGAGCTTCTCGCCCAGCACCTGGTGCCCCGGGGCACCGTGCGGGCGGAATGAGCCCCTGGGGCGCCTCGACCGGAACCGGGGCGCCCCAGGTTCGAACGGCACGAGCGAGAGAGAGCCTTGATGCAGCTGCCTCCCGAGGACCGCCGCCGCAGCCCGCGCACCGGCTACACCCGCGCCCACTGGGAGGCCGCGGCCGACGCGCTGCTCGCCGCAGTGGAGCCGTACGCCACTCCGGACCGCGCCCTCTACCACCTCCCCGGCGACCACCAGAGCTGGTCGGGGCACCTCTCCGACGGCCTGGAGGGCTACGCCCGCACCCTGCTCCTCGCCGCCTTCCGCCGGGACGAGACCGCGCTCCAGCGGTACGCGGACGGACTCGCGGCCGGCGTGGCGGGCGTCTGGCCGCGCATCGAGGACCGCAGCCAGCCGCTGGTCGAGGCCGCCTCGGTCGCCCTCGCCCTGCGGCTGACCCGCCCGCTGCTGTGGGACCGGCTCGACGACGCCGTACGGCAACGGGCGGCGGCCTGGCTCGCCGATGCGCTGACCGCCGAACCCTGGCCCTGCAACTGGGAGTTGTTCCCGGTGACGGTCGGCGGCTTCCTGGCCGAGGTGGGCCATGAGCCCGAGGCCGCGCACAAGGCGGTCGACCACGGCCTGGCCCGCATCGAGGACTGGTACGTCGGGGACGGCTGGTACACGGACGGCGACGGCCGCAAGTTCGACTACTACAACGGCTGGGCGATGCACCTCTACCCGGTGCTGCACGCCTGGCTGGCCGACGACCAGCAGCTGCTGGACCTGTACGGCGGCCGTCTGGAACGCCATCTCGCCGACTACGCCCGCCTGTTCGGCGGTGACGGAGCCCCGATGCACCAGGGCCGCTCCCTGACGTACCGCTTCGCCACCACGGCCCCGCTGTGGCTGGGCGCGCTCACCGGCCGTACCCCCCTGTCCCCCGGGGAGACCCGGCGACTGGCCTCCGGGGCACTGCAGTACTTTCTCGACCGGGACGCGCTGGACGACCGGGGCCTGCTGACCCTCGGCTGGCACGGCCCCGACCCCGCCGTCCTGCAGGGCTATTCGGGCCCCGCCTCCCCGTACTGGGCGAGCAAGGGCTTCCTCGGACTGCTGCTCCCGCCGGACCACGAGGTGTGGACGGCGCCGGAGGAACCGGCCCCCGCGGAACGCGCCGACGCGGTCACCCCGATCGCTCCCGCCAACTGGCTTCTCCAGTCCACGAGTTCGGACGGGATCGTGCGCCTCCACAACCACGGCAGCGAGGACGTCCGCTACGACCCCTACTACACCCGCCTCGGCTACTCGACCGTGACCGGGCCCTCGGCGTCGTACGACAACAGCGTGATCGTCGGCGACGACCCGAGCCGCACCCGGATCGAGCCGCTGGGCGTGGGGGAGGGGTGGGCGGCTTCGCGGCACTCGGCCGGCGCGGGCGCCCGGGTGACCAGCGCCGTGCTCGTGCACGGGGCCGTGGAGGTGCGGGCCTTCCGGGTGACGGGGGCGGAGCCCGGGACGCCGGTGCGGGTGACCGGGTGGGCGGCACCGGAGGGGCTGCGGGCCGAACTGCTGCCCGCCGTGAACCTCGACGACGCGCTGACCGGGGTCACGGCGCAGGACGCGACCCTGTTCGTCGCGCTGAGCCGGCTCACCGGCACGGCGGACGCCGTGGCGCTGGGGGAGACGGTGACCGTACGCGCGGACGGGGACCGGGAGCTGACGGTGCTGTGGAGCGGCGGTCCCGGGCTCCGGGTCCGGTGGCAGGAGTCCGGCGTGGAGGTGGAGCACACCGCGCGGGGCTGAGCCGCTTTCGGCATCATGCGGATCCTGGCATCCTCCCTCTCCTTGAAAGAGGGGGATCCCGCCGTATCCTGCCGCGACGTCGGCTGCTTCGGCTCGGCTCCTGCGCGAGTACGTACGGCAGGCGGCCGCCCGCCATCCGGCGCAGCCCGTCGAGGCCATGCGCCGGATGGTCGAGTCGCTCGGCGCCCCGGGGAGCACGCCGTCTCCCGTCACGGGGTGAGACGGGCGATCCGCAGCGTCGTCGTGGTCGGTGACGCCCCGCTGAGCGGGGTGCCGTAGGTCGGGGTGACGGGTGCGTAGGCCCAGGTGAGGGAGGAGTCCTTGAGGACCGCGATGTCACCGGTGAACCGCGCGCTCACCACCTTGTCGGCGCTGACGAACCTGCCGTTCCAGTCGACCAGCCGCAGGTGCGTGCCCGTGAAGGTGCCGGTGCAGGTGCCGGCCGAGCACTTGGCGTTCTTCAGGGACTCCCAGGAGAGCAGGAGCTTGTCCTTGCCGTAGGGCGCGAGGTGCACGTTGACGTTCTCGACGGTCTTGGCACTGGTGAGGTAGACCGCCTTGCCGGGACCGGAGTTGCGGTTCTTCAGGAACGCGATGGCGACCTGGTGGGTGGCGGTCTTCGGGGTGACCGTCCAGCCGCGGCCGCTGCTGTCGTCCGGGTTCTTCTTCGCGGCGGCCGAGCCCCGGGAGGCGAACGCGGTCGCGTACCTGCCGGTGGACGACTTCACCAGGTCGCCGGTGCGGCCGGGGAAGGTACCACCGCAGTACCCTGCCCAGCACTGCTCCCGCTGCACGACCGGGGCCACGTCCGGGGCTCCGATGCCGGTGGAGACGAACAGACCCGAGCGCCAGTCGTCGAAGCAGAGGGAGGTGAAGGCGCCGGAGGTCTCGGCGTGCAGGGCGATGCCCTCGTTGTGGCTGCACCCCCAACTCCAGCCGCCGCTCAGCTTCTTGCCCCCCGCGCTGACGTACGACAGCTTGTCGCCGAAGTGCCCGTCGGCGAAGCCGCCGGCGCCGTGCACCACGAAGTAGGCGCCGTACTTGGAGCCGTTCCAGGTGAGCTGCCCGTCGAGGGTGGGGGAGGTGTCGTGGGAGGCGGTGCCGGTGAGCTTGGTGGTCCAGGTCCGCTTGCCGCCCGTGTAGCGCACGATCGCGGCCGCGGTCTCCTTCCACTTGTTGGTGTCGGAGACCCGGGTGAGCAGCGCGAAGCCGTTGTTGTGGGCGACCAGACCGCCCACTTCCTTCGCGCCCTTGACGACCGTGTCGGCGCCGGACCGCTTGCCGGCCGCGGTCAGCGGGGTGACGTGCACGCCGTCGGCGGCGGGCCAGGCGACGCGGAGCGTGCCGTCGGGGGCGACCGCGGTGGCGGTTCTGTTCCACTCCCGGGCGTTGTTGTAACCCGCGGAGAGGTAGGGGAACTTGGCGCCGAGACTCACCGCCGTGGACGTGACCTTCAGGCCCGGGGTCGTGGCCGCGCCGGCGGTGGCGTACCAGGCGCCGGCCAGCAGACCGCCGGCGGCGAGGAGCCCGATCGCGGGCTTGCGGTAGGCGTGGACCCGGCGGTGACGTGTGGTGCGTGGTGCAGAAGTCATGCCCTGTGGTCGCCGCCGGGTCCCGGAAGGTTGCCGTGCGTGTGGACGTCTCCGTCAGGCCTGGTCGGTTCCGACGGCATTGCGCAGGAACGTCGTGGCCTGGTCGATCGCGCCACGGGCGGCCTCGGACTTGCTGAGCGAGTTGAGCAACATGAAGTCGTGGACCGTGCCGTCGTAGCGCACCGTGGTCACCGGGACGTCGGCCGCCCGGAGCTTGGCGGCGTACGCCTCACCCTCGTCGCGCAGCACGTCGGCCTCGTCGACGATCAGCAGAGCGGGCGGCAGGCCGGAGAGCTGCTCGGCGGTGGCCTGGTTGGGAGACGCGGTGATCTCCGCGCGCTGGTCCGGGTCGGTCGTGTAGGCGTCCCAGAACCACTCCATCAGCTTCCGGCTCAGGTAGTAGCCGGTGGCGAACTGGTCGTAGGAGCCGGTGTTCATGGCCGCGTCCGTGACCGGGTAGTACATCGACTGCTGTACGAACGTGACGTCACCGCGTTCCTTGGCCATGAGGGCGAGTGCGGCCGTCATGTTCCCGCCGACCGATTCCCCGGCCACCGCCATGCGCTGTGCGTCCAGCCCCTTGGACGCTCCCTCGCGGACGATCCACTGCGCGGCGGCGTAGCCCTGCTCGATGGCCACGGGGTAGTGGGCTTCGGGTGACGGCGTGTACTCCACGAAGACCACGGCCGCGCGTGCGCCGACCGCCAGCTCCCGCACCAGGCGGTCGTGGGTGCCGGCGTTGCCCAGCACCCAGCCGCCGCCGTGCATGTACAGCACGACGGGCAGCATTCCGGTGGCGCCCTGCGGTTTGACGATGCGTACCCGCACATCGCCCACGGCGGCCGGCACGGTGACCCACTCCTCGTCGACCGGCAGCTTGTCGACCGGCGCGGCCTGGAGGTCGTCGAGGACCTTGCGCGCCGCGGCGGGATCCAGCTCGTACAGGAACGGATGGTGCGAGGTTGCTTCGGCGAGTTCCCGCGCTTCGGGTTCGAGGACGATCTTGGCGGTCTGAGCAGCCATGGGAATGCTCCCTGGGGAAATCCGAGAACGGCATGATCGGGAAGTCCGGGAAGGGCATGGCGCCGAGCGCACAAGGCTGACGAGCGTCGCGATGCGCCTCCGCCGTGCGGTGGCCGGCGGAGCTTGCGCCCTGGGTCAGGCCCTCGGTGATGACCTTCTCTCCACCATAGTCACGCCTCCTCCGTCGCTGCATTCCAGGTGTGCGGTCGGTCGCTCTGTGTCATCCCAGTGGTGTCACCCGGTCCCGAGCAGTGTCTCCCTGACCCGGTCGGCGAACCCGGCCGGGTCTTCGAGGACGCCGAGGTGGCCGCCGGGGAACTCCGTGAAAGCCGCGCCGGTGTGCTCGGCGACGAACTCCGCCGTGCGGTACAGGAGTTGGCCCTTCGAGTCGATTCCGGCCGCGATCGTGAGGCGGGGCAGCGCGGCCGGTGGGCTGTAGGTGGTGAAGGGGCGGAGGACGTGGGCGAGGAAGACGGCCATCGGGGACCCGGGGGCCGGGCGGGCGGCGTCGAGCTGCTCGATGAGCCCGGTGCGCAGGCGCTCGCCGTCCGGCAGCAGGGTGACGCACGGCGGCTCGTGGGCGATGACGTGCCGGAGCCGGTCCGGGTGGCGGGCCAGCAGGTCGAGGGCGGTGATACCGCCGGAGCTGGTGCCGAAGACGTACGCCGACTCGCCCTGGCCCTGCGCCAGTACCTCCTCCAGCACCCGGTGCGCGCCCGCGCTCCAGTCCCGCACCGCCTGGTCGGCTACCGGGTCGCCCAGGCGGCCGTGGGCGAGGCCCAGCGGGTCGTACGTCACGACCGTGAAGTGCGGGGCGAGGCGTTCGGTGAGCGGGCCCAGACCCATGGGGTGCCCCGCTCCGCCGGGGAGCACGAGCAGCACGGGGCCGCTGCCGGTGACGTCGTAGTACAGGTCAGACATGGTGGTCGGTCTCCTCGCGGGGCCAGTTCTCGAGTGCGATGTGCAGGGCGTCGACCGCCCGCTCCCAGGAGGCGCGGACATCGCGCGGCGCGTTGAAGCCGCCGCAGGCCTCCAGGGCGCAGTAGCCGTGGAAGGTGGCACGCAACAGGCGTACGGCGTCGGTGAGATCGGGTTCGGCCAGGCCGTAGCCGCGCAGCATGCCGTAGGTGATCTCGACGGTGCGGCGCATGGCGGGGGCGTCGGTGTCGACGAACGCGGGGTCGATACGGATCTGGGTGGCCGCGTAACGGCCGGGGTGGGCGAGGGCGTACGCCCGGTAGGCGTCGGCGTAGGCGGCCAGGGCGTCCCGTCCGGACCGCCCGGCCACGGCGACGGCGATCCGGTCGATCATCTCGCCGCCGGCCAGGAGCGCGATCCGGTGGCGCAGGTCCTGGAGGTTGCGGACGTGCGAGTAGAGACTCGCGTCCTTCACGCCGAACCGGCGGGCCAGCGCGGACAGCGAGACCTGCTCGAAGCCGACCTCGTCGGCCAGCTCGGCCGCCGCGGCGACCAGCCGGTCGGCGGTGATTCCGGCACGGGCCATGTGATGCCTCCCCTAGGATTCTTAGACAGGATCCTAGGGCCTCTAGGTTTCTGCCGTCATGCGATTTATCGCGGCGCGCCCGGCCGGGGCACCGGCATATGGTTGCCGGGTGACGGAAGGGGGAGCCGTGGCGAACGGGGCGCGGCGCGTGACGCGGGCGGCACGGCAGCGGACGGCGGACGGTCAACCGCTGTGGAGACAGCGGGACTTCGGGTTCTTCTGGCTTGCCCAGACCCTGTCCGTCCTCGGTGACTCCTTCAGCCTGATCGCGCTGCCCTTGCTGGTCCTCCAGGCGACCGGCTCGGTGGCCCGGATGGGTCTGCTCACCGGCGTCGGCGGCGCCGCGATGGTGCTGGCGGCGGTCTTCGCCGGTGTGGTCGTGGACCGGGTCGACCGTCGGAAGCTCCTCATCGCCTGCGACCTGGTCCGCATGGTCCTCTACGGGCTGGTCCCACTCGTCTGGCTCGCCGGACCGCGCCTCTGGCTGCTGTACGTGGTCCTGCCCCTGTGCGAGGCCGTCGGCATGCTCTTCGCCGTGGGATACGTCACCGTCGTCCGCGGACTCGTCGGGCCCGGCCGACTCACCGAGGCCAACGGCCGGTTGAACGCCACCGCGGCCGCGGCCGGCGTGCTGGGACCGCTCGGCGCGGGCCTGGTGGCCGCCCGGACCGGGCCCGCCGACGCGGTGGCCGTGGACGCGGCCAGCTACGCGGTCTCGGCGGCCTGTCTCCTCTTCGTGCGGGTCCGGGCGCGCGCCGCGGACGACCGGCCGGTCAAGGACACGGGTCTGTGGCAGGACCTGCGCACCGGGCTCTCGTACCTGGTCCGCCACCCCATCCTGCGCTCGCTCGCCGGTCTCCTCGCCGTGTTCAGCTTCCTCAGCCTCGGTGTCACCGACCTCGTCATCTACCACCTCAAGCACGACCTCGGCCACGACGACGGCACGGTGGGGACGGTGATGGCCGTCGGTGCGGTCGGCACGATCGCCGGGGCGCTGCTGGTCGCCCGGGTCCGGCGGCGACTGGGCTTCGGGCCCACCTGGATCGTCTCCACCGCGGTGTGCGGACTGGCCTTCGCCGGGCTCGGCCGGGCGCACACGGTCCCCGCCGTGGCCGTCCTGAGCGCGGTCTACCTGGCCTGTCTGGGCATGGCGGGCATCTGCTCCATGTCACTGCGTCAGGAGATCACCCCCGAGCCCCTCCTGGGCCGGGTCACCTCCGCCTACTGGACACTTCAGTACTCGGTCGCCCCGGTCGGCGCTGCCGTGCTCACCTGGGCCGCCGAACAGTACGGCACCGCCCGCGTGGCCGCCGTGGCCGGAGCCTGCTGCACGCTCATCGCCGTCGCCGGCCTGTGCACCCCGGTCCGCGGCGCGCGGCACGGCTGACACCCGCGAACGTCAGCCGTTCACCCCCGTGTAGTGCCCCAGCGCCCACCGCCACAGCCACCGGGAGGCCAGGTAGGCGAGCAGGCCCAGGAGGGGGGAGGCGGCGGCCAGCCAGTAGGGGGCGCCGGTGGAGTGGCCGTGGCCGGTGAGGACGGCCGCCGGGAAGTAGGCGACGAAGGCGAGCGGGAGACCGTAGGTGAGGAAGCCGCCGACCGCCCTCGGGAGGACGTTGAGCGGGTAGCTGCCGAAGGTGCCGAGGAGTTCCTCCAGCCAGCGGCCCCAGTAGTCGGCGGCCGGGAAGCGCAGGGAGGCCGAGGCGACGACAGTGAACAGTGCGGCTTCCAGGAGCATGCCGCCGAGGACCGCCGCGACCAGGTACGCGATCCGGCCCGGCGTCCAGTCCAGGTGGCTGCGGCTCAGCGCGCCCGCCATCAGGCCCACCGCCACCGTCAGGTCGCCGATCGCGTTGGTCGGGAAGAACTCCAGCTGGAGCTGGCGGTAGACCGGGAGGGGGCGGAGCAGATACGCGTCGATCTTGCCCTCCTGGATGTGCCGGCCCAGGCCGTGCACCCGGCCCAGGAAGAGCACGAACAGGCCGTGGGCGAGCATCCGGGTCGCCGGGATGAGCAGGACGTCCGAGCTGTCCCAGCCGCCCATCCCGGCGAACCGGGTCAGCAGCACGGTCGCGAACACGATCACCGACACCTGCCAGACCGCGCCGATCGCGATCATCATCAGGAACTCGGTGCGGTACTCCAGCTGGGCGCGGAAGTTGAGCTGCGTGACCCGCCAGATGATCCGTACGGCGTTCATGTGCCTCAGCCTCCCTGGGAGACGACTCGACGGGCGGCGCGCCGCCACAGGAACCGGGTGAGGAAGCGCAGCGCCACCAGCCAGGCGGCCTGGACGCCGAGCTGGAAGCCCGCGTCGGAGAGCGGGATACGGCCCACGTACAGCGACAGCGGCACGTTGAGCGTGGCCTGGAACGGCAGGAAGGAGCTGAGGACCAGGAACCAGTGCGGGAAGAACCACAGCGGCGCGTACACCCCGGACATCAGGTTCTGCGCGAAGATGAGGATCAGCAGGGCCGCCGTGTTGCGCAGCGTCCAGAAGCACAACTGGTCGATGAGCAGCATGACGTAGTGCAGGACCCACTGGCCGAGGAGGAGGCTGAGCGCGAACACCCCCGCCACGGCCGCCGACTCGGGTGGCACCACGACACCCGACGCCAGGCAGATCGCGTACCCGGTCAACGCCCAGGCCAGTCCGTAGAGTTGCTCGCCCAGGGCGCGCAGCGCGTAGTAGCGGTGCGGGGACAGCGGGCGCAGATACCAGTAGACGATCGTGCCGTAGTACATGTGCTGCGCGACCGAGTCCCGGCCCGCGTACTGGTCCAGCTCCCGCAGCCGGGAGGCGAGTACGGCCAGCACGGCGAAGGTGACCGCCTGGTCCCGGGAGAGCCCGGCGGTCGTACCGGTCTGGGCGTACAGGCCGTGCCACAGGGACGCGACCAGCACCACCTGCACGGTCAGCCGCAGCAGCGCGGCGGTGATGCGGGGCGGGGTGTACAGCTCGCCGAGCGGGGTGACCCGGGCGGCGCGCCAGGCGTAGGTCGGGGTCGTCATCACGCCGCCTCGGCCTTGGCCCCGGCCTCGGCGTAGGCCGCGCGCATCACGTCCTCCAGGTCCGCCTCGTCCACGGCCACACCGGTCACCTCGTACCGCTCGATGACCAGCTTCAGCGCCTGGTGGACGGTGGGCGCGGCCGGACCGTCCGGGCCGAACACCACCTGGGGCCCGTCATGGCTCACCAGCGCGATGCCCGGCAGCGGGCCGACCGGGGTGTGCGGGTCTGCAAGGGTCGCCCGCACCTGCCAGGTCGAGCCGAAGTCCCGGCGGACCTCGTCCAGGGTGCCGTCCAGCACCAGCCGCCCGTGGTTGACCAGCACCACCCGCTCGGCGAGCCGCTCCACCTCGGTCATGTCGTGCGTGGTCAGCAGCACGGTACGGCCGCGCTCGGCGACCTGGTACCGGAGGAACTCGCGGACCTGCTCCTTCACCACCACGTCCATGCCGATGGTCGGCTCGTCCAGGAAGACGACCGGCGGATCGTGCAGCAGGGCGGCGGCGAGGTCGCAGCGGACGCGCTGGCCGAGCGAGAGGTGCCGCACCCGGGTGTCCCAGAAGCTGGAGAGTTCGAGGAGGTCGTCGAACTCCCGCAGCCGCGCCGCGTGTTCGGTCTTCGGTACCTCGTAGATGTCCCGCAGGATCGCGAACGACTCCCGCACCGGCAGATCCCACCACAGCTGGGTCCGCTGCCCGAACACCGCACCGATGTTCCGGGCGTTGCGTTCCCGCTCCCGGTACGGCACCACACCCGCGACCCGGGCCTCGCCGGAGGTCGGGGTGAGGATGCCGGTGAGCATCTTGATGGTGGTCGACTTGCCCGCGCCGTTCGGGCCGAGCAGGGCGAGGAGTTCGCCCGGGGCGACGTCGAAGGAGATGTCGGAGACCGCGTGCTTCTCGACGCGCTCGGGGTTGACCAGGGATCGCAGGGCGCCCGCGAAACCCGGGCGCCGGACGGTGGTGTGGAAGGTGCGGGACAGGCCGCGGACCTCGATACTTCCGGCCACGCTGAGGACCCCCTCGTTCCGTGCACGGCATACGGCCGGTCGGGTTCGAGAGGCCGACCGGCCGCGGATACGCCACGACGGTCGCAGAGCGCCGAGGAGCCCGGCAATGGATTAATCGACCCGCGATTTGGACTGTTCGATCACCGGGAGGCGGGCACGTCGAGGGGCGGGACGGCCGGGTCGGCGGGGCCGGTCACCGGGAGGCGGGCACGGTGCGGCCCGTGCGGCCCCCGTTGCGCAGGCCCACCGACCGCAGCGCGCCCTCCAGGGCGAACGTGGCCGCGCCCAGGCAGACCGGGTCGGTGGGGATGGGGGAGAGGACGATCTCGGTGGCGGCGAACGGCCGACCGAGCGCGTGCCGCCGGACGGCGTCCCGCACCTCCGCCAGCAGCGGCTCGCCGAGCCGGCGGGCCACCCAGCTGCTGAGCACGACCAGTTCGGGGTTGAGCAGGTTCACCAGGTTGGCGATACCGGCGCCGATGTAACGGGCCGTGTTCCGTACGACCTCGACCGCGACGGGGTCACCGTCCGCCACGCCCCGGGCCAGCGCGTCCACGGTGGCCGTCTGGTCCTCCGGGTGCAGCAGCGGGCTCTGCGGGCTCAACTCCCGCAGGTTCAGCATGATGCCGGGGGCGCCGACGTACGTCTCGACGCAGCCGTGGTTGCCGCAGTGGCACAGCCGGCCGTCCAGCACGAGCGTCGTATGCCCCCACTCGCCGGCGCTGTTGCTGACACCCCGGTGCAGTCCGCCGCCGAGCGCCAGCCCGGCGCCGACCCCCGTTCCGAGGTTCACCACCACCGTGTCCCCGCGCCCGCGCGCCGCCCCGAACCACTGCTCGGCCACCGCGCAGGCCCGCAGCGGATTGTCCAGGTAGAGGGGATACGCGATGTGTCCGGACAGCAGGCGCAGCAACGGCACGTCGTGCCAGTCCCAGTTGGGCGCGTACTCGGCGATGCCGGTGGCCCGGTCCACCTGCCCCGGCACGCTCACCCCGACGCCCAGCACCCGCGCGCCCTCGATCCCGGCCTGCGCCACCACCGCGCCGACCGCCGCGGCCACCTGGCCCACCACCTGCTCCGGCCGGTTCTCGCCGGGGCGCACGTCCTCCTCGGCGCGGGCCAGCACGTTCAGGGCGAGGTCGAACAGCTCGACGCGGACGTACGTCTCCGCGATGTCGACGCCGATCAGCGCGCCCCCCGACGGGTTGACCGCGACGAGTCCCCGGGGACGGCCGCCCGCGGAGTCCTCGAAGCCGACCTCCGTGATCATCCGCAGCTCCAGCAGCTCCCCGACGAGGGTGGCGACCGTGGCCAGGCTCAGCCCGGTGACGGCCGCCAGTTCCTGCCGGGAGGTGGGAGACTCGGCGATGATGTGCCGCAGCACCTCGTAGCGGTTCGCGGTGCGGATGTCACGTGATGTGTGCTTCACACGGCGCAAGGCTATGGTCTGGGAAGCGCTTTCGACAAGCCATTACATTAAGGGTTGGATTAAGTCCGTCAGTCGTGCAGGACTTCTGCCACGAAGGGGTTCGTGAACTTCCCGTCGGGGTCGAGGTCCCGGGCCAGAGCACGGAAGTCGGCGAGCCGCGGGTAGCGGCCGCGCAGCACCTCGCCGGGCACGGCGTGCACCTTGCCCCAGTGCGGCCGCGGGTCGAACGGCGCCAGCGCCTCCTCCAGCCGGCGTACCACGGGCAGCACCGTCGTCAGGTCGTCCACCCAGGTGAAGTGCAGGGCGACGGAGTCACGGCCGTGGGCGGGGCTGAGCCACTGCGGATCGGCGGCGATCGTCCGCACCTCGCAGGTCTGCAGGACGGGGGCGACCGTCTGCCGGATGCCGTCGACGGCGTGCAGGGCGTCGACGGCCGCCGCCCTCGGCAGCAGGTACTCCGACTGGAGCTCGTCCCCGCTGCTCGGCGTGAACTCCGCCCGGAAGTGCGGCAGCCGCTCGTGCCAGGGCCCCGGCACCCCGAACTGCTGGGTGCAGTTGCCCGCCGGCATGCCCGGCACCGGGTGCATCGCCTCGGTCGCGGGCGCGGCCCACCCGAAGTCCACGGCCGGCCGGTCGGTGCGCCGCTTCACCCACACCTGCCGGAAGCCGGGCTCCCGCCAGTCGGTGAACAGGCTCACGCTGTAGGCGGCCCCGGACACCGCTGCGAAGTCCAGGCCGTCCAGCGGCAGTTCGGTGTATACAGTCTGCGCCATGTCATATGCCGCCTCCAGGTCCAGGGTGAGAGCGGTGACGGCACCCAGCGCACCCAGCGAGGTCACCGCGCCGTCGAAGCGGGCGTCGCCCCGCGCGATGGTGACCGTGGAGCCGTCGGCGAGGACCAGTTCCACCTCCCGTACGGGCGCCGCGAGCGACCCGTTGGCCACGCCCGAGCCATGGGTGCCGGTGGCGACCGAGCCGGCCACCGAGATGTGCGGCAGCGAGGCCATGTTGGGCAGCGCGAGGCCTCGCGCATGCACCGCGCGGGCCAGTTCGGCGTAGCGCACCCCGCCCGCGACCCGGACCGTACGGGCCGCCGTGTCCACCTCGACGGCCGGCGGCAGCCCGGCGATCGAGACCAGCACGCCCTCCGGGCCCGGGTCGGCGATGCGGTTGAAGGAGTGCCCGCTGCCCAGCACCCGTACCCGCGCACTGCCGGCCACCAGCGACCGGAGCTCGTCGAGCGAGTCCGGGCGGTGGAACTCCTTGGCGGTGTAGGTGATGTTGCGCGCCCAGTTGGTGACCGTCTGCGCCGGATCCGTCATCTCTGCCGTCCCATTTCTATCGTTCTCCGGGGGAGCGTCCGTCGTTCTCCGGGAAGTGTCCGTCTCCTCCGGGGAGTGCCTGTCCATTGACCCTCTCATTCGCCGAGACCTACGGTAGAGACCGGTTGCTATCCGCGCGTCACCGAGCCGGAAGGTCACTTCCTTGCCCGAGCGTCCCCAGGCACTGTTCGCCATGACGGCCCAGAACGTGCCGCACATCTTTCCGCCGGAGGTGCTCGCGCGACTGTGCGAGTACGTAGAAATCGATCCCACTCTGGTGGCGCACGACTTCACCGATCCCCGGGTACGGGAGACGCTCGCCCGCACCGAGGTCCTGGTCACCGGCTGGGGCTGCCCGGTCCTGGACGCGGCCGCCCTGGACGCGGCGCCGAAACTGCGGGCGGTGCTGCACGCGGCCGGCTCGGTCAAGGGCTTCACCACGCCCGAGGTGTGGCGGCGGGGCATCGCCGTCTCCTCGGCCGCCGCCGCCAACGCGCTGCCGGTCGCCGAGTACACCCTCGCGATGATCCTGCTCGCCGGGAAGGACGTCTTCGCCTTCCGCGACCTGCTGCGCACCCGCCGCACCTTCCCGTACGGCGACATCGTCCCCGGCATCGGCAACTTCCACCGCCGCGTCGGCATCGTCGGCGCCTCCCGCATCGGCCGCCGGCTCCTCGAACTGCTGCGCCCGTACGACCTGTCGGTCGGCCTCGCCGACCCCTACGTGGACGAGGCGGAGGCCGCCCGGCTCGGCGTCCCCCTGCTGCCGTTGGACGAGCTGCTGCGCACCTCGGACATCGTCACCGTGCACGCCCCCCAGACCCCGGAGACCCGGCATCTCCTCGGCGCCCGCGAACTCGCCCTGATGCCGGCCGGATCGGTGCTGATCAACACCGCGCGCGGCTCCCTCCTCGACCACGACGCCCTGATCGAGGAGCTGCGCACCGGCCGCCTGACCGCGATCCTCGACGTGACCGACCCCGAGCCGCTGCCCCCCGACTCCCCCCTCTTCGACCTCCCCAACGCCTTCCTCACCCCGCACCTGGCCGGCTCGCAGGGCAACGAGGTGGCGAGGCTCGGACTCACCGTCGTGGAGGAGGCCGGACGGCTGCTGACCGGAGACGGTCTGCTGTACGCCATCGACCACTCGGTCCTGGAGCGGGCCGCGTGACGGGCCGTCCGCCGGGCGCCTCCGGCCGTCTCGTAGGGTGACCTGAACACATGACGAAGGGGAGCCGAGCGGTGGCGAAGAGGACGCAGCCGGCGCTGAACGGGGACGCCTCGACGGTACGGGACGTGGCCGCGCGGGCCGGCGTCTCCGCGTCGACCGTCTCCCGGGTCCTCGGCGGCACCTACCCGGTCGCCGCCGCCACCCGGACCAAGGTCCTCAAGGCGATGCGCGAGCTGGACTACGTGGTCAACGCGCACGCCCGCGCGCTCGGCGGCGCCACCAACAAGACCGTCGCCTTCGTCGTGGACGACGTCACCGGCCCCTTCTACGCGCACATCGCCCGCGGGGTCGAGGAGCAGGCCTCGGCGGAGGGCCGGCTGTGCATGCTCTGCACCACGCACGGCGACCCGCGGCGCATCCTCGCCGTCGTGGAGACCATGCGGGAGCAGCGGGCCGACGCGGTGATCGTGGTGGGCGGCGCCCTGCAGGACAAGGCCTACCACGACCGCATGACCCACTTCGCGCACGCCCTGGACCGGTCCGGCTCCCGGCTGGTCCTCGTCGGCCGCCCGCCGCTCGGCCCCGGTGTCCCGGCCACGGTCGTCGACTACGACAACGAGGGCGGCGCCTTCGCCCTCACCAGCCACCTCCTCTCCGGCGGCCACCGGCGCGTCGCCTACCTGGGCCGGGTCCCCGGCCTGTCCACCAGCGCCCAGCGCATCGCCGGCTTCACCCGTGCCCACGAACTCCTCGGCCTCGCCCCCGACCCGGCCCTGATCCTCGACGGCGTCTTCTCCCGCTCCTACGGCTACCAGGCGACCCGTGAACTCCTCACCTCCGGGCGGGAGTTCACGGCGGTCTTCGCGGCCACCGACATGATCGCCACGGGCGTGATCCAGGCGATACGGGAGTCCGGCCGCCGTATCCCCGACGACATCGCGGTGGCCGGCTACGACGACATCCCGGTCGCCCGTGACGTCTACCCGACGCTCACCACGGTCCACGTGCCCCAGGAGGAACTGGGCCGCGCCGCCGTCCGCCTCGCGCTGCACCGCGACGAGCTCCCGGACGGCCAGCATCTGGTGCTGGGGACGCATGTGGTGCTGCGGGAATCGACGCGGCGGTCCGCCGGCGGCTGAGCGACCGGAGCGATCTGCTGATTTCGTTGCTTCGCGTGCCGTCGGTTGCTGTGATCGGCAATGCTGTGGCCATTTCCCTGCGGTATCGGTAGCGTGCGGGCATGGCCCCTGAATCGCTGTCCCCACGCCTTCCCGTGACCGGCCGCACCCGCCATCGCCGGCTGCGCGAGCAGGGCAGTCTCGACCGGGCCGAGCTGGAGGCGATTCTCGACGCCGGGTTCGTCTGCCATCTGGGGGTGGTGGTCGAGGGGCGCCCGCTGGTCGTGCCGACGGTGTACGGGCGGGACGAGCGGCAGCTCTATCTGCACGGCTCGGTCGCCAGCCGCAGCCTCGCCGGCGGGACCCCGGTGTGTGTCACCGTGACGCACGTCGACGGCCTGGTGCTGGCGCGGTCCGTCTTCGAGCACGGCGTCAACTACCGCAGCGCGGTGGTCCACGGCACCGCCCGCAAGGTGACCGACCCCGAGGAGAAGCTGGCGGGCCTGCGCCTTCTCTCCGAACACGCGGCCCCGGGCCAGTGGTCGTACGCCCGCCGCCCGAACCGCAGGGAGCTGGCTGCCACCACCCTCCTCGCCCTCTCCCTGGAGGAGGCCTCCGTGAAGATCCGTACCGGACCGCCGGACGACGGTGACGGACCGGACGCGGAGCTGGGGCTGTGGGCCGGCGTCCTGCCGCTCACCTCGGCCTGGGGGACACCGGTGACGGATCCCGCACTGGCCCCTAACACCCCCGTACCGGGGCATATTGCGCGCCGTGAGGGGACCCGGCACGGCTGACGCCCGAGCATGGGCATAACGTGAGGAGTCGAACGCCTGAGCCGGGAGGAGACACGGGATGGGCAGCCGTACCGCGCTGGTCGAAGATCTGATGGAGAGGTTCCCGCACGTACCACGGGAAGCCGTCTTCAAGGAGGACCTGCTCCGGGGCGGTGTGGCCTTCGACCCCTCCGCCCTGAGCGACAACGAGAGCGGCGAGGTCAAGCCGAAGTCGTACTTCATCTTCTCCTTCGACCACGGCACCCTGCCCGAGCTGGGCGAGGCCGCGCTGCGCCGGCCCCCGGAGGAGATCATCCTCACCGGCGGGCCGTACGACCTGCGCCGGACCGTGGTGTCGGTGCGGGTGAACCCCACCTCGCCGTACCGCGTGGCCGCCGACGACGAGGGCATGCTGGGCCTCTACCTCGACGGGAAGCGGATCGCCGACGTCGGCGTGCCGCCGATGCCGGAGTACTACCGGCACAAGCTCTCCAACGGAAAGTCCGTGATGGAGGTCGCCCCGACCATCCAGTGGGGCTACCTGATCTACCTCACCGTCTTCCGGGTCTGCCAGTACTTCGGCGCCAAGGAGGAGTGCCAGTACTGCGACATCAACCACAACTGGCGCCAGCACAAGGCGGCCGGGCGGCCGTACACGGGTGTGAAGGACGTCGAGGAGGTCCTCGAAGCCCTGGAGATCATCGACCGCTACGACACGGCGAAGGCGTCCACCGCCTACACGCTGACCGGCGGTGCGATCACCAAGACCGTCGCCGGGCGGGACGAGGCCGACTTCTACGGGCACTACGCCAAGGCCATCGAGGAGCGGTTCCCGGGGCGCTGGATCGGCAAGGTCGTCGCGCAGGCGCTGCCGCGGGACGACGTGCAGCGGTTCAAGGACTACGGCGTGCAGATCTACCACCCCAACTTCGAGGTGTGGGACGAGTACCTCTTCAAGATGTACTGCCCGGGCAAGGAGCGGTACGTCGGCCGGGACGAGTGGCACAAGCGGATCCTGGACTCGGCCGAGATCTTCGGCGCGCGGAACGTGATCCCCAACTTCGTGGCCGGTGTGGAGATGGCCGAGCCGTTCGGGTTCAAGACCGTCGACGAGGCGATCGCGTCGACCACCGAGGGGCTGCGCTTCTTCATGTCGCACGGCATCACGCCCCGCTTCACCACCTGGTGCCCGGAGCCGACCACCCCGCTCGGCAAGGCCAACCCGCAGGGCGCCCCGCTGGAGTACCACATCCGGCTGCTGCAGGCCTACCGCCAGACGATGGAGGACTTCGGCCTCTCCTCCCCGCCCGGTTACGGCGAGCCCGGACCCGGCCGTGCCGTCTTCTCCGTCAGCTCCTTCATGGACAGCCTGCCCGCTCAGGAGCCGACGAAGGTGTGACTCCCGGCGGCCCGCCGCAAGTGACTGACGAGAACGGTGAGTCGAAACGCGGTCGCTGTCCGTACTAGGGGCCGGAGTTGTGGACCACGGTGGACACGAACGCGTTCTCCGGCCGGGCTACGATCCACGGCCAGGTGCCCGCTTCGGCCGTCAGCGTCTGTCCGGTACGGTGACCGCGATCCCCGCGCGCGGTCCGCGTACCCGGTGCGGGCGCTCGACGCGCGGGGGCGGGTGGCGGCCGGGGAGCGGTCGGACAGCTGGGCGCAGCGGTTGACGTGACGCCGGGGACCGGTGGTATGGGCGACGGGGAGAATCCGTGGCACGACCACCGGTAGCCGGTTTTGAATATGCCGCTTGTCAGTTGTGCAGGAGACGTGAAAAACTCGGGCCCGCCGCGAGGTTCCCCCCAACTCCGTTGCCGATACGGTGAGTTGACCTCGCTTTGGATGCAGGAGACCCATGCCCGACCTGCCGACCCCTCAGGACGCCGCCGAGGCAGCGCTGTTCTCCGAATGCTGGGACGCGGTGCTCTCCTATGCCGACCTGTGCACGTCCGGCTCTCTGACGGCCAATCAACTGGCCACCGAGGCCTTCACGCTCGGTATGCGTGAAGCCCGTGAAGCGGACTTCGCTCCGGTCCGCAGCTCCGGACGGCGCGCCGCCCGGCTGCCGATGATCCCCTTGCTGCTCACCGCCGTGCGCAACACGGCGGCCGCCTGGGAGGCCGAAGGGCTCGGGCACCAGCTCGACCCGGACCTGCGGCTGTGGCTCAACTCCGAGAAGGCCGCGCGCTACACGGGGCTGCCGTTGCAGCGGCCCGTCGCGCTGCGCGGCCTGAGGGACATGCAGGAGGCGGACGCCGAACTGCTGTGGCTGGCCGAGGTGGAGGCGTTGCCGCTGTCCTCCGTGGCACGCCGGCTCGGTCTCGACCCGGTGGTCGTCGCACAGGAGCTTGAGCAGGTGCGCGGACTCTTCCGCGACCGCTGCCACCGCGCCCACCTCGACACGCCGATGGCCGCCGAGTGCCGCAGCTACGCCCGGCTCCTCGACGCGGTCACGCGGTCCTCCTCCGCCGACACGCCCGAGGACCTCTCCCGGCACCTCGCCACCTGCGTGCAGTGCGCCGAGGCCGCCGCCTGTCTGCGGCTGCACGGCGGCGGACTGCCCGCGGCACTCGCCGGCGGGGTCATCGGCTGGGGCGGCCTCGCCTACCTGGAGCGCCGCCGCCGCGCCGCCGAGGTACGGCTCGGCGCGGGCCGCCCGGTCGGCGCCGACCACGACGGCGGCGACCCCAAGGAGGGCAGCGGCCGGGGCAAGGTGCTGCGGCACGGTCTGCTCGGCGCGGCGGTGATGATCTCGCTGGTGGCGCTCGGCGTGTCGATGATGCCGATGGGCGGCGGTTCCGGCGACGACACGGCCTCCGCCTCCCAGGACGACCGGCAGCCGGTCGCCGACCCCGGCTCCGTCCTCCCGTCGGCCGACCCGACCCCCACGCACACCGCCTCCGCCGCCCCCTCCGCCTCGGCCACCGCCGTCGACACTCCGGGTCACAAGAACCCCGACCCGGAGCCCCAGGGCACCTCCTCGGCCACGGCTGGCACCGGCGGCCACCACGCCACCGCCTCCGCCACTCCCACCCCCTCCGCGGCGCCCGCCGCCTGCCAGGTCTCCTACGACCTGGTCAACCAGTGGACCGACGGCTTCCAGTCCACCGTCACCGTCACCACCACCCAGGCCCTGTCCGGCTGGCGGGTCCAGTGGTCCTTCCGGGACGGCCAGAAGGTCACCCAGATGTGGGACGCGACCGTCAGCCAGAACGGCGGCGTGGTCACCGCCGACGCCGCCAACTACAACCAGTCGGTTGCCGCGAACGGCACCCTGTCCTTCGGTTTCCTCGGTACCTGGAGCGGCCAGAACTCGGCGCCGTACGCTTTCACGCTGAACGGCGAGTCCTGCTCGTAGAGCTGACCCGCCCGTACGACCGGCGGCCGGGCGGACCCAGGAGGGTGGGTCCGCCCGGCCGCTGACCGTACGTCGGACGGGTCTTCGACCAGTCGTCAGATTCGTTCTCGCGGAACTCCGTTCAGCACTGCGACTTGTAGAAGTACTTGCTGACCGACGGGTCGTTCATGTTGTCCTTGGTGATCGCCACCATGTTGGTGCCGATCGACTTGCTGACCGACTTGCCCTCGAAGGCGTTGGCGAGCTGGTCCACCGCCTGCCGGCCGATCGCCGCCGGGTCCTGGGCGACCAGCACCTGGAGGGTGCCCGACTTCAGCGAGGCGATCTCGTCCGGCTCGGCGTCGAACGCCGCCACCTTCACCGCGCCCTCCTTGCCGGCCTGCTTCAGCCCGGTGGCGATGCCCTGACCGGTGTTGGTGTTGCCCGCGAACACCCCGCCGAGGTCCGGGTGGGCGGCGAGCGTCGACTGGATCTGGGAGGCCGCGGTGGCCGGCAGGTCGTTGTCGTAGAGCGTGGGCAGCACCTTGATCTTCGGGTACTTGGCCATCTCCTCGGTGAAGCCCTTGATCCGCGCGTCGGTCGTCGACACGCCGGGCTTGACGCTGATGACGATGGCCGAGCCCTTCTCGTTCATCAGCTTGGCCAGCGCGTCGGCGGCGACCCGGCCGCCCTTCTCGTTGTCCGACGAGATCCGGGTGATGCCGATCGAGGTGTCGGTCACCGTCGTGTCCACCAGCGCCACCTTGGTGCCGGCCGACTGGATCTGCTTGAGCGACGGCGTCAGCGCGCTGGTGTCGACCGGCGAGATCAGCAGCCCGTCGGGCCGGGAGGCGGCCGTCGAGTCGAGCAGCGGCCGCTGCACGGACACGTCCCACTGCGCGGAACCGTCGGCCGTGAAGTCCATCCCCTTGGCCTTGGCCTCCTCCTGCGCGGCACAGGTCATGGTGATGTAGAAGGGGTCGCTCTTCACCCCGGTGATCAGCCGGACCTTCTTGCCCTTGGCGCTGCCCGAACTACCCGAGCCGCCACCGTCGTCCGACGATCCGCACGCCGAGGCCCCCGCGCCGAGGGCCAGAACCGTGCCCACCGCGACCAGCAACCGGCGCCTGCTGCGAATGCTCCTCATCACGGAGTCCTCCCTAGTCACGAGCGATTCAGTAGTCACGAGCGATCCCGTCACGGGCGATCCCGTCACGGGCGATCCCGTCACGGGCGATCCCGTCACGGGCGATCCCGTCACGAGCCATCCGGTCATGCGCGTTCCCGGGTCTTCCTGCGCAGCTGGTCGATGTAGACGGCCACGACCAGCACCACACCCACCGCCACGTCCTGCCAGTACTGCTGGACGCCGATCACGATCAGCCCGGTGGTCAGCACCGCCGGGATGAACACACCGATCACCGTGCCCAGCACCGAACCCCGCCCGCCGAACAGGCTGGTACCGCCGAGGACCACCGCGGTGATCACCTTGAGGTTGTCGGTGGAGTGCCCGGCGATCGACGTCGTGCCGTACGAGGCCAGCCACATCACCGCGCCGAGCCCGGCCAGCAGCCCCATCAGGCCGTAGACCTTGACCAGTTGCCGGCCCACCGGAATACCCGCCCGCCGTACGGCAGTGGGGTTCGAACCGATCGCGAGGGTGTGCTCGCCGAACCGGGTGCCGGCCAGCACCGCGCCGAAGACCGCGGTCACCACGGCCGCCAGGATCACCATCCAGGGGATACCGAGCACCTTGCCGAAACCGAGGCTGTTCTGCAGATGCGTGGAGGACGCCCCGGCCGGGTCCTGGCCGCCGGTGGCGAGTTCGGCGATGCCCAGCGCCGCGCCGAGCCCGCCCAGCGTCACGATCAGCGGCGGCACCTTGCCGGTCGCCACCACGGCGCCCTGCAGCGCGCCCCACGCCGTGCCCACCGCCAGCGCGATGACGACACAGAACGCCACCGTGCCCCAGCCCGAAGTCGCCCCGCCGTGATGGATGTTGTACTCACCCGCCGCCACCGCGGCCAGCACCAGCACCGAGCCGATCCACAGATCGATGCCCGCCGTGATGATCACGAACGTCATGCCGACACCGAGCACCAGATAGATGGCCGCGTTCACGGCGATCTGGGTGATGTCGTACGTGGTGAAGAACTTGCCCGGCGCCGCGATGGTGAAGAACAGGACCAGCGCCACCAGGATGACAAAGGTCCACAGTTCGTTGAGGGTTGCCGCACGGCGCACCCAGTCCGGCACCGCGGCCCGGCCGCCCACGGCCGCCGGGGCCTTCTCGCTCTGCGCCGTCATCGTGCGCCCTCCGCTTCCCCGGTCCCGTTCGGCCCGTCCAGCGAGCCGGTCATCGCCCCGACCAGCTCCTCGATCGTCGTGTCGGCGGCGGTGTACGACGCGACGCGCCGGCCCAGCCGCAGCACCTCCACCCGGTCCGCGACCCGCTTGGCGGCGGCGGCCC